>DASXNO010000301.1:0-53065 GCA_036495025.1 Actinomycetota bacterium | reverse complement strand
CACGTTGCGAGCGCGTTCCGCCACAGCGACGTACAGCATGTCGCAGATGGGGTGATTGTCGTAGCGTCGCGATAGGTCCCACGCCCGGTTCAGATCGCGCAGGTTATCGACGAGCCGGACCGGCAGCACCCGAAGTCGCTGGTAGGCGCGATCCGCCTCGGCACCGCTCCATCGCCGGCGCCGAATTCCCGTGAGGAGGGCAATGGAGACCTCTTCACGCAATAGATAAGTCCAGCGCGCCCGGAGGGACTCGAACCCCCGACCCTCGGATTAGAAGTCCGACGCTCTATCCAGCTGAGCTACGGGCGCAGGTGCTGCGATCACAGCCCTGGACCGGCGCCCCGGTCCGGTCGTCGTGCGGTGAACTCTCTCCATCCTCGCAGGAATGTTGCCCGCTCACGGAGCATCGTCCTGGCTCCGCTCAGGCGTTATCGGTGCGAGGGAGCGAGACCCTGAAGGCCCCGGCCAGCAAGAGCCGCAACAGGGCCGATCCGGATCATGGACGGTTCCGGCCTGGGCCGGAGTCCGGCCGCCCTCGCGGCCGAGACGCCGGTCGCCGCTCCCGCATAGCCGTACCGGCACGGGCGCCAACACTGGCACCAGCGCCACCGCCAGCACTGGCCCCGAGAGGCTCCGGTCTGCGCCGCAAGGCCCGCATAAGGCCGATGCCGACAGAAACGGGGAGCAGGCCCATCCACCAGGGGAATGGCGCTCCGGTGTTCGGCATGTGCCCGGGCCCGGCGGCCTGCGGTGGGACGCCCCCGGCGGGAGCGGTGGGAGCGGTGGGACCGCCGGACGGGGCCACCCCCCCGGCGGACGGCCCTGCGGCCCCCGACGTGGGCGCAACGGACGGCGCAGGGCTGGGCGTGGTGGGGACCGGAGATGGACTGGCAGAGGCACCGCTGGGCCCCGCAGTGGACGGCGAGGGCGAGGTGACGCCGAGGCTCGGTGCCGACGGATGGTGACTGGTGCGCGTCACGAGCAAGACGACGCCGAGGACCAGGAGCACGGCGATGATCGCTGCAACCGGAAGGATGGATTGGGCCGCGGCCCCGCCCCGTCGTGCCATGCCCGCCTCGTGTCTGTCGTGTGGTCGGTCGGAGTGTAGCAAAGCAAAACTACACCCCTGTGGTTATAGCTCGAAATTACAGCCTCGTGCATTCTGCTCCCGTGTGGGCGTTCGGTGCTAGTCGACAGGCTTCGCTCGCTCAGAGCTCACCGTATGCCGACAGGTACGCCGCCGTGTAGCCGATCACGTCGTAGAAGTCGTCGACGCGGATGTGCTCGTTCGGCGCGTGGATTGCGGAGTCCGGTCTCGTGACGCCGGGGGGCGAACAGATGGGGATCCCGAGCAGCCGGGCCACCGGGTACATCGGCCCCGTGGCGGGCATCAGCGGCCAGACGGCGGGCTCGAGCGGCCACCACGACGCCGCCTCCGACTCGATCGCCCGGCCCAGGGTGGAGTCGGTGGGGGATCGGGACGGGTTCTCCTCGCCGATGGTCTCCATCTCGACGTCGGCGAAGCCGTTGTCGTCGAGGTGGCGCCGGAGCTTGCGGGCGATGTCTCCGGCGTCCTGGTCGGGCACGAGCCGGAAGTCGAGCTTCGCCGTGGCTTCCGCCGGAAGGACCGTCTTGGCCGCCCCGGGCACCGTGTAGCCGGTGACGAACCCGGCGATGTTGGCGGTGGGGTTGTAGATCAGCGCCTTCCGCAGCTCCATGCCGGTGAGGCCGTCGGCGAAGGCCGTGATCCCGAGGCGTTTCAGCTCGGCCGCCTCGTCAAAGGGCAGGCGCTCCAGCATGGGAGCGTCCTCCGGCTGGGGGCCACGGGCGTCGTCGTAAAAGCCGGGAATCGCCACCTTGTCGTCGGGGCTCTTGATCGACGCCACCGCGCGCAGCAGGTGCCAGGCGGCGGAAGGGATGTAGCAGGCATTGGAGGAGTGCTGGTCGTAGGTGAGCATGCGGCAGCGAAGCTCGACGTAGAGGAGTCCCTTGCATCCGTACACCAGTTCCGGCCGGCCATCGTGGTCGATCCGCCAGCCCTCCCACACGCAGTGGTCGGCCTGGAGGCGGTCGGCGTGAGCCCGGCAGATCTGCTCGAAGTGCAGGCTGCCCGTCTCCTCCTCGCCCTCAACGAAGAACTTGACGTTGAACGGCAGCTCGCCGAAGACCTCCTGATAGGTCTCCAGCGCACACAGCCGCGCCACGAGGTCGCCCTTGTTGTCGGAGACGCCCCGGGCAAAGATGCGCCCGTCCCGCTCCGCCGGCTCGAAGGGCGGCGAGTGCCAAAGGTCGATGGGGTCGACGGGCTGGACGTCGTAGTGGTCGTAGATCATGAGGGTCCTGCCGGCCTCCGACGCCGGCTCGGACCCCGAGGCCGACGACCCCGAGGCCGACGACCCCGACGACCCGGTACGGGAGCCGGTACCCCGGAACTCTCCCAGCAACGCCGGCGGCGCCCCGGCGACCTCCAGGCGGGACACGGTGGCCCCCATGCCCTTGAACCTGTCCTCCAGCCAGTCCGACATCTGCTCCAGCCCCAGGCCTTCGGCCGAGATACTGGGGAAGGAGCAGGCCTCCTTCAGGGTGTCGACGAAGCGCCTGCCGTTGGTCTCGACGAACTGCCGGATCTTGGCGTGCTCGGTCATCGGACCCCTTTCTTCCGGTGTGGCCACGAAACCGCAAGGAACCCCGCAGAGGAACATCGGTGAACCACGAGAGCGGGCGAAGGGAATCGAACCCTCACCACCAGCTTGGAAGGCTGGAGCTCTACCATTGAGCTACGCCCGCACCTGAACACCACGCACCGGACCACCTGCACCGGATCACCTGCACCTACCGCAACCGGCACGTCGGGACGGGGAGATTTGAACTCCCGACTTCCTGCTCCCAAAGCAGGCGCGCTGCCAAGCTGCGCTACGTCCCGCGAACACCCGGACCTCCGGACCACCCTATTATCCCGCCCCGGCGGCCGCGGGACCCCCCGCACCGCGCCGCAACGCCCGAGTCCCCGCGGCGGAAGGCCGCAATCTCCGCCAAAAGGCGCCCCAGCCACCGTCGAGGCTCGCGAACTCTGCGCTACGATGCCTTTCTATGAAAACGACAGTCGAACGCGAGAGTCCCACCAAGGTCCGCCTCCTCGTCGAGGTGGAGCCGTCAGAGATCGACAAGCTGACCTCGGACACCGTCCGCAAGCTCAGCCAGGAATTCAAGGTGCCCGGGTTCCGCAAGGGCAAGGTACCCCGCCAGATCCTCGAGTCCCGGATGGGCAAGGACGCCATCCGCCAGCGCATGCTCGAGGACTCGCTGCCCCGGCTCTACACCGACGCCGCCAAGGAGGAGTCCCTCCGGCCCGTGGCGACCCCCGACATCGAGGTCACCGACTTCGAGGGCGACAGCCTGAGCTTCACGGCCACCGTCGAGGTCCGCCCGGATCTCCACCTCCCCAACTACCGGGAGCTGGAGATCGAGCGGCCGAGCACGAAGGCGACCCGCGAGGAGATCGACGACCGCCTCGACGTCCTGCGCAAGCGGTTCGCCACCCTCGACCCCGTCGCCCGCAATGCCGAGACGGGGGACCACCTCCTGATCGACGTGAAGACGAGCATCCACGACCAGAAGATCGACGAGGCCAGTGCGAACGACTTCATGTACGAGCTCGGCTCTGCCACCCTGGCCCCCGAGCTCGACAAGGAGCTCACGGGCACGCGGGCCGGCGACATCATCAAGTTCAACACCACCCTCCCGGAGCGCCTGAGCAAGGATCACGGCGGCAAAGAGGCCACGATGACCGTCATCGTCAAGGAGGTCAACGCCAAGCGCCTGCCCGACATCGACGACGATTTCGCCAAGACCGCCTCGGAGTTCGACACGATCGAGGAGCTGGAGGGCGAGATCCGGGACCGCATCGAGGAGTACAAGGGCGTGCAGGCCGACCGGGAGATCCGCAACCGCCTCCTCGACGAGCTGATCGACCTGGCCGCGGTCCCGGTGCCCGAGAGCCTGGTCCAGGCCGAGGCCGACGCCCGGATGGAGGCCCTGCTCCGGGAGGTACGCCAGCACGGCATGAGCCTCCCGGACTACCTCGAAGTGCTGAAGATGAACGAGGACGAGCTGCGCACCGCCCAGCGGCGAGCCGCCGAGCGCTCGATCGGAGCCGACTTCCTCCTGGACGAAATCGCCAAGGCCGAGGGCATGAACGTCACCCGGGCCGAGCTCGACGAGGAGGTCGAGCACCTGGCCAGGCGGGCGGGCAAGACCCCCGACGAACTGCGGCGGGACATTGTCCAGGCTGGCCGGGTCGAGGCTCTGGCCGGTGATATCCTTCGAAGAAAGGTCCTCGACTATCTGGTGGAGCAGGCCAACATCACCGACGAAGCCAACCCCGAAGGCTGACCGGGATCCACCGAAACTCAAAGCAAGGAGCGGTTGGATGGAGAACTACCTCGTGCCCGTCGTTGTTGAGCAGACCAACCGCGGGGAGCGGTCATTCGACATCTACTCACGCCTGCTCAAGGACCGCATCATCTTCCTCGGAACCCCGATCGACGACAACGTCGCCAATCTGGTGACCGCCCAGCTCATCTTCTGCGAGTCCGAGGATCCCGACCGGGACATCTGGCTCTACATCAACTCACCCGGCGGGTCGATCACCGCCCTGCTGGCGATCTACGACACCATGCAATTCATCAAGCCGCACGTCGCCACCCTGTGCATCGGCCAGGCGGCCAGCGCCGCTGCGGTGCTGCTGGCGGCGGGGGAGAAGGGCAAGCGTTTCGCCCTTCCGAACTCCCGGGTGCTCATCCACCAGCCGGAGGTGGGAGGCCTGGGTGGCCAGGCGGTGGACATCGAGATCCACGCCAAGGAGATCCTGCGGATGCGGGCCCTGCTGGACAAGATCCTGGCCGACCACAGCGGTCAGGATCTTGAGAAAGTCTCCCGCGATACCGACAGAGACTTCATCATGAACTCCGAGCAGGCCAAGGCGTACGGTATTATCGATCAGATCATTACAGCCCGAGAGCAATCCGACGTCCTCGCTGAGCAGCTCGAAGAAGCAACGGCCTAGCCACACCAAGTCGCCTAGCCGACGGAGGGGAGTGAGGGGATGCCGAAGTTCGGCGATGGGGGCGATCTACTCAAATGTAGCTTCTGCGGTAAGTCTCAGAAACAGGTCAAGAAGCTGATCGCCGGGCCGGGCGTCTACATCTGCGACGAGTGCATCGACCTCTGCAACGAGATCATCGAAGAGGAACTCACCGAGTCGCCCGAGCTGAAGCTTGAGGAGCTCCCCAAGCCCCGGGAGATCTACGAGTTCCTGAAGGACTACGTCGTCGGCCAGGAGCAGGCGAAGAAGATCCTCTCCGTCGCCGTCTACAACCACTACAAGCGCATCCAGGCCGACAACCGCCGCGACGGCGATGTCGAGCTCCAGAAGTCCAACATCCTGCTGCTCGGCCCCACGGGCTGCGGCAAGACGCTCCTGGCGCAGACCCTGGCCAAGATGCTGAACGTGCCCTTCGCCATCGCCGACGCCACGGCCCTCACCGAGGCCGGCTACGTCGGCGAGGACGTCGAGAACATCCTGCTCAAGCTCATCCAGGCCGCGGACTACGACGTGAAGAAGGCCGAGACCGGCATCATCTACATCGACGAGGCCGACAAGATCGCCCGCAAGTCGGAAAACCCGTCCATCACCCGGGACGTGTCCGGCGAGGGCGTCCAGCAGGCGCTGCTCAAGATCCTGGAGGGCACCACGGCCAGCGTGCCGCCCCAGGGGGGCCGCAAGCACCCCCACCAGGAGTTCATCCAGATCGACACCTCCAACATCCTTTTCATCTGCGGCGGTGCCTTCGCCGGCCTCGAGAAGATCATCGAGTCCCGGATCGGGGCCCGGGGGATCGGCTTCGGCGGCGACGTCCGCAAGCGTGAGGACAAGGACATCGGCACGATCCTCGCCCAGGTGCTGCCCGAGGACCTCCTCAAGTACGGCCTGATCCCGGAGTTCGTCGGCCGGTTGCCGGTCATCTCCTACGTCCACAACCTCGACCGCCAGGCCCTCATCGAGATCCTGACCAAGCCCAAGAACGCCCTCGTCAAGCAGTTCAAGAAGGTGCTCGAGTACGACGGCGTCGAGCTGGCGTTCTCGGAGGACGCCCTGGCCGCCATCGCCGACCTGGCGATGCTGCGGGGCACCGGCGCCCGAGGCCTCCGGGCGATCATGGAGGAGGTCCTGCTCGACGTCATGTACGACCTGCCGTCCCGCAAGGACGTCGGCAAGTGCGTGATCGACAAGGACACGGTCCTGGAGAAGGTCAACCCCACCCTCGTCCCCCGCACCGCCGAGCGCCCCAAGCGCCCGGAGCGAGGCGAGCGCTCCGCCTAACCGGCCGGCCGGCGCTAGGAGAGTAGGTTCCCCGGCACCTGGACCGGCAGGTTGCTCAGCAGGAACCGCAGGTCCGTGATCGTGAGGCTGCCGATCGCCGAGGACGGGTTGGCGAGGATCGCGCCCAGGTTCGGGACCGGCACCGGCAGCGCCGACAGCAGGGCGGCGAGGTCCCCGGTGGGGAGCTGCGACAGCAGCGAGGTCGAGCTGGTCAGCAGGGCGGCGGGGTTGCTGAGCAGCCCGGTGAGCGTCGGGAGCAGGTTGCTCAGCAGGCCGGTGGGGTTGGCCAGGACGTCGGCAAGGCCCGACGGCGCCGCAACGGGCAGGGTCGAGAGCAGCCACCGGAGGTCGGCCACCGGCAGGGCGTCGACGATCCCGGTTGGGTTGGCGAGGACGCTGGCCAGGTTCGGCACCGCTACCGGGAGGTGCCTGAACAGGGAGGTCAGGTCAGCCCGCGGGAGCGCGCTCAGCAGGGAGGTGACGCTCGCCCTGGCGTCGGCGCTCGTCGTGCCGGCGCCCTTGGAGGCAGCAGTGGCGGGAGTCACGCTCGGCTGGGCACCGGTGGTGCTGGTCGCGGCGTGCACGGTGCCGGCGGCAGGTTTCGACGCACCGGCCGGCGGGTTGAGCGACCCGGCGGTTGGGGTCGGCGAGCCGCTGGCCGTGGTGGAGGCTCCCGTGGCGGCGCCGGTGGCCGAGCTCGCTGCGCCGGTGGCCGGGTTGAGTGCTCCGGAGGAGTTCGGGGCCGAGCCGGTGCTCGGCGAGGTGGTGGTCGGATGGGTTGTGGCCTTCTTGACGCTCCCCGCGCCAGTGGCGCCCGCAGAGCCCATCCCGGAAGTCAGGGCATCGATCGTCGGCGCCGGGGCGTCCGTGGCCTGGGTCCTCGAGGGGGCGGCGAGGCCGAACGCCGCAGCCCCGAGGACCACGACGCCGACGAGACCTCCCGCCAGGGGAACGACAAACTTTGGGACGGGCACGAAATGGCCTCCATTTCTCTCCGGTCGAGCCATACGACAGGGCTGGACTTTGCCGCCGAACAACTCTTACCTAAGTCGGCCGGCGTGGATCATGAATGAATAGCTATCTCTGATCAATTCTCCTAGCCTCTTTGGGGTAGGCAATGGGGATTTCGTGCCTCGATTGCCTCGCTAAAGGGGATTCCCGGCCCGGTCCGCAGCTCGAGCGAACGTGTGGCATTTCGCCAGGGTGCCGGTGGGGAACTAAGCCGGGGCCGATTCTTGGGGGAGCCCGGTGCCCTCCGCTAGACTGGCGTCCGTGTCCGTTTGGCAGGAGATCAGCGGTTAGCAGGCTGGAGGTCCCGGGCGTTCCTGCCGCGCCGCTGTCGTACCGGGAGGCCTGGGCGCTCATCGAGGCCCGGGGGCCGGGGATCCTGCCCGATCTCGCCCGGGTCGAGGCGCTCGTCGAGCTGCTCGACCACCCGGAGGCGAGCTACCCGACCCTGCAGATCGCCGGGACCAACGGGAAGTCCTCGACCGCCCGCATCATCGGCGCGGTCCTCGCCGCCGACGGGCTGACGGCCGGCGTCTACACCTCCCCGCACGTCCAGAGCATCCGGGAGCGGTACCTCCTCGGCGGGCCGGTCACGGAGCCGAGCGGGGCCGCAGGCGTCGTCCTCGATGCCATCCCCCCCGACGAGTTCGCCGCCCTGGTCCAGTACCTCCTGCCCTTCGTCGAGCTCGTCGAGCGGCAGACGGGCCAGCAGGTGACCTACTTCGAGCTCACCACCGTGCTGGCGTTCGAGTGGATGTCGACGCACAGCGTCGACGCGGGCATCTACGAGGCGGGCATGGGGGGCGCCTGGGATGCCACCAACATCGTCCCGAGCGGTGTCGCGGTGCTGACGCACGTCGCCGTCGACCATGTCGCGATGCTCGGCCCGACCCCGCTCGACAACGCGAGGGAGAAGGTGGGGATCATCAAGCCCGGGGCGAGCGTGGTCTCGGCCGCCCAGGATCCCGACGTCGGCCAGCTCGTGGCGGCGACGGCAGCCGAACTGGGTGCCAACCTCGCCGTCATGGGCCGGGACTTCCACCTCCGGGCCGACGAGCTGGCCCTCCGGGGGCGCCTGATCACGGTCGAGGGCCCGAGGGGCGGCGTCTACGAGGAGGTGTTCCTGCCCCTCCTGGGCCACCACCAGGCCGTCAATGCCACGCTGGCCCTCGCGGCGTGCGAGGAGCTGACCGGGCGCCCGCTGGACGCCGGGGCCGTCGAGGCCGGGCTGGCGTCGGTCACCTCCCCGGGCCGGCTGGAGGTCGTGGCCCGGGAACCGGTGATCGTGCTCGACGGCGCCCACAACCCCGAGGCGGCGAGCGTCCTCGGTCCGGCCCTGCGGGAGACGTTCGGGCGCCGTGAACGAACGTTCGTCATTTCGATTTTCGAGGACAAGGATATCGAGGGCATGCTCGCGGCGCTCCTTCCGTTTGCGACCCGGACGATCTTCACCCGCACCTCGAACCCGAGGGCCGCCGAGCCGAAGCGTCTGGCCGAGATCGCCACCCGCCTCGGCTTCACAGCCGACCTGAGGGAGCCGCTCGCCGAGGCGATCGAGGACGCCGGGCGGTCGGCCGGCGAGAACGGCATCGTGGTGGTGACGGGCTCGCTTTCGACGGCCGGCGAGGCCCGCACGCTGCTGGTGGGGCCGGTCGAGTAGCCCGGCGCCCGGGCTCGACTATCATTCCGCCCCATGGCACGCAGCGAGCGCACCCTCCTGTTCGTGAAGCCCGACGGCGTTCGCCGCGGCCTCGTGGGCGAGGTCGTGCACCGGGTCGAGCGCAAGGGCCTCAAGATCGTGGCCCTCCGGATGCTCCGGGCCGACGAACGCCTCGCCGGCGCCCTCTACGCCGAGCACGAGGGCAAGCCCTTCTATGACGCCCTGGTGTCCTTTGTGACCTCCGGGCCGATCGTGGCGATGGCGCTGGAGGCGCCGCAGGCCCACGTCGTTGCCCGCTCCCTCATGGGGGCGACCGACCCGGTCAAGGCCGCACCGGGCACGATCCGGGGCGACTTCGGCCTGGTGATCGACGCCAACGTCGTCCACGGCTCGGATTCGGTTGAGTCGGCCGAGCGCGAACTGAGCCTGTTTTTTCCAGATCTTCCGCTTACCGGAGACTGAGCCTTCGCCGTAGGCGCCCACATTTTCCGCCTCGTTGGCGTAGGGTAGTGGGCGACCGGCCGCAAGCGGTTCGCTTGCGGCTGGACGCGTCGCAGGCATGCGCAAGGAGAGCCGACGATGCCACTGGATCGTGCATTTCAATTCATGGGCCGGGACATGGCCGTGGACCTTGGGACGGCCAATACCCTGGTGTACGTCCGCGGCCGGGGCACGGTATTGAACGAGCCCTCGGTCGTCGCCATCAACACCAAGACCGGCGCCATCCTGGCGGTCGGTTCGGAGGCGAAGCGGATGATCGGCCGGACCCCCGGCCACATCCTCGCCATCCGGCCGCTCAAGGACGGCGTCATCGCCGACTTCGACGTCACCGAGAAGATGCTCCGCTACTTCATCCAGAAGGTGCACAAACGCCGGGTCCTCGCCAAACCCCGGGTGGTCATCTGCGTCCCCTCGGGCATCACCGGGGTCGAGCAGCGGGCAGTCGAAGAGGCTGCCATCGCCGCCGGAGCCCGGGCTGCCTACATCATCGAGGAGCCGATGGCGGCTGCCATCGGGGCTGGCCTGCCGGTCCACGAGCCGGCGGGCAACATGGTCGTCGACATCGGTGGCGGCACCACCGAGGTGGCGGTGATCTCCCTCGGGGGCATCGTCACCGCCCTCTCCATCCGAATCGGTGGGGACGAGCTCGACGAGGCGATCATCGCCTATATCAAGAAGGAGTACTCGCTGGCGCTCGGGGAGCGTACCGCCGAGGAGATCAAGATGGCAATCGGCTCGGCGTTCCCCCTGCCGGACGAGCCGAATGCCGAGATCCGCGGGCGCGACCTCGTCACCGGGCTGCCGAAGACCATCATCGTGTCCTCGGAGGAGATCCGCAGGGCCATCGAGGAGCCGGTGAACGCGATCGTCGACGCGGTCAAGTCGACGCTCGACCGAACGCCACCGGAGCTGGCTGCAGACATCATGGACAAGGGAATCGTGCTGACCGGCGGAGGCGCCCTCCTGAAGGGGCTCGACGAGCGCCTCAAGCATGAGACCGGGATGCCCGTGCATCTGACCGAGAACCCGCTGTCGTGCGTGGCTATCGGTTCCGGCAAATGTCTGGAGGAATTCGAAGCGCTGAAGCCAATGCTCATCGCTTCGAGCCGCCACTGAGCCGGCAGCCTCCCCAATCGTTGTTCGGGAGGTCGCTTTGAGCAGAACGTCATATCGAAGGGCGACGAGGTCGCGCGTCGTCCTGGCAGCCCTGCTGGCGGCGAGCGTCACCGTCGTCACCCTGGACTTCCGCCAGGGCAACAACGGGCCGCTGCGCAAGGTGCAGGACGAGGTGCTCACCGTCCTCGCCCCGCTGCAGGCCGGGGTCAGCAGTGCCCTGTCCCCGGTGGGCCGCATCTTCCGGTCCATCGGCGACATCCCGCACCTGCAGAGCCAGAACGCGAGGCTGCGCGCCCAGGTGTCCGCCCTGAAGGACCAGCAGAACCAGATCCCCCAGATGCAGCGCCAGCTCAACGACGCGCTTGGCCTCCTGCAGGAGGTGCCGTGGACCGCCGGTCGCAAGCTGGGGGCCAGCGTCATCAGCGAGGGTCCCTCCAACGCGGAGTGGACGGTCTTCCTCGACAAGGGGGCCAGCTCGGGCGTGGCCGCCGGCATGGCCGTCGTCGCCCAGGCCGGCCTCGTCGGGCGGGTCACGGCGGTGAGCCCGGGGTCCTCCAAGGTCCTCCTCGCCATCGACCCGCAGCATGCGGTGGGCTCCCGTCTGACCGGGAGTGGCGACACGGGGGTCGTGAGCGGCAAGGGGCAGTCCGACCTGAGCTTCGACCTCATCGGGGTGACCACGACGGTGACGCCGGGCGAGACGGTCGTCACCTCGGGCTACGACGGCGGCATCTACCCGCCGGGCATCCCCATCGGCCGCGTCAAGGCGGCCCGGCGGTCGCCCGACGGCCTGAACCAGACGGCTTCGGTGCAGCCATTCGTCGACTTCAACAAGCTCAGCCTGGTGCTGATCCTGCTCGACACGCGGCCCGTCAAGCTGCCGGGCCAGTAGCCGGCGTAGGTGTTCAAGAGATGCGACGGAACATCGGGATCCCCCTGCTCATCCTCACCGCGCTGCTCCTGCAGACGACCCTGCTGCCGCACCTCGCCCTGTTCCGCGTGGCCCCCGACCTGATGCTCGTCGTGGTGATCTGCATCGGCCTCGTCCGGGGCCCCTCCCCGGGCGCGACCGCGGGGTTTGTGGGGGGGATGCTGCGTGACCTCCTGCTCGACGCCCCGACGGGGCTCTCGGCGCTCGCGTACGTCACGGTGGGCTACGTCGTGGGGGCGATCCGGCCCTACGTCCAGTCGTCCAGCGTCGCCGTCCCGCTGATCGGGGTCTTTGCCGGCAGCGTGGTCGGGACGGCCTTCTACACCATGCTCGCCCTGCTGCTCGGCGTGCCCGCCCAGCCGGTCAGCCGGCTGGCACAGGTGATCTTACTGACGGGGGTGTACAACACGCTGCTCGTGCCGTTCGCGTATCCGGTGGTCCGCCGCGTCGCCGGTGGCGGCCAGGGGACCGGCTCCGGCCGGGCCGGTCTCGGCGAGCCCGTCTTTCCGGGGAGAGGCGCATGAAGGCGATGATCCAGGGGGCGGAGCGGGTCCACCTCCGGATCGCTGTCCTCGGGATGGTCTTCCTGTCGCTCGTCGTCGCCCTGGTGCTCCGGCTGTGGTTCCTCCAGGTGCTCTCGGTGGACAGCTTCCGGAAGCTCGCCGACCAGAACTACGTCCGCGTCGTGCCCAAGCTGGCGGCCCGGGGCCGGATCCTCGACCGCAACGGCCAGGTGCTCGTCGACAACCGCCAGTCGCTCGTGGTCACCGTCGACCGCTCGGCGGTGTCCACCACCGACGCGAGCAAGAAGCTCCACCTGACCCCGAAGGGAGCGGTCACCCTCAACAACCTGTCCCGGCTCCTCGGGGTGCCGGTGCCCACGCTGCTCGACAAGATGCAGACCACCCAGGTCGGCCCGCTGACGCCGGCGCCGGTCGCAACGGACGTGACCAAGGACCAGGTCGTCTACCTCGAGGAACACCAGGACCAGTTCCCCGGCGTGTCCTACGTCCAGGAGCCGCTGCGCGACTACCCCAGCGGGTCGCTCGCCGCGCATGCGCTCGGCACCGTCGGCGTCTATCCGGTCGCCACCACCAGCGGGTCCTCCGACCCCAACCGTTACAAGGGGTACTCGCCCGGGACGGTGATCGGCCGCAGTGGCATCGAGTACGCGTATGAGAAGTACCTGCACGGCACGGATGGGTTCACCAAGTACCAGGTGGATGCCTCGGGCAACGTCCGTGGGATCCTCGGCACCCAGGACCCGACCCCCGGCGACGACGTGGTGACCACAATCGACCGCAATGTCCAGACCCTCGCCGAGGCATCGCTCGCCGACGGCCTCGCCAAGGCCCGCACCATCTACGACAAGGTGTCGAACAAGGACTACGTGGCACCGGCGGGGGGCGTCGTGGTAATGGACCCGAACAACGGCCAGATCATCGCGATGGCATCATCGCCGACGTATGACCCGAGCCAGTTCGCCCAGGGCCTCAGCAGCGCCCAGTACGCAGCGGAGTTCCAGAACAATCCGGCCCAGCCCCTCATCGACCGCGTCATCCAGGCCCAGTACCCCCCCGGTTCAACCTTCAAGGTCGTGACGGCCGCTGCAGCGATGACCGAGGGGTTCGCCAGCCCGACCGGCTCCTTTGCCTGCCCGTCCCAGGTGCGCCTCTACAACCAGACCTTCAACAACTGGCAGGCCACCGACAGCGGGTCGATCTCCCTGCAGCAGGCCCTCATCCAGAGTTGCGACACCGTCTTCTACAACTTCGGGCAGACCTTCTGGCAGCGGTTCCGGGCAGGCCAGGGCGAGCAGCTCCAGGCCTTCGCCCGCGACTTCGGCCTCGGCTCGACCACCGGCATCGAGATCCCCGGTGAGCAGGCGGGACGGGTCCCGGACGACGCCTGGCTGCAGAACCAGCACAAGGCCAACCCAAAGGCGTTCCCATACAACATCTGGCTTCCCGGCTACACGATCCAGATGGCGATCGGCCAGGGCGACCTGCTCGTGACGCCGCTGCAGCTCGCCGCCGTGTACGGGGCCATCGCCAACGGGGGCGCGCTCTACCAGCCCGAGCTCGGCATGAAGGTCATGGACGTCAGCCAGACCGTGACGTCGGTGGCACCAAAGGTCACCCGGCAGCTCCCCGTAAGCCCCCAGGCGATCGGCGTGATCCAGCAGGGCCTCGCCGGCGTCGCCGTCCAGCAGCCCCTGGGGACTGCCGCCGGTGTCTTTGCCGGCTTCCCGTTCGACAAGGTGACCGTCGCCGCCAAGACCGGTACCGCCGACATCAGCGGGAAACAGCCATACGCCTGGTTCGCAAGCTATGCCCCCGCCGACCACCCGCAGTACGTGGTCGTCGTGATGCTCGAGCAGGCGGGCCATGGCGGCGAGACTGCCGCCCCGATCGCCCGGCGCATCCTCGAAGGGCTGTTCAACCTGCCGGCGCACAACATCGCCACCGGGGCAAGGACCGACTGATGGCGAAGCAGGACGTGTTCCTCGGAAGGGTCGAGACCATCGGCGGCCATCAGGTCCTGTCCGGATGGCTCTCCGCCAAGCACCCGCTCCGCCACATGGACCTGGCGCTGTTCACCGCCGCCGTGTCGACCGCGGTCCTCGGGTGCATCGCCATCTACTCCGCGACGAGGCCCAGCCTGGTGGCGCTCGGGCGGGATCCCAACTTCTATCTGAAGCGCCAGCTCGCCTTCCTCGCCCTGGCGATGGTCGTCTTCGTCGTCACCCTGCTGTTCGACTACCGCCAGCTCCGCGGGTTGGCGCCCCTCGTCTACGTGGGTGGCATCGGCCTGCTGGTGCTCGTGCTGTCGCCCATCGGCCATACGACGCTCGGGGCACAGCGCTGGATCACGGTCGGCATCCTGCAGATCCAGCCGTCCGAGATCATGAAGCTCGTGCTCATCGTCGCCCTCTCGGCGCTCTGGGCCGACAAGGGGGCCAACACGGGGCTGGGGCGCGTCGTGCTGGCGGTCGCCCTGGCGGCCGTCCCGGCCGGACTCATCTACCTGCAGCCCGACCTCGGCACCGTCCTCGTGCTGGTGTTCCTGGCGTTCTCGATCGTGGTGGTCGCCGGCGCCAGGTTGCGCTGGATCGGGCTCCTCGTGGCCTTGAGCGTCGGCGTCTTCGTGCTCGTGCTGCACCTCGGCCTGCTCCACGACTACCAGATCAAGCGGCTGACCGCCTTCCTCGACCAGAGCTCCAAGAGCACGGCCGCCTACAACCTCCAGCAGTCCCGCACCGCCGTTGCGTCGGGGGGCTTGATGGGCAAGGGCCTGTTCCGTGGCACCCAGACGAACCTGGACTACGTGCCGGAGAACCACACCGACTTCATCTTCACCGTGGTGGGGGAGGAGACGGGATTCGCCGGGTCCCTCCTGCTGATCGGGCTGTTCTCGTTCCTCATCTGGCGGGCGCTGCGCATTGCCATGATGTCCAAGGACCAGTTCGGTGCCCGGTTGGCGGCCGGTGTGGGGGCGATGCTGGCATTCCAGCTTTTCGTCAACGTCGGCATGACGATCGGTATCGTGCCGGTCGTGGGGATCCCGCTCCCGTTCGTGTCCTACGGGGGTTCGTCCCTGTTGACGAGCTTCTGTGCTGTCGGAATCCTGATGAATATCCATATGCGACGGTTCGTGTAACCGGAGGATCCCTCCGCCACGCTCCGTGGCGAACAGTCCCTTGGAGGGTCGTGGAGAGGTCGTTGCTTCGGTCCTTGGTAAGCTGGGGGATAGGAGGTCTGGAAACTTTCCGTCGCAGTGCGAGGGTTACCTTCCAGGCTTCTCCGGATCCTCACCGGAGGGACTCCGCTGGAGGTTCGCTGGAAGTCCGTGCCCGCCACTCTTTGTGGTCGTGACGCAGGGCGCGACAGCCTCCCCGGAGGGAACTCATTGCTCCCGGTGCCCCCTCGTGCGAGGATTCGGGATGCAAGCGCCGGGCAAACGGGCTCGACCAACGGTTCGAGCCCACCGCGCTCAAGGATTTTCGCTGCCGGTAGAGAGGGAGCGGCCGCCGATGCTGGCAGGCCACCCCGGGTGAACCGGCAGCGGGCGGCGGGACAGTCCCATTCGTGGACCGCCCCGCCCCTGAGAAGTGAGGAGGTTATGTGGTCGACGATGCCGACCCCCGAGCGCCGGAACCGTCGCCGCCGGCAACTCGGACACGCAGGCGTAAGGCGACGGCGCCACCCGTAGCACCCGAAGTCCCCGCAGCAGCAACAGAGTTGGCAGCGGAAACGCCGGCAGCAGGGTCGCCAGTGGGCCCAGCACCCGCTGAGACGGCCAAAAAGGCGCCCGCCCGGAAGCGGGCCCCCCGGAAAACGGCGGCCAAGACCAAGGCGACCCCCGCCGGGGTCGCCGAGGAGCCGGCTCCCGCCCCCGAGCCCGTCTCGGAACCCGAACCTGCCGCCGTGCCGGTGCCGGTGGCCGAGGCCCCCGGGGCCGTTCCTCCTGGGATGGCCGAAGCGGGCGGGGAAGCCCCGCCGAAGAAGCCGCGGGCAAAGCGCAAGCCTGCGGCGCCAAAGGCGAAGCCGGCCCCCGTCGATGCCCCGGCCCCCGCGCCGGCCCCCGAGCCGGCGGAACAACCGGCTGCGGTTGTGGAGGCCGCCGTTCCGGCGGCCGAAACGCCCCCCGCCGTAGCGGAGACCCCTCCCGCGGTCGAGGCGGGGGCTTCCCCGGTCCAGGCTCCCCGAGCGCGGCGATCCACCCGGGCCCGGAAGCCACAGGCCGAACCCGAGCCCCAACCTGAGCCGGAACGTGAGCCCCAACCTGAGCCGGAACGTGAGGCCCAACCTGAGGTCCAGCCTGAGCCCGAGCCTGAGCCGGTGTCTGTGGCGCAGGGGGAAGACGCCGGAGAGCCGGTTGAGGGGGCTGCCCCCTCCGAGGCTCGACGCCGACGCCGACGCCGACGCCGCAAGCCGCCGACAGCCCCTTCCCCGGATGACGCGGGTGGCGGCACCGATGATGTGGCGCCGCTGCCTGTTGGCGAGGCGCCTCAGGTCGAAGCCCCGCAGGTGGACACCCCGTCGGAGGGCCAGGAAGCCCGGCCCCGGCGCCGCCGCCGTCCGGCAGCCACCCGAGCGGCGGTCGAGGAGGCCCTGCCGGCTGACGGCCACCCGGGTGAGCCGGAGCGGGAACCCGCCGCCGGTGGCATCGAGGCCGCGGTGGTGGCCGAGGCATCGGGTGAGGCCGAGATCGCCGCCGAGGCCGAAGCGGAGGCCCCCACGCCGAGCCGCCGGCGCAGACGCCGCCGGCGGGGCGGGGGTGCCGGCCGCCAGGCCGCCCAGACCTCGGAAGCCGAGGAGGCCGAACCCGTACCGCTCGAGGCCCCTGGACCGGCTGCCGAGCCGGAGGCCGGAGGCCCCGGGACGGGCATCGCAGCCGGCACGGAGCCGCCACCCATGCCAGCCCCGGCCGAGGGCGAACCCGCCCCGGCCCCCCGGCGCCGCAAGAGGCGGCGAGGCTCCGGCAACGGTGCCGCCGCGGCCGCGAACGGCGACCTCGCAGCCCCGGCGCCCGCCCCGCACCTCTCCCTGGCCCCCCAGCCAGCGGAGGAGCCTGCAGAGCCCGCCACGGCACCGCGGCGCAAGCGGCGCCGGGCAAAGGCAGCCGCGGCCGCCGAGCCCGATGCCCTGCCGGCCGCACCGGCCGCCGCGACCGCCCTGGCCCCGATCGAAGGGCCGGCCGACCGCAAACGTCCTGCCCGCCGGTCCAGGCGGGTACGTCCGGAACGCCAGCCCATTCCCCCGTCCCGGCCGAAGACCATGCTCATCACGGTGCGCAAGCAGCGGACGCAGATCGGTGTCATGGAGGAGGGTGAGCTCGTCGAGCACTACGTCGCCTCGCAGCAGGATCACTCCATCGTCGGCAACATCTACCTCGGCCGGGTCCAGAACGTCCTGCCGGGCATGGAGGCGGCATTCATCAACATCGGCGAGGAGCGCAACGCCGTCATCTACGCCGGGGAAGTGACCTTCAGCGAGGACGTCGACGGCCCCAGCCGCCGCATCGAGAAGGTGCTCAAGTCGGGCCAGCCCATCCTGGCGCAGGTGACCAAGGACCCCATGGGATCCAAGGGAGCCAGGCTCTCGGCGGAGATCTCGCTCGCCGGCCGGTATGTCGTCCTCGTGCCCGACACCGAGACGCTCGGCGTCAGCCGGCGCCTTCCCGACGACGAGCGCACCCGCCTGCGCGAGGTCGGGCAGCGCTTGCGTCCTGGCGGCTACGGGCTCATCATCCGGACGGCGGCCAAGGGGGTGGGGGAACCGGAGCTCGCCGAGGACATCGAGCGCCTGGTCGAGACCTGGCAGGACATCTCCGAGAAGGCCAAAAACGCGCAGCCCCCGTCGCTCATCTATGCCGAGCCGGAGTTGGTGCTCCGGGCGGTGCGGGACCTGCTGACCGATGACGTGGAGCGGGTGATCATCGACGACGAAGAGGTGTACCGGCAGGTGCGCGACTACGTCGTCAACGTCACCCCCTCCCTCATGGAGCGGATGGAGCACTACCAGGGCGGCGAGCCCCTGTTCGACGAGTACCACGTCAACGAGCAGATTCGCAAGGGCCTCGACCGCCGGGTCGGCCTGCCTTCGGGCGGTCACCTCGTCATCGACCGGACCGAGGCCATGACGATTGTCGACGTCAACACCGGACGGTTCGTCGGCAAGTCCAACCTCGAGGAGACGGTCGTGAAGACCAACCTGGAGGCTGCCGCGGAGGTGGCCAAACAGCTCCGCCTCCGGGACATCGGGGGCATCATCGTCATCGACTTCATCGACATGCTCCTGGAGCGCAACCGCGAAGAGCTCGTCCGGGAGTTCCGGGCGGCGCTCGCCCGGGACAAGACCAGGACCCAGGTCTACGGTGTCTCGGAGCTCGGCTTGGTGCAGATGACGCGCAAGCGGGTGTCCGAGGGGCTGCTGGAAGCCTTCTCCGAGGTCTGCCCCACCTGTGAGGGCCGGGGCATCATCCTGCTGGATGTGGAGGCCTAAGTGGTCCCCTCCTCAATTACCGTACTTTCGGGGGTGACCACTAGATGAGCGACTGGTATGATGCCGTGTCCCGGTATTCCGAGGGCACGACCGCGTCTCAGGAAGCGTCTGGAAGGCAAGCGTGATGTACGCAGTGATCCGCACGGGAGGAAAGCAGTACCGGGTCAAGACCGGCGACGTCCTCGAGATCGAGCACCTCTCCGTGAAAGACCCCGATGTGAGCTTCACGCCCGTGCTCGTCTCCACCGACGACGGCCGTACCCTCCACGGCCGGGAGGCGGCCGACTTCACGGTGGGGGCGAAGATGCTCGGCGACGCCAAGGGCGACAAGGTGGTCGTCTTCAAGTACAAGAACAAGACCGGTTACGCGAACCGAACCGGCCACCGCCAGCTCTACTCGCTGATCGAGATCACGTCGATCGGCAACACCAAGGCCGAGCCGGAGCCACAGCCCGAGCCGGAGACGCCGGCCGAGCCCGAGCCGCAGACGACCGGCGAGTCCGAGCCGGCGGCGGAGGCCGCCGCCAGCGGCGCATAGCCACCTGGTATCTTTTTTGAGTCGGCGCCTCGAGGGGCGCCCGGGTTTTCATCGGCGCCGTAGGGCGCATGGGTAGGAGTCGATATGGCACACAAAAAGGGCGCAGCAGCTTCACGGAACGGCCGGGACTCCCACGCGCAGCGGCTTGGGGTGAAGGTCTTCGGCGGCCAGCTCGTGAAGGGCGGCTCCATCCTGGTCCGCCAGCGCGGGACGCGGATTCACCCGGGTCTCGGCGTGGGCCGTGGGAACGACGACACGCTGTTCGCCACTGCGCCCGGCACGGTGCGCTACCACGAGCGCCGTGGCCGGCACTTCGTCAGCATCGACGCCTGAGCGCTCTCCGGCACGCCGCTCAGCCCGCGGGCACGAACCCGGCTGCGGCAAGGATCGCCCGGCCCCTCTGCGAGCGCACGAACTCCACGAAGGCGCTGGCCCCCGCCGCGTTGGCAGCGTTGTGCAGCACCCCGATGCGGTAGGTCTCCTGGGGGTTCCCCGCAGGGAGCGCCACGCCGGTCACCCCTGAGCCGCCCGCCACAACGTCGCTGCGGAACGCGATGCCGGCGTCGGCATTGCCGGACAGGACGGCGGTGATGAGCTGGGGGACGTTGGAAACGGAGGCCTTCGGGGTCAGCTTGACGCCGGCGAGGGCCAGTGCCGTTACGGCGTCCTTGCCGGCCGGGAGGCTCGGATCGGCCAGCACCACGGAAACTCCCGGATTCGCCAGATCCTGGAGTCCCTGGATGGCCTTCGGGTTCCCGATCGGGACCACGATCTCCAGTTCGTTGCGGGCGAACGTCTGCACCGTCGCCGTCGCGACGGCTCCGGCCGCCGCCAGCGCGGCGATCGGGTCGGCATCCGTGGCAAAGAGGTCGCCCTGGGCACCGGCCTGCACGGCGGTGGCGAGCGCCTGCGAGCCCTGGTACGTGGCGGTGGCGCTCACGCCGGGATTGGCGGCGGCGAACTGGGTCTCGAGCTGGTCGAAGGCGGGCTTGAGCTGCGTGGATGCGAGGATCGTCAGGGTCCCCGGTGCGGCCGCAGTGGACGTGGAGGTGGACGACCCCGGGGTCGGGTGCGCCGCCGGGTGCGAGGTGCTGCACGCCCCGAGCAGGACCGTGAACTGGACAAGGCACAGCGTCACCGCAGCGGCCCGGGCGAGCTTCATTCGCACGATCTCAGGAGGATAGTCCGCGATCGCGCGGATACGCGCGCTAGACGACCAACCTCCGGGTCCCGACCGCCCGGAGCCCCCTAACGGCCAGTGCCGGACCGGAGGTTACGATTGGGGCATGTTCGTGGACGAAGCGCGGGTACAGGTGACGGCGGGGAGCGGCGGCGATGGCGCCGTCTCCTTCCACCGCGAGAAGTACCAGCCCCGCGGGGGGCCCGACGGGGGCAACGGTGGTCGCGGCGGCTCGGTTGTGTTCGTTGCGGGCGACGGCGTCGGGTCGTTGTCGTGGCTCCGGGACCATCCGCACCAGCGGACTGCCGGCGGCGGCCCCGGGCGGAGCAACAACCGCAGCGGCGCCGACGCCGCAGACCTGATCCTGGCCGTCCCGCCGGGTACCGTCGTGCGGGACGACGAGGGCCGCGTCCTGGCCGACCTCCCGGCTCCCGGCGACCGCTACGTTGCCGCCGCCGGCGGGCGGGGCGGCCGGGGCAACGCCGCCTTCCTTTCCGATTCCCGGCGTGCCCCGGGGTTCGGGGAGCTGGGCGAGCCCGGACAGACGCGCTGGGTCCGCCTCGAGTTGCGCCTCATCGCCGAGGTCGCGGTGATCGGCCTCCCCAACGCCGGCAAGTCGACCCTCGTCGGGGCGCTCTCGGCGGCACGGCCCAAGGTGGCCGCCTATCCGTTCACGACCCTGGAGCCAACGCTCGGACGGGTGGAGTCCACGCCGTCGGGAGCGTCCCTCGGCGCCTCGGGCTCATCCGGCGCCTCGGGGTTCACGATCTGCGATATCCCGGGCCTGATCGAGGGCGCGCACGAGGGTCGGGGCCTCGGGCTGGGGTTCCTGCGTCACGCCGAGCGCGCCCTGGCGTTCGTGCACCTCGTCGACCTGAGCGCGGAGGGGGACCCGCTCGCTGCGTACCGCCTGGTTCGCCACGAGGTCACGGCCTACCGCCCGGCGATGGGCGAGCGCCCCGAGGTGGTGGTCCTGAACAAGGTGGACGCCGTCGATCCCTCGGTGGTGGACCGGGTCTCCCGGACCTTCGCCGCTGCCGGCGTGGTGCCCCTGGCGATCTCCGCCGCGGAGGGCACCGGCCTCGACGCCCTCGTCGGCCGCCTCGTCGAGGTCCTCGCCGCCGAGCGGGAGGCGGCCGCCGACCGAAGGGGCTTCGAGCTGTTCAGGACCGAGCGCCGGGCGCTGTCGGTGGGCAGGGACGAGGATGGCGCCTGGCGGGTAACCGGGGGATCGGTGGAGCGCTGGGTGGCGATGTGCGACCTGGGCAACCCCCAGGGGGTCGCCTACCTCCAGGAGCGTCTCGATCGAGCCGGGGTCGAGCGCCTGCTGTCCGAAGCCGGGGCGACGCCCGGCGACGACGTGCGTATCGGCGACAAGACCTTCGAGTGGTGGCCCTCCACCGGCCAGCGGATGACCAGGGCGTGAGCGGCCTGGTCGGCGGCGAGGCCGTGCCGATGGCCGCACAGCGGGCGCAGCGCCCGGCCGAAGCCAAGCGCGTCGTCGTCAAGCTGGGGACCTCCAGCCTCACGTCTGGCGACGGCATGCCCGATCGCCAGCGGCTGCAACGCATCACCGAGCAGGTCCTCTCCCTGCACGGCAGCGGCGTCGAGATCGTGATCGTCTCCTCGGGTGCCATCGCCGCCGGGATGTCCGCGCTCGGCCTGGAGCGGCGCCCCTCCGACATGCCGACGCTGCAGGCGGCAGCCGCGGTCGGGCAGCGCCGTCTCATGGATCTCTGGGCCGACCTGCTGGAGAGCGAGGGGCCCCCGGTGGCCCAGGTGCTGCTGACCCAGCACGACATCGTCCAGCGGAGCCACTACGTCAACGCCCGCAACACGCTGGAACGCCTGCTGGAGCTCGGCGCGATCCCGATCGTCAACGAGAACGACACCGTGGCGGTGGAAGAGATCCGCTACGGCGACAACGACCGCATCGCCGCCCTGGTGGCCAACATCGTCCGGGCGGACCTCCTGGTGTTGCTGTCCGACGTGGAGGGGGTGTTCACCTCGCATCCCAGCTCGCCGGGGGCGAGCCTGCTCACGACCGTCGAGGAGATCACCCCCGACCTGCTCCGCTCTGCGGCCCGCGGTCGCTCGGCCCTCGGGTCCGGTGGTATGGCCTCCAAGCTCGAGGCGGCCCGCATCGCGAGCCTCTCCGGCGTGGCGGTGGTCATCGCCTTCGGGGATCGCCCCGGAGCCCTCGTCGATGTCTGGCAGGGCCGGGACGTGGGAACATATTTTCCAGCCAGCCGGCCCCGACAGGCGGCTCGAAAGCTGTGGATCGCGTGGGCACCGGCGGCTCGGGGACGCATCGTTGTCGATGAGGGTGCACGCCGTGCGGTCTCGCATGGCAACAAGAGCCTGCTCGCCGCGGGGGTGCAGGCGGTGGAAGGCAGCTTCAAGGCCGGCGACGCGGTCGAGGTCGTGGGGCCGGAAGGGGAGCTGGTGGCAAAGGGTCTGGTGGCCTTCGACTCCGACCTGCTTGCCGAGATCATCGGTACGAAGGGCGGACGAGAGGTCATCCACCGCGACCAGCTCGTTGTTCTCTAGCGTCGACAGGGCAGACCGGCCGGGCGGCCACCCGGCGCAGCCAGCAGGAGAAGAGCCGTGACGTTGAAGGTCCCAGACAACCAGACCATCGTGATCTTCGGGGCTACCGGCGATCTCACCGGCCGCAAGCTGATGCCGGCCCTCTACAACCTCTTCGTGGAGTCGCTGCTTCCCGAGGACTTCGCGGTCGTCGGCTACAGCCGCACCGAGATGTCCACGGACGAGTTCCGTGAGCAGCAGGCTGCCAACGTCGCCAAATACAGCCGCACCGGTCTCGACCCGGAGGTATGGGAGCGCTTCGCCCAGCACGTCGACTACCTTGCCGGCGGCTTCGAGCCCGAGGGCGCGATGCACCACCTCGCTCAGCACCTGGAGGAGGTCGACGCCGCCATCCACGGGAGGGGACGGCGGATGTTCTACTGCGCGGTGCCGCCGTCGCTGTTCCCCATGATCGCGATCCGCCTGGGGGAGGAGGGCCTCAACCAGGGGAGCCGCATCGTCATGGAGAAGCCCTTCGGCTTCGACCTGGCCAGCGCCAGGGAGCTGAACCGCCAGCTCCATGAGGTCTTTGACGAGTCCCAGATCTACCGGATCGACCACTACCTCGGCAAGGAGACGGTCCAGAACGTCCTGGTGCTGCGCTTCGCCAACGGCATGTTCGAGCCCATCTGGAATCGCCGCTACGTGAAGCAGGTGCAGATCGACGTCGCGGAGGAGCTGGGCATCGAGGGGCGGGGCAAGTTCTACGAGGAGGCGGGGGCGATGCGCGACATCGTCCAGAACCACATCATGCAGCTCCTGGCCTTCGTGACCATGGAACCGCCGGCCCGCTTCGACGCCGAATCGATCCGTGACGAGAAGGTGAAGCTTCTTCGCTCCGTGCCGCCGGTGCGCCGCCGCGAGCGGGACGTCGTGCGGGGCCAGTACGTTGCCGGCGTGGTCCGGGGTGTCCTCGTCCCGGGGTACCGGGAGGAGATCGACGTGGCGCCGGACTCCATCACCGAGACGTTCGTGGCGATCCGGATGCGCGTGGAGAACTGGCGGTGGGCCGGCGTCCCGATCGTCGTGCGGACCGGCAAGCGCCTCGCCCGGTCCGCCACCCAGATCACGATCTCGTTTGCCGCAGCACCCCACCTGCTGTTCGAGGAATCGGGCCTCGACCTGCCCGGCCCCAACAACCTCATCATCCGTGTGCAGCCCAACGAGGGGATCTCGCTCAGCTTCGACGCCAAGCTCCCCGGCCCGGAGATGCGGCTTGGCCAGGTCCAGATGGACTTCGAGTACGAGAAGTCCTTCATGACCAAGCCGGCGGAGGCCTACGAGCGGCTGCTGCACGACGTCATGGTCGAGGACCACACCCTCTTCATGCGGGCCGACGAGATCGAGCGCGCCTGGGAGATCGTCGAACCGGTGCTGGAACGCCTGCCCCCGGACCCGTACTTCGCGGGGAGTTGGGGGCCGGAGCGAGCCAAGGAACTCGTTGCGCCGTACCAATGGCACCTGCGCTGACCCTTCCCGCGCTGGGCGGCCCCGACGCTGGGCGGCCACGAGGATAGTCCGCGATCGCTGAAAACCGTCGTTCAGCGCGTGAGCGTGACCTTGTCGCCGGTCTTGATGCCCCTGGCGGCGAGCAGCCCGGCGTTCATCTCCACCGCGTCGACGTAGGTCGCCGCCGGCTGGTACACGGGACACGAGCCGGTCCTGCACGGGGTCATCGTGAAGGTGGCGACGACCCGGCCCGTGCCGTCCCAGAAGGCGACGTCCAGCGGGATGAGGGTGTCCTTCATCCAGAACCCCGTCGAGGTGGGCCCGCCGAACAGGAACGCCATGCCGGCCTGATCCGGCATCTTCGCCACCCCCATGAGGCCCCGCTCCCGGTCCTGGGCCGTCTCTGCGATCTGGACATGGAGCGACAACTTCCGCCCGTCCTGGCCCATGACCGTCAGGTTGCCCTGCGGCAGGTCAAGGGAGGGGTTGGGCACGGGTCCCGTTGCGGTCGTGGCATGCGCACAGGCAGCCAGGGCCAGCGCCGCCAGCAGCACGACGAGTCGCTTGTTGACAAAAATCACTGTAATCCCATTAGATTACTTTCGCCACAGATATGCTTCGCGGGGATCGACCACCGAGAGGCAAGCCATGTTGAAGAAGGTACTGGTTCTCGCAGCGATTGCCTTTGTCGTCTACTACGTGCTGCACAACCCGCAGGTCGCCGGCCATACGCTGCACGTCGCCGGCAAGAACGCATGGCACGGCGTCAGAGGCATCGCCGCCTCGCTGGCGAAGTTCATCAACACGCTGGTCTCGTGACCGCTCGGCGGTGAGATCGACGCTTCCGCCCCCGGGGTCGGGTCTGCGAGACATCGAGAAGTACCTGGCTCACGGAGAACGGGTCGTCCTGGTCCTCCGCCGGCACGCCGTCGTGCTCGGGCGGGCCATCGGCATCTGGCTGGCCGCAATCGCGGCGGGGGTCGGCTTCGGCCTGCTGGCTTCGCACGAGCCCCACTGGAACCTCGGGGTGATCGGCGGCTGGATCGTGCTCGTGGGGGCGGGGTTCCTGGCCTGGAGGACGGGAGGCTGGTGGATCGCGCGCTATGTCATCACCGACGAGCGCGTCCTGCTGATCGACGGGGTTGTCTCCCGCCGGGTGCGGGCGGTCCCGCTCTCGAAGATCACCCACACCGACTATCGCCGCACGCTGTCCGGGCGGCTCCTCGGCTACGGCACGATCAGCCTCGACTCCGCCGGCTCCCACGACGGACTCCGGGAACTGACGTCCATTCCCAGGCCCGACGAGGTCTACCGGCTGATCATGTCGCTGGTGTCGGGCGGCAGCCGTTCCGAGGCCACCGACGCCGCCCTCGCCGACACCGGGCCCCTTCCGCGTCTGATCCTGTAGCAGGGGGCACCGGTAGACTTGCGGCCCGTCGCCGAAGGCGGCCAAGAGGCACGGGGCTGGGAGGCTACGACGGAAGGCAACGGACGCCGCAGGCTCGGCATCATGGGCGGCACCTTCGATCCCATCCACATCGGGCACCTGGTCTGTGCCGAGGAGGCCCGCTGGCAGTTCGGGCTCGACGAGGTTGTCTTCGTCCCGGCGGGCCAGCCGTGGCAGAAGCGGCAGGTCACCCCGGCCGAGGACCGGTACCTCCTCACCGTGCTCGCCACCGCCTCCAACCCCCATTTCTCGGTGTCACGCCTCGAGGTCGACCGGCGGGGGCCGACGTACACGCTCGAGACGCTCCGGGCGCTGCGCGAGTTCCACGGCACGACCGATCTCTTCTTCATCACCGGCGCCGACGCCGTCCTCGAGATCCTCTCCTGGAAGGACCCCGACTCGGTGCTGCAGACCGCCCGGTTCATTGCTGCCACCCGTCCCGAGTTCGACCTCGGCAAGCTGGACCTCGGCCGTTTCGGCGACCGCGTCAGCGTCATCCAGATCCCCGCACTCGCGATCTCGTCGACGGACATCCGCCGCCGGGTGCGGGAGGGCCGGCCGATCCACTACCTCGTGCCGGCCGAGGTGGCCTCCTACATCGAGGAGCGGCATCTCTACGAGCACGCCGGAGATTGATCTCCCCGCCTCCGGGGCCCGCCGGCAAGGGTCCCGTCGCCTCGACCCGGATCGTCGTTTACTCTGGCACAGAGGCCTCGACGCGGATCGGGGGGAGGCGGCGGAAGCCCTGGGTACGGGGACCGTCGCCGTGTCGGGGCAGGACGGCTCCCAATCCCCAGAATCCGGCGTGGTCGACGTGACGGTGGCACTCGGAGCCGACCTTGTTGCTCAGGGAGTTGCTCAGGGAAACGGGGGGACGTGAGCAGGACAGGGAAGGGAGGGATGGAGAGTCGGAACAGGTGAGTGATTCGATGGAGAAGGCGCTGGCGGCCGCACGGGCGGCCTCTTCGAAGCTAGCCAGCGACATCGTCATCCTCGACGTCCGTTCCCTGATCGGGATCACTGACTACTTCGTGATCTGTTCGGGGCGAAACGAGCGGCAGGTGGCGACGATCGTCGAGGAGATCGAAAAGCAGTTGGGCGCCGAGGGCCTCAAGGCGTACCGCCGCGAGGGGGACCGGCAGGCCCGCTGGGTCCTCCTCGATTACCTGGACTTCGTCGTCCATGTGTTCCACACCGAGGAGCGGGAGTACTACGAGCTGGAGCGCCTCTGGCGCGACGCGGACCGCGTCGACGTCGGAGAGGACGGGAGCGTCGAGGTGCCTTCCGGGCAGGAAGAGATCGCGGGAGGCAGGGGATGAGGGCGGATGTCACGCGGTAGACGGCGCCGGGGTGGTGCCCGCAGGCCGGCCGCCGGCGAGGCAACCTCGAGCGCCCCAACCCCGGGGGCCGATGGCGCAGCACGCGCACCGTCCCAGCAGGCGGGACCGAGAAAGGGCGGCTCCCGCCAGAAGGGGACCCCGCAGGGAGCCCGCCAGCAGGTGCCGACGCCTCCGGGAGCGGAGGGCGCCCGCCGCTCCGGAGGGCGCCGCCGGCGCCGGCGCTCGGGGGCGTCGCGGGCCGAGCCATCGGTGCTCGAACAGATGGCGAACCGCCCCCGCGTCCTGCAGACCCTTCCCGCCGACGGCCTTGTCGCCGAGGAGATCATCGACGACCTGCGGCAGGAGTATGGGTATCCCGCCACGCCGCAGGAGTACCGCCTGATCCTGAGGGTCGCCCCCGACGAGCCCGAGCGCCAGAGCGCTCGCCGCCGCCGGGAACCCTCCGTGCTTCCGGAAGGGCCGGTGGACGCAACGGACGAGGAGGCCGTCGACGGCGACGAGGCGCCCGAGGCCCCGAAGGAAGCGGCGCCGGCCGTCCGGCGAGGCCGCCTCCGCCGCCGGCGCCGTGGACGCGGTCGGGGCGGCGGCGCCGGGAAGGCCGACGGGGCAGGCCCCGCTCCGGACGATCCTCCTGGGGACTCGCCCCAGGGGTCACCGGGGGATTCCCCGGCCGCCGGACCGGGTGAGGGTGAGCCTGCGACCGACTGAGGCCGCGACCGCGTGGAGGCACCGCAACCGCGGTGCTATGGTGAGGGCGGCGGGGCTGTAGCTCAGCTGGTAGAGCGCCTGCATGGCATGCAGGAGGCCGGGCGTTCGAGTCGCCTCAGCTCCACGTCGCCACGTCAGAGAAGGATTCGGGGTACATACCTTCTGCCAACCGCTTGAACGAGGACGGCTGGGCTCTGCCATGGGGGCAGGGTGGACGAGGGAAAGGGAGGAGTGGTTGAGATGGGCATGCTGATCGAGAACGAGTTCACCGTACCCGCCGCGCCTGACAAGGTGATGGCCTACCTGCTCGACGTCGACAAGGTGGCGAAGTGCCTGCCGGGCGCCCAGCTCACCCAGATCGTCGACGACAAGACCTTCAAGGGCAAGATGAAGATCAAGATGGGGGCCATGGACCTCACCTTCGCCGGCACCGTCACCATCACCGAGCTCGACAACCAGACGGGGCGTGTCGTGATGAAGGCCACCGGCCGCGAGGAGAAGGGCAAGGGGCAGGCGGACGCCAACGTCGTGGCCCAGATCACCGACCAGGGCAACCAGACCCACGTCAAGGTCAGCCAGGACATCAACATGTCGGGGGCCGTCGCCCAGTACGGCCGCGGCATGATGCAGGACGTCGCCGCAGCCATGATGACCGGCTTCGCCAACTGCCTGAAGGGCCAGATCCGCTAAAATCCCGTCCCACTGCGCCGGGCCTCCGGGCCCGGCGCAGGCGCGAAGCGGGGCACGCGGCCCGAAGGTATGGAATCATCGAGCTTCCTTCTCATCAGCCTCTGACGTGTCTGAGTGTCCCCGGGGGACCGAAAGGAGGCTCTGTTGGCCGACGACGCAATCATCGCCAAGGGACTCAAGAAGCGGTTCGGTGAGGTCGTCGCCCTCGACGGCGTCGACATCGAAGTCCCACGCGGGACCGTGTTCGGACTCCTCGGCCCCAACGGCGCCGGCAAGACCACCATGGTCCGCATCCTCACCACCCTGCTGCCGCCCGACGACGGCAGGGCGGAGGTGGCGGGCTACGACGTCGTCAGGGATGCCGCCGCCCTCCGCTCGGTCATCGGCCTGACCGGTCAGTACGCTGCGGTCGACGAGCACCTGACCGGGCGGGAGAACCTCGAGCTCGTCGGCGTCCTGAACCACCTCGGCAAACCCGAGTCGAGGAGGCGTGCGGTGGAGCTGCTCGAGCGCTTCGACCTCGTCGAGGCCGCCGACCGGACCGCCAAGACCTACTCCGGGGGCATGCGCCGCCGCCTCGACCTGGCAGCCAGCCTGGTGGCCCGCCCGCAGGTGCTCTTCCTGGACGAGCCGACCACCGGGCTCGACCCGCGGGGCCGGATGCAGCTCTGGGCGATCATCCGGGAGCTGGTGCAGGAGGAGACGACGCTGCTGCTCACCACCCAGTACCTGGAGGAGGCGGACGTCCTCTCCGACCGGATCGCCGTCATCGACGGAGGCCACGTCATCGCCGAGGGCACGGCGGACGAGCTCAAATCGCAGGTCGGGGGCGAGGTGATCGAGGTGGTGGTCGGCGACCCCTCCCAGCTCGGCGTCGCGATGGCGGAGCTGTCCGGCCTGGGTGTGGGGGAGCCACACGTCGACGAGATCACCCGGCGGATCACGGTGCCCGCCGGTGAGCACGGCGGCTCCGCGCTGGCCGAGATCGTCCGGCGCCTCGACCAGGGGGGCGTGGAGTTCACGGACCTGGCCCTGCGCCGCCCGACGCTCGACGACGTGTTCCTGACCCTCACCGGCCATGCCGCCGAGGAGGTGTCCGAGAACGGCCAGGCCGCGGGCGCCCGAGGGAGGGGCCGCGGGAGGAGGCCGCGGTGAGCGCCACCGACGTCCAGATCCGGGAAGGGGTGATTGCGCCTCCCAACCGGGCGGCGACGACGGTCTCGGACATCCTTGCCGTCACCCACCGCAACCTGCTCCGCTACCTGCGGGTGCCGAGCCTCCTCGTCTTCTCGACCATCCAGCCGGTGATGTTCGTCCTGCTGTTCCGGTACGTCTTCGGGAACGCCATCGCGGCGGCACCCGGGTTCCGCTATGCCTACGTCGACTACCTCATGCCCGGGATCTTCGTCCAGACCGTCATCTTCGGGTCCACCCAGACGGGCGTCGGCCTGGCCGAGGACCTGACGAAGGGCATGGTGGACCGTTTCCGCTCGCTGCCGATGGCCCGCTCCGCGGTGCTCGCCGGCCGGACGTTGTCGGACACGGTCCGCAACGCCCTCGTGGTCGTGCTCATGACGGCTGTGGGCTACCTGGTCGGGTTCCGCATCCACACCGGCCTCGTCCCCGCCGTCAGCGGCGTCGTGCTGGCCCTCGTCTTCGGGCTCGCCTTCTCATGGATATCGGCCTGGATCGGGCTGTCGGTGCGAGACGTCGAGTCCACGCAGGCGGCAAGCTTCGTGTGGATCTTCCCGCTGGTGTTCGCCAGCACGGCGTTCGTCCCGCTGGCGAACCTGCCGGGGTGGCTCCAGGGCTGGGCCAAGGTCAACCCCGTCAGTGTCACGGTTGACTCGCTCCGTGCGCTCCTCGAGGGATGGCCGTCGCAGACCTACCACCTCGCGGTGACCCTCGTGTGGGTGGCCGTCATCCTCGTCGTGTTCGTGCCGCTGTCGGTGAGCAGATACCGCCGTTCCGCCTAGATCTCCGGTGACCCGGGCCAGGCGGGCCGCCGCCCTGGTCGTGGTCCTCGTGTGCGGCGGCTGCAGCTCGACCGGCGCCCGGAGGGCGGTGGTGCCGGCGAAGCCGGCCACCCCGCCGTCGTCACCCTCGGCGGCCACGGCCGGAAGCCCGACCGCCACGGCCTCCTCCCCACCCTCCCCCAGCGCGATCCCGGCACCGACCGTGGGGGCCTCCAATGCTCCGGCGAACGGCACCTGCCCGGCCCCTCCGCCACGGGCCGCTCCCAGGGCCGACCGTCCCCGCTACACGCTCACCGCCGGGATCCAGCCCGCAGGGCACCTCGCGACCGGCACCCTCAGCGTCGTGTTCACCCCCGACCTTCCAACGGACCATCTCGTCTTCCGGCTCTGGCCGAACGGGCCGGTCCTCACACGGGAGGGGGCGCACCTGGCCCCCGGACCGGTGACCGTGGACGGGATACCGGCGACGCCGAGCCTGCCCGACCCCACGACGATGGTCGTGCCGCTGCCCCGGCCCCTCGCCGCGGGCCAGTCCGTCACGGCGTCGATGCCCTGGCGGCTGACGCTGCCCGGCAACGTCCGGGACCGGATCGGCGACGACGGGCCTGCCGTGCGAATGGGGACCTTCTACCCCCTGCTTTCCTGGGAGCCCGGCGTCGGCTGGGCGACGGACCCGCCGACGACGGTCTACGCGGAGGCCACGACCTCCCCGGCGGCGGACTTCGACCTGATGGTCACCGTTCCCGACGGCTGGACGGTCCTCGCCACGGGCGTCAGCGACCGGCCGGGCCACTTCAGCGCCGTGGGGGTACCCGACGTGGGCCTCTCGGCCGGGCAGTTCAGCCTGGCGACCGGGACCGCCGACGGCGGGGCCACGACGCCGGTCGCCATCACCGTCGGCGTCGCGCAGGGCCTGGGCGACGCACCGCAGCCCTACGTTGCGAAGGTACGCGACGTCATCGCCTCCTACGCTCGCCGGTTCGGGGCCTTTCCGTGGCCGAGCTTCAGCCTCGCCCTCACCTCCGGACCGGGGACCTCGGGCATCGAGTACCCCATGCATGTGATGCAGGGGCCGGGAACCCTGGGCCGAACGACAAGCCACGAGCTGGGCCACCAGTGGTTCTACGCGCTGGTCACCGACGACCAGGCCCGCGACCCGTGGCTGGACGAGGGCCTCGCAAGCTGGGCGGAGTACGGCTACGAACATACGCTGTCCGCCTGGATCTCGACCCCGATCCCTGCCGACGCCAAGGGCGAAGCGGGCCAGCCCATGACCTACTGGAACTCCCACAGCTCGAGCTACTACCGTGGCGTCTACGCCCAGACGCCCGAGGCCCTGGCTGCCCTCGGGCCTCCGGCTCGGGTGGATTGCGCGCTGGCACTGTACGTCGCCCGGTCGGCCTATCGCATCGCCCGTCCCGCCGACCTCATCGACATCCTGGCGCAGGTCTTCCCGGCTGCCCCGGCGGTACTGGCCCGCTACGGGCTCCACCGGTAGCCTTGAGACCGTGAAGAGGCGCTCGGGGGCCTGGATGGCCGGCGTGGCCTTTGCGGGCGTCGTCGCGGGCCACTCGCTCACGTACTTCGCGGCGTTCCCCGGCAGCAACGCGCGGGACGCCTACCTCGCGACAACGGGCCACTCGTACTGGCGCAACGCGCTCGTACTCGCGCTGCTGCTCGAGGTGGCGGCCCTCGGGGTCGTGGCCATGCGCGGCTTCCGCGCCGGGCTCAGGGGCACCTTGGCCGTCGAGCACAGCGGCCCCCAGCTCGCCATGCGGCTCGCAATGATCCAGGTGGGAACGTTCTGTGCCCTCGAGGCGGGGGAGCGCCTGGTATCGGGAGCCCCCGTCTCGGGCATGTTCGCCCACCACCTCTTCCTCCTCGGGGTCGCCATCCAGTTGCTCGTGGCCGTCGCAGGGGCGCTGCTGCTGCGGTGGCTGGCGGCGGCGGCCGAGGCCCTCGGGGCCTGCATCCGGGGCGAGGTGCCTCCCGAGGCCTCTCGCGCCCTGGGCCTCCCGGCGGGCCTCGTCATTCCTGCACTCAACGTCGCCTGCCGGGCAACGAGGGGCAGGGCTCCGCCGGTGCCGTCCGCCACCTGACTTCCTCGACCACCTCCCGAACGAAAGGAAACCTTCGTGTCGAATGCTCTTCGTCGCGCCGCCCATTCAGGCTCCGCTCTCCTGTGGAGCTCCGCGGTTTCAGGCTCCGCTCTCCTGTGGAGCTCCGCGGTCGTCGCCGCGGCCCTCAGCGCTGTCGTCGTGTCGGCAGCACCGGCCCTGGCCCATGAGCACCGCGCCATCGGGGCGTACACGTTCACCGTCGGCTGGAAGAACGAGCCCACGTACTCCGGGTTCAGCAACGCCGTGCAGCTCTTCCTCGCCGACGCGTCCGGCAAGCCGGTGACCAATCTCGGCGACACCCTGAACGTCACGCCCCTGTTCAATGGTCAGAAGGGTGAGACCCTGGCGCTGCGGCCCGCCTTCGGGGCCACCTACGGGACGCAGGGCGAGTACGACTCGGCCCTCACGCCGACCCGGCCCGGCACCTACGCCTTCCACTTCACGGGCTCGGTCGGCGGGCAGAACATCGACGAGACCTTCACCTCGTCGGAGAAGACCTTCAGCAACGTCGCCGACGCCGGGGGCATCCAGTTCCCGGCCAAGGACCCGTCCAACGGTGAGCTCGCCGCAAAGCTGACCAACCTCGACCCGCGCCTCGCGTCGCTCCAGGCCGCTCAGGCCCAGGCCGCGAGCAAGGCCTCGACGGCGACGACCCTTGCTGTGGTCGGGATCGTCGTGGGACTGCTCGGCCTCGTTATCGCCGGTCTCGCCCTCCGCTCGGGCGGCAGGCGCGGGAGCGAGCAGGCGGTGCGGTCGGAGACGGTTCCGGCCTCCTAGGAGTTCGGATCCTCGGGCAGCTCCAGGATCACGTGCGCCACGGCGACACCGCCGTCGTGGGCCAGGGACACGGCCAGGCGGCCGCCGCCCGCGAGGGCGGCGGCCCGCCCGGTCAGCCTGAGCTCCGGGCGTCCCTTGCCGCGGACGACCTCGATGTCCTGCCACGAGATCCTCGGCCATCCCTTGCCGAGCGCCTTCATCGTGGCCTCCTTGGCCGCGAAGCGGGCGGCCAGCGACTCGAGGGGACGGGCCCGCCCGGCGGCGTAGCGCCGCTCCCCGGCAGTGAACAGACGCTCGGCGAGGCGCGGCCAGCGCTCGAGGGCGGCCTCGAGCCGGGCCACCTGCACCACGTCGATCCCGGTATGGATCACAAAGCGGAAGTCTGGTAAAAAACCTTCGCCTGGCGACGAAATGTTTCCAGACTTCTCGGCCGGCTCAGTGCCGGCCGAAGATCACCGAGACGTTGTGCCCCCCGAAACCGAACGAGTTCGACATCACCGCGTCGACGTGGGCATCCCGGGCCTGGTTGGGCACGACGTCGAGGTCGCAGTCGGGGTCGGGGTTCTCGTAGTTGATCGTCGGCGGCAGCTTCTCCCGCAGCATCGCCAGGATGGATGCCGCAGCCTCGGTGGCCCCCGCGGCCCCAAGCAGGTGTCCCGTCATCGACTTCGTCGCCGACGTGGGGGGCGGCTGGCTGCCGAAGACCTTGCGCACCGCCTTGGCCTCGGAAGCGTCGCCCAACTCGGTCGAGGTGGCGTGGGCGTTGATGTAGCCCACCTCCCCCGGAGCGATCTGGGCGTCGGCAAGGGCAGCGGTCATGGCCGCCGAGGCGCCGGCTCCGTCCGGGTGGGGAGCCACGACGTGGTAGGCGTCCGACGACAGCCCGTAGCCGATGGCCTCGGCAAGGATGCGGGCACCGCGGTTGCGGGCGTGCTCCATCGCCTCGAAGACCAGCACCGTGGCCGCTTCGCCGATCACGAAGCCGTCACGGTCGCGGTCGAAGGGCCTCGAGGCGTGCTCGGGATCGTCGTTGCGAGTGGTGAGCGCCCGGGCCGAGCAGAACGACGCCACCGACATCGGCGAGATGCAGGACTCCGCCCCGCCGACCAGCACGACGTCGGCGGCCCTGCTGCGGATGTACTCCATCGCCCTGGCGATGGCGTGGCCGCTCGAGGCGCACGCGGTGACGGTGCACTCGTTCGGCCCGGTGAAGCCGAACTCGATCGCCAGGGACCCCGCTGCGGCGTTCGGGATCATCATGGCGATGAGCGATGGGCTCACGAAGCGGGGGCCCCGCTTCAGCATCTTCGTGTGCTCCTCCTCCCACAGGCCGATGCCGCCGATGCCGCTGCCGATGACCATGCCCACCCGCGCGGGGTCGGGGTCAGACGGCTTCATCCCGGCGTCCGCCAGGGCGAGGGTCGCCGCGGCGTAGGCGAGCTGTGCGAAGCGGTCGAGCCGGCGGGCGTTCTTCGGCGGCAGGTAGTCGGTGATCTCGAAGTCGTGGATCTCGGCGGCCACCCTGGACTTGAAGTCCGTCGCGTCGAAGCGGGTGATCGGCCCGGCGCCGGACCTGCCGGCAACCATGCCGGCCCAGAAGTCCTCGACCCCCGTCCCGATCGGCGTGACCGGCCCGATGCCGGTGACCGCGATGCGGCGTCTCTCAGGCACTTGCGGCGACCTTCGCCCCGAGGATCTCCACTGCCTCCCCGACGGTCGTGACGTTTTCCAGCTCTGCGTCGGACACCTCGATCTCGAAGCGTTCCTCGATGGCCATGACCGCGCTCATCAGGTCGATCGAGTCCAGCCCGAGGTCGTCGAACAGGTTCGCCTGTGGCGTTACCGCCTCGGCCTCGACCTTCAGGCGGTCCACGAGCACCTCACGCAGGGCCTCCAGAATTTCCTTGTTGTCATCCGTACCCATGTTGTCTCCTCTCCTCCCCAAGCCCTACCCCCGAAGGACCCCAGGTCCCCCTCTGATCAGGCGCCCTTAGGGCGCCACTTACTCGATACGGCGCCTTGAGGGACGCCTGGGTCGTTTCTACCACACATGCCTCATCTATTACGGCTTATGTATCTCAAAGCGTCCTTATGCGTCCCACTCACGCCTTGCTCGCGCGTGATGCCTCACGTTCACGTGATTCCTCCGTCGACCGTGACGGTGTGGCCAGTCATGTACGAGGCCCTGGCACAGAACCGCACCGCCTCGGCGACCTCCTCCGGCGTGCCCGTGCGCGCCATCGGGATCCGCTCCACGAGCTTCTCCCGCTGCGCCGACGGCATGCCGAGGGTCATGGCGGTGTCGACGAGGCCGGGCACGACCACATTGGCGGTCACGCCGTGGCCTGCCACCTCTCTCGCCAGCGACTTCGTGAAGCCGACGAGCCCCGCCTTCGCCGCTGCGTAGTTGGCCTGGCCCGGGTTCCCGACCGAGCCCGCCACCGAGCCGATGCTGACGATCCTTCCCCACCGACCCTTCAGCATGCCCGGGAGGGCGCGCTTGGTGCAGCGGAAGGCGCCGGTCATGTTGGCAGCGATGACGTCGTCCCAGTCCCGGTCCTTCATGCGCATCAGGAGGCTGTCGCGGCGCAGCCCGGCGTTGTTGACCAGCACCTCGACGGAACCGAGTGCCTTCTCGATCTCGTCGAAGGCACCGGCGACGCTCTCGGCGTCCGTGACGTCGATGCGCACCGCGATCGAGCCGGGCCAGAGCGCCGACACGCCAGCCGCGCCCTCCTTGTCCTCCCGGTACCCGATGGCCAGCCGCATGCCCTCTTCGGCGAGAGCCGCCACGGAGGCCCGACCGATCCCCCGGCTGGCGCCGGTGACGAAGCCCACCCGGTCCTTGAGGCAGCTCATGTCAGCCCGGCTCCGAGGAGTCCCAACTCCTGCCGGACGGCCCCGTTGGCGCTTGCGGGAGAGTACAGGTTCCACCGGATCATGGCACCACCCCACGTGTAGCCTCCGCCAAAGGCGAGCAGCAGCAGCCGGTCGCCGGGGGAGAGCATCCCCGCTTCCCAGGCCTCGCACATCGCGACCGGGATCGACGCGCCGGACGTGTTCCCGTAGCGGTCGATGTTCATGTAGACCTTCGACATGTCGACATCGAGGGCGGCAGCGCAGTCGGCGAGGATGCGGCGGTTGGCCTGGTGAGCAATCAGCAGGTCGAACCCGCCGGCCCCCATCTCGGCCCCGAGCGCCGTCATCGTCCGGACCGCGGAGCGGTAGACCTCCCGCCCGTGCATGGTGATGCAGTGCTGTTGGTCGGCGAGCGTCTCGGGTGTGGACGGCATGTAGTTGCCCCCGGCAGTGATGAAGACCTGCTCGCCGCCGGCGCCGTCGGCCCCCAGCGAGAACTGCATCGGCTCGGCGGCCTCGTCCCGTTCGATCACCACGGCCCCGGCGCCGTCGCCGAACAGCGGGGCGGTCACGGGATCGTCGAAGTTGAGGTTCTTGGAGAGGGCGTCGGCCCCGATGACGAGGACCCGCCGGGCGCCAATGCCGTCGGTCAGCGCTGCCCCGACCGCCAGGGAGTAGACGAAGCCCGAGCACGCCGCCGACACATCGAAGGCGGGGGCGGCGTTCATGCCCAGCTCGTGGGCGATCACACATGCGGTCGAGGGGAACTGGTGCTCCGGCGAGCACGTCCCCACCACGACGCAGCCGATGCTGGCGGGCGTGAGCCCCGCCCGGTCCAGGGCCTGGCGCGCGGCGGCCAGGCCGAGCGTGGCGGTCGACTCTCCGTCGGAGACGTACCGGCGTTCCCGGATCCCGGTCCGTGACTCGATCCATTCGGGCTCGACGCCGAGTCGCTTCGCTACCTCAGCATTCGTGACGACCCGATCTGGCACGGCCTTGCCGATGCCCCGGATCGAGACCCGCATGCCCGTTAGTGCTTCCGGAGCCACAGCACCGGTTCTTTTCTTCTGACAGGCGAGCCATGCGGGACGAGGAAGCCCATCACCCAGCCGGCGAAGGGGGAGTGCACCGGCACGAGTTCACCGTCGGTGCCCCGTACCCTGGCCACGACGTCGCCCGCGCAGATGTACTCGCCCTCCCTCGCCCGACGATCGCGCAGTGCGCCCTCGCAGGGAGAGAGGACCAGCCGCTCGTCAACCGAGAGGCCCTCACCGAAGACGTCGTCAAGCGGCTCCCCCCATTCGAGCGGTACCGGCTCGCTCCCGAGGGGCTCCAGGACAATGCTCAATTCGTCACCTCGTCCTTTCACGTCAAACGCCCGTCTAGTCATCGACGACAACTCGTTCCGCCCGCTCGTGGGCCAGGACTTCCGGTTCTTCGGTGGACACGAGGCGGAATGCCTCCGCCTCCGCGTCGCTGCCCACCGACGTCGCCGGCAGGTCGGGCACCGAGCTCCGGGCCAGCCCGCACAGGACCCGGGCAGGACCGACCTCCACGAGGGAGGTGACCCCGCCTGCCTGTATGGCTGTCAGCGTTTCGAAGAAGCGCACCGACGACGTCATCGCTGCGACCAGCAGGGTCTTGATCTCGGCCGGATCGGTGTGTGGTTGCGCATCCACACACGAAAAGAACGGGCAGATTGGTTCTTTCACGTGAATATCGGCAAGGACTTTGCGAACCTCAAGCGCGGCGGGCCTCATCAGAGGACAGTGCCCCGGAATGGGGACCTCCAACCGGACCACTCGTCTCGCTCCGGCCGTCCTGCACGCCTCGGCGGCCAGCGCGAGCGCCTCGTCGGTGCCGGACATCACCGTCTGGGTGGGGCTGTTGAGGTTGGCCACCCACGCACCGTCGATGCCGTCGCAGATGCGCTTCACAGCGGACGTGTCCAGACCGATGACCGCAGCCATCCCGCCGGGGTTGCGCCGGGCGGCGTTCAGCATGGCCTTGCCTCGCAGCGACACGAGCCGGAGGCCGTCCTCGAAGGCGAGCGCCCCGGCAGCGGTGAGGGCGGCATACTCGCCCAGGCTGTGGCCCACGACCGCATCGGGGCACAGGCCCCGGTTCGACAGGGCACGGCTGGCGCCGGTTGCCGTGACGTAGAGGGCCGGTTGCAGCAGGTCGGCCGGGAAGCTGCCCCGGGAGCCGTTGGCCGGAACGGCCGTGCAGATCCGGCCAAGGTCGGCGTCGAGTGTCTCCGCGGCGATCTCGAACAGCTCGCCGCAGGCTTCGAGGCCCCCGGCCATGCCGGGTCGCTGCGACCCCTGGCCGGGGAACATCCAGGCGATCATGGAGCCACCGTCGGCCCGAGGCGCCCCTCAAGGCGCCGGATAAGAGGCCCGAGGCGCCCCTCAAGGCGCCGGATAAGAGGAGGGGTGAAGACGCGCAACGCAGGAGTCTGGATGGATTTCATACTCAATACGACACGCCCGCGACCGAAGTGTTACGAGTTACCTCAAGTAACTTCCACCGACGTGGTTTCTCAGGTGTACGAACCCCCGAAGCGTCGCGAAGCTCCACAGGAGAGCGGAGCATCAAGCAGCGAAGTGGGAGGCAGATGTCTCGCCTTCTAGGAAACCTCGCGCCGCAAATGGGCGATGGTCCGGTGCAGGAGGACCCGAGCCGAGGTCTCCGTGCGGCCCAGCATCTCGGCGATCTCCGCGTGCGGGAGCTGCTCGACGAAGCGCAGGATGAGGGCCTTGCGCCGCTCCTCCGGAAGCTCGCTGATGGCGTCGAGCACGCGGCTGAGCATCTCGTCGTCAAGCACGGCTTCGCCCGGGTCCTCCGACTCGTCGGCGGGCTCGGGGATCTCCTCGACCGAGACGACGTAACGCCGCCGGCGGGTGTGGTTGGCGGTGGCGTTTCTCGCAGACGTGAACAGCCACGAGGCCACCTCGTCCGTCCCGGCCTTTTCGGGGTCGAGATGGTCGAGGGCCTGGACGAACACCTGGGCGGTCAGGTCCTCGGCGTCGTGGTGGTTGCGGACCCGGCGCAGGATGTATGCGTTCACCGGTTTGATGTACCGGGAGTAGACTTCCCGATACGCAGACTCGCTCCATTTGGCGGCGCGTTGAACTTTCGCGGGGAGTTGCTGAACTTTCGCTGGAAGCTTGTCCATCCCTACTTATACATCACCCATGGCCGGTGAAGAGTTTCTAGCAGTTACCTGAGGTAACTTAGATGCCCATGCGTATGCGGCTTTCCCGAGACGAGCGGCGCCTCCGCCTGCTCCTGGCCGCGACCGAAGTTTTCGGCGAGAAGGGGTACCGCAAGACCGAGGTCTCCGAGATCGTCCACCGGGCCGGCGTCACCAAGCCGATGCTCTACCGGCACTTCCCCGGCGGCAAGGCGGAGATCTACATGGAGGTGCTCGACGACCACCTGCAGTCGATGATGCGCAAGCTCGGGGAGGCCATGGCCAAGGCGGAGGCACCCCTCGACGCCCTGCGGCGCGGAATCGACGCCTACCTGCGCTTCGCCGAGGAGAACCCCGAGGCGTTCCACCTGCTGGCCGAGACGTCTGCGGAGCTCGACCCCGGGATCGTCGACCGCCTCAAGCAGGTCCGGACCACCATCGCGGACGGGCTGGCCGAGACGATCGGCGCCGTGCTGAAGGAGGCGGACCTGTCGGACGAGGGTGCCCCGGTCTACGCCCACGTTCTACTCGGGGGAGTCGAGTCAGTCGTGGCGTGGTGGCTCGAGACGAAGCTCCTGGAGCGGTCCGCCGTCGTCACCTACCTGCTGACGCTGCTCTGGAGGGGCTTCGAGGGCCTGCCTCGTGGGGGGTCCCGCATCCGCCTCGAGCTGTCCCGCATCATCGACCTGCCCCGGGTCGCCGAGGCCGGCTCGTAGCCCCCGCCCTGCACGCATGGAGCCGTCGAACACCAGGCCGCCCTCCGGGATGCGGGACTTCCTCCCGGCCGAGGTCAAGGCGCGCGAGAAGGTCCTGTCCACGGTGCGCGGGGTCTTCGAGTCCTATGGCTTCGCCCCCCTGGAGACGCCCGCCATCGAGCGGCTGGAGATCCTGCAGGGCAAGTACGGCGAGGAGGGGGACCGGCTGATCTTCAAGATCGCGCAGCGCGGTGCCAAGGCGACGGAAGAGGCGGACCTCGCCCTTCGCTACGACCTCACGGTGCCACTTGCCAGGGTGGTGGCGGAGTACGGGGACCGCATCGGCAAGATCTTCAAGCGCTACCAGGTGGCCCCGGTGTGGAGGGCCGACCGGCCCGGCCGTGGCAGGTTCCGGGAGTTCTACCAGTGTGACGTCGACGTGGTCGGGCCGGAGCTCGGCCTGGCCGACGCCGAGACGATCCTGGTCCTGACCGACGCCCTCGCGGCCCTCGGTCTCAAGGGCTTCGAGGTGCGGCTCAACTCCCGCAAGGTCCTGCGAGGTCTTATCGAGTCGTACGGCATCGACCCGGCCCGGGAGACCGACGTCCTGGTGGCACTCGACAAGTTCGACAAGATCGGCGAGGAAGGCGTGCGCCAGGAGCTCAGTCAACGAGGCGTGGAGGAGGGGCCACGCCTCCTCCACGAGGTCTCCGGACCGGAGGATGAGCTCCGAAGGCAGCTCGGTCGCTCTGAGGTGGGCCGTGCCGGCCTCGACGAGGTCGACCGGCTCATCGACCTGGCAGGCCCGCTGGTGAGCGATGGTGCTGTCCGGTTCTCCCCCATGCTGGCCCGGGGGCTCAGCTACTACACCGGGCCTATTTTCGAGATTTATCTCCCCGAGGGCCCCCTCAAGGGCCCGGATCAGAACCCCGAGGGCCCCCTCAAGGGCCCGGATCAGAACAAGGGGTCTACTTCCGCCATTTCCTCCGGGGGCCGCTACGACGGGCTCGTCGGGATGTTCGCCGGCCGGTCGATCCCCGCGGTCGGGGGATCCCTCGGCATCGAGCGGATCATCCCGCTGGTCAGCCGTCCCGAGGAGGGCGTCGTTTCGCCGGCCAGGGTGTTCCTGGCGGTGTGGGACGCCGCCGCCAGGCCCGATGCGCTGGCGACCGCCTCGGCGCTGCGGGCCGCCGGCATCCCCACCGAGGTCTACCTCGGCGGGGAGCGCATGGGGGAGCAGCTCGGCTACGCCTCGGCGCGCGGCATCCCCTATGCAGTGCTGCGCGGGCCGAAGGAGAAGGAGCAGGGGGTGGTCACGGTGCGGGACCTCCAGACCCGGGAGCAGACCGCCGTGCCCGAGGGCGACCTCGTCGCCGTGCTACGGGACCGGCTCTCGACCCCGTAACCGCGGACCACCCGGAGGTAGCTGAGCTAGCCGGTTGCCTTCGCCGGCTCGAAGTGCACGGTCACCCGCTCGACCTCCGGCCAGCGGCGGTGGATCTCGTCCTCGATCATCGTCGACGCGTCGTGGACCCTCGAAACGGAGAGGCCGGGCTCCCCCTCGCAGTGCATGACAAGCGACAGGCCTTCCTCGGTGTCGGTCACCACCACCTCGTGACAGTTGCGCACCTCCTCGTGGCCCTCCGCAAGCGACGTCACCGACTGGACGAGTTCGCTCCGCTGCGCCGTCACGTCGGCACCCGGAGTCGCCGGACGCTCCAGTGGCTCGAGGTGGGTGTCGACGCGGGCCACGTCGTTCACCTCGGCGGCGATGTCGGCCTCCAGTTGCTCGGCGATGTCGTGCGCCTCGGCGAGCGTCATCGACCCCGGGAACTTGGCGTGGAGCGAGATGTGGAGGCCGTCGGGACGCCGGGCGACGAAGACGTTGTGCACCTGGTGCACCGCCGGGTGCCGGGCGGCCACAGCCAGGACCTGCTCGGCGACGACCTTCTCGTCCGCCAGGGGCTCGACGTGGACGACGACGTCGGCCCCCGGCTCGACCGAGCGGACCGCCTCCTCCACCTCCTCGGTGAGGGAATGGGCCAGCTCCAGGGGGACGGTGCGCGACACGCCGACGACCACGTCGGTCTGCGGCTGGCCGCCCGCATAGCGGAGGCGGACCCGGCGCACCTGGACGCCGGGGATGGCGCCGGCGGCCTGGCGGATCCTGCGCACCGCGTCCAGGGGAGCCCGGTCCATCAGGGCATCGATGCTGCGCTTGCCGATGAGGACGGCCTGCACGGCGACGTAGCCGGCAACGACGAGGCCGCCGATGGCATCCGCCTGCTTGAAGCCGAGCTTCACGGCGGCGAGCCCCAGCAGCACCGCGGCCGAGGTCAGCAGGTCGGCCTTGAAGTTGACGGCGTCGGCCAGGAGGGCGGGGCTGTGGTACTTGCGCCCCGTCGCCGAGAGGAGGCGGAACCGGAAGGAGTCGAGCGCCATCGACGCACCCATGACGGCGAACGCGTACCAGGCGAGCTTGATCGGTGGGCCGGGGTGCAGGAGGTGGAGGACCGCCTCCCGGCCCAGGGTGACCGCGAGCAGCAGCAGGGCGACGGCCTCCGCCATCGCCGCCACGTTCTCGGCCTTCCCATGGCCGTAGGGGTGGTCGGCGTCCGGGGGCCGGGCAGCCACGGCGACCGCGTAGAGGGTCAGGGCGGTCACCATCGCGTCGAGCCCGGAGTGGGCGGTCTCCGAGAGCATGGCGAGGCTCCCGGTGGCGAGAGCCGTCGCGAGCTTCAGCGCCACCAGGACCAGGGCGGCGACCAGGGAGGCAAGGGCGACGCGCCGAACGGGACGGCGGTCGCCAATACCGGGGGCGGGGATCACGTGCAAAGTCTCTCCTTTTCGTTGCTGTGACGTACCAATGCGGTACTCCACAGCAACGAGAAGGCGCTGTTAGCGGACCAACCCCCGGCGGAGAGCGAGGGCGACGGCCTGCACGCGATCGTTCACGCCGAGCTTCTGGTAAATGTGGGCAAGGTGGGTCTTGACCGTCTCCTCGGAGACCACGAGCGCCCCGGCGATCTCCTTCGTCGTCTTGCCCGAAGCCAGCTCCTGCAGTACCACCTGTTCCCGCTCGGTCAGCCGCTCGCGGGAGTCCGCCCTCGCAAGGGCGCCGATGCGCTCGAGGAACGGCATCGTGACGTCCGGGTGCAGGAACCCCTTGCCCTGGGCCACGGCGTGGATGGCCCGTTTGAGCTCGCCGCTGTCGACGTTCTTCGGCAGGAACCCCGCCGCGCCGGCCGCGACGGCGGCGGCCACGATCTCCTGGTTGTCGAACATGGTGAGGATCAGGACCTTGGCCGTCGGCACCAGCCTGAGGATCTCCTTGGTGGCCTCGACGCCGTTCAGGCCGACGAGCTTGTAGTCCATCAGGACGACATCGGGTTTCTTGTCGACGCAGGCCTGGACGGCCTCGTCGCCGGACGACACCGTCCCCACCACCTCGAAGGCGTCGTCGAAGCCCAGCATCGTCCCGAGCGCCTCGGCGAGCACGACGTGGTCCTCGGCGATGAGGATCTTGATGGTGGGAGAGCCCTTGCCGGCAGGGGGCCTTGGCATCAGTCGGTGCTCCGCACGGGGATCCGCACGATGACCTGGGCGCCACCGTCCTCACACCCCTCGAACCATGCGCCACCGCCGACCAGGGCCACCTTGTCCCTGGTGAGCGTGAGACCGAGATGCACGCCCCCCTTGCCGTTGCTGGAGGGGCCCCGGCCGTTATCCCGCACCTTGAGCTCCACCGAGTCGCCCAGCCGGTGGAGGCGAAGGTCGACGTGCGAGGCTCCGGCGTGGCGGACGACGTTGGTCAGGGCCTCCTGCGTGCACTCGTAGAGCAGGAGTGCCACCGGGAGGGGAAGCTGCCCCGGCTCGATGCCATCGATGTCCAGGTCGACGTCGATGGCGGTCTCGGCCTGGAAGGCCCGGACGTAGCGGTCGAGGGTCCCCCCGAGGTCGGCGCCGTCGAGGGCGCTGCGGCGCAGGTCGGCAATCGCGGTGCGGATGTCGGCGATCGCGCCGGCGACCTGCTCCTTGACGGTTGAGGCCAGGTCGCCCGCCTGTTGGACCTTGCCCGCCTTGAGGGCGGAGGTGATGTTGTCCGACTGGATCTGGACCGCGGCCAGGCGTTGCAGCACGAGGTCGTGCATGTCGCTCGCAATCCGGGCGCGCTCGCGCTCGCGCTCGTCGATCAGCTTGTCCGCAAGCGCCCGGCGCTCCCGCTGCGCCTGCTCGAGCTGTTTGGAGTGGCGCAGGGCGTAGCGGGCGAAGAGCAATGGAACGAGGAAGGGGGCGACCGCAAACCCGCCGAGCTGCTTGTAGACGAGGGCGAAGATGATGCCCAGGCACCCGAGGACCAGGTAGCTGCCGATGAAGCTCGGCACTGGGGTAACCACCCGGTGGAACACCTCGCTGAGCCGGACTCCGTGCAGGAGGTGCTGTGCTTCCATCACGAAGAAAAGGTTCAGCAGGTTGTAGATGGCAATGGCGCTGACCACGCGCCACGGCCCCAGGCGGGCAACCTGGAACATCGTCGATGCCGCCCCCGTGGCGAGCGCGAGCTGCGCCCGGTTGAACGCCGCCCGGGGCACCGAGATGTCGCGCTGGATCTCCCAGTCGGTCAGCGAGCCGAAGCCCACGATCGCCGCCGCGACGGGGGCGGGGAAGAGGTAGGCGATGGCGAGATTGACGGGGCCGCTCATCGTTGCCTCGACGTCGCTGGTGACCGAGGCAGGGAGGAGGTTCGAGGCGGCGCAGGCGACCAGCCAGAACACCACGCTGCCGGGCCGAAAGGTTGGTTGCCACTGGCTCCATGCCCCCGCAGTAACTCCGTAAACGATGACCGCGGCCGCGCCAAGAATGGTCGTGTACACGTACAGGGCTGAAGCGCGCTTCTCGGCCATCTTCTGCCCGGACTCCTCCACATGCGATTCGGGGCGTCCCCGCGTTGAGAGTCTCCCACGGGGCGTCGTCACGTGCGCGGGGGATCTGCGGGGTCCCCCATCCCACGTCGACAGGCCCCGGAAATCCCCTGGTTAGGGCGCAGTAGTTCCCTCGCTTGGGGGATTGAGCGGCCAGGCACGCAGTTCATGATGACTCTCGAAGTCGAGCGCATTTGCAGGGACCGGCCACTACCAAACCAACGGAGGTTGTACATGGCAGCTATGGTGAAGCGGATTGCCCCCCGGGTCATCGGCTTGGCGACAATTGCCGGACTCTTCTTGGCTGGCGGTGGGAGTCTCAACACGAGGTAGAACTCTCCAAGGACGACGACCTTTTAAGATCGGGAGGGGGCATCGGACGTGGTGCGCAGGGATCGGCCGGCGAACTCCATGGCGGTAACCCCCCGGCTGCTGCGGGAACTCCTGGCAGATCCTCGCTGCCCCGCCGATGTCTCCTCCCGTAGTACGAGTACGGCGATCTGACCTGGGACGCCCGCCATTGGGGCGTCTCAGGTCGCCGAGTTAGCTGCCTCCGCTCATCAGGGCTGCCCCACCCGCACCAGCGGGTCTTTTGGCGCGTTCTGCTCTTTTCACGACCCTCCCGGACCTTGTATATTCGGGCTAATCGCCGGGAACGTTGCGATCCCGGACGATATCGGGAAAGGGGGGTCCCGCATGATCGCGGCGAACGAGACCGACTTTCTGCTACCGAAAGAGGTGGCAGCGTTACTGCATGTTTCACCCAAGACGGTCGCCAGATGGGCAACGCAGCAGAAGCTTCCGTATGTGAAGACCCTGGGCGGTCACCGCCGGTTCCCGGCGAACCAGATAGAAGCACTGGTGCGCCGTCTGGCCGAAGAGGGCCGCACGCTTGAGGAGACCTTCGGGGAGTGACCCGGGCCCTGGGCGGGCCATTGCAGCGTGAATCGAGCGTGAGTCGACTCGGGGGGCCACCTCGGAGTGTCGAGACAGGCCAGCCCGTGCGATAGCCTGTGCCGTGATGGCCGTTTCCCCCAATCAGGAGCGATACGATCCCCAGAGTTTTGAGGAGCGCTGGGTCGCGGCCTGGGAACGGGAGCAGGCCCATGCCGCCCCCGCGCATCCCGATCCGGCGCGCAAGCGCTACATCCTCGAGATGTTCCCGTACCCCTCGGGCGACATGCACATGGGGCACGTGGAGAACTACTCCATCGCGGATGCCATCGCCCGGCAGTGGCGGATGAAGGGCCACGACGTCCTGCACCCCATGGGCTACGACGCCTTCGGCCTTCCGGCGGAGAACGCTGCCATCCGGCGGGGGGTCCATCCCAAGGAATGGACCTTCGCCAACATCGAGAAGATGCGCCGCTCCCAGACGCGCCTCGGCTTCTCCTATGACTGGGACCGCCAGGTCATCAGCGCCGACCCCGGTTACTACCGCTGGAACCAGTGGATCTTTCTCAAGCTGCTGGAGCGGGGCCTCGCCTACCGCAAGACCGCGCCGGTCAACTGGTGTCCCGTCGACAAGACGGTGCTGGCCAACGAACAGATCTCGGGAGGGGTCTGCTGGCGCTGCGGCTCCGTGCCGGAGGTGCGGGACCTCGCCCAGTGGTTCCTCAAGACCACGCACTACGCGGCCCGCCTGATCGACGACATGGATTTGCTCGAGTGGCCCGACCAGGTCCTTGTCCAGCAGCAGAACTGGATCGGCCGGAGCAAGGGGGCCGAGGTCACCTTCGAGGTCATCCCGACACGGGCCGACGTGCCCCCGGTTTCCTACCCGGTGTTCACCACCCGGCCCGACACGCTCTGGGGTGCGACCTTCTTCATCCTGGCCCCGGAGCACCCGTTGATCCCGGAGTTGGTCGCCGGCACCGAGTTCGAGGGCCCGTTCGAGAAGCTCCTCGAGGAGGTGCGACGGCAGACCGAGGTCGAGCGGGTGTCCTCCGAGCGGGTCCGCCACGGTATGGCGCTGCCTGCGGTGGCCATCAACCCGGTCAACGGCGAGGAGATCCCGGTGTGGACCGCCGATTACGTCCTCAGCCACTACGGCACCGGGGCAATCATGGCGGTGCCCGCCCACGACGAGCGAGACTTCGAATTCGCTCGCACCTACGATCTGCCCATCAAGGTTGTCGTCGAGCCTGAGAACGCGGAGCCGGGGCTCGATGCCGAAACCATGACCGAGCCGTATCCCGGCCCCGGCGTGCTGGTTCACTCCGGGCCGTTTACCGGCACGGTGGTGTTCCCCGACACCGGTGAGGGCATCGACGAGGTCATCGCCTGGCTGGAGAGGGAGGGCAGGGGCCACGCTGCGGTGAACTACCGGTTGCGGGACTGGCTCGTGTCTCGGCAACGGTACTGGGGAACGCCGATCCCCATCGTCTACTGCCCCGAGCACGGCGAGGTCCCGGTGCCCGAGGAGGACCTGCCGGTCCTGCTGCCGGAGGAGGCGGATTACACGCCGACCGACGACGCCGTCGGCCCGCTCGCCAATGCGACCGACTGGGTCAATACCGTCTGTCCCCGTTGCGGGAAGCCGGCGCGGCGCGAGACCGACACCATGGACACCTTTTTCGACTCGTCCTGGTACTTCCTGCGGTTCTGCGACCCGCACAACGAGAAGGCGCCGTTCGACCCCGAGCCCGTCGCAGCCTGGTGCCCGGTGGACCAGTACGTCGGCGGCATCGAGCACGCCGTGTTGCACCTCATCTACGCCCGGTTCTTCACGAAGGCGTTTCAGGACATGGGGATGCTCGACTTCCCCGAGCCCTTCCTGCGCCTGTTCAACCAGGGCAGCATCAGCATGGGTGGCAAGGCGATGTCCAAGTCCCTCGGCAACGTCGTCGAGGCCTCGGCGGCGGTCGACCGCTTCGGTGCGGACGCCGCCCGGTTGTTCATCCTGTTCTGCAGCCCCCCCGGCGCCGCCTACGACTTCCCCGCCGACGGCCTCGAAGAGATCGGCAGGGTGGCGTTCTCCTGGTTGTCACGGGTGTGGCGGGTCCTGTCGGATGTGGCCCCCGTGCCGCTCGAGGCGGATCTGCAACGATCGGTCCACAAAGCCGTCAAGGCCGTCACGGACGACTTCGACACGTTCAGCTTCAACACCGCCATCGCCCGGCTCATGGAGCTGCTCAACGCCTTCTCGAAGGGCGGAGGACCTGTCCCGCGCGAGGGGGCCGAGGTCTTCCTGAAGCTGCTGGCCCCGATCGCACCCTTCATCACCGAGGAGTTGTGGCACCGCAACGGCCACGAGGGCTCGATCCACAAGCAGTCCTGGCCCACCTACGACGAGGCCCTGCTGGCGGAGGAGCGGACGACGATGGTCATCCAGGTGAACGGGAAGGTGCGCGACACCGTCGAGGTCCCGGTGAGCATCGCACCCGAGGAGATGCAGGCGATCGCACTCGACCGGGAGAAGGTGATCGCCCTGCTGGACGGGAACGTGCCGGCGAAGATCGTCACGGTCCCGCCCCGCCTCGTGAACCTCGTCGTGGTCTGACGCCGCGCGGCACTCAACCGCCATGACCCACGCCCCCAGGGACCGGCCACTGCTGATCGTCAACACCGGCGAGGGCAAGGGCAAGTCCACCGCCGCGTTCGGCATGGTCCTCCGGGCCTGGGCGCGCGGCTACCGGGTGGGCGTCTACCAGTTCATGAAGTCGGGCCGCTGGAAGGTGGGGGAGGAGAAGGCCGCCCGCGCCCTGGGTGCCATCGGGCCCGGCATCGTCTGGGAGAAGATGGGCGACGGTTGGACCTGGACCTCGCGTGACCTCGAGCAGTCGGCCGACCTGGCCCGGGAGGGCTGGGAGGAGGTCCGGCGGCGGATCGCCGATGCCACCTACGACCTGCTCGTCCTCGACGAGTTCACCTACCCGCTCACCTTCGGTTGGGTCCCGGTCGGCGAGGTCGTCGAGGTGCTGGCCAACCGGCCCGGCTTCCAACACATCGTCGTGACGGGCCGGGCGGCGCCAACCGAGCTCATCGACGTCGCCGACCTCGTGACGGAGATGCGAAAGCTGAAGCATCCCTACGACCGGGGCATCAAGGCCCAGCGGGGCATCGAATGGTAAGGACCCGCGGCCGAGGACTCCTACTTGGGGTGAGTCTTCAGCCACTCCGCCTCGGCCCTGCCGAGCTCGGTCGACGGCTCGCCCGCCTCGTGGAACTCGAGCGTCATGCGGTGCCAGTTGGCGGTGGCACCGAGCTGGGCCAGCACGGCGAACAGGCCGAGCTCCAGGCGGTAGAGCAGGATCGCCCACCGGGGCAGGTTGAGCTGGCGCAGGAACGACCACCACGGGTTGCGCGGGTCGAGCATCGTTGCCGTCCGCTCCGCGATGAACTCCCGCGTGAAGGTGTAGTCGCGGTCCTCGGCGATGGGGTCGAGCACCAGCCGGACCCAGTCGTAGAACCGCTGCGGGTCGATCTGCTGGGGCTTCGTCACGTAGCGCATCGACACGGCATTCTTGAAGACGCCCTCGACGTCGCCGTCGCGTAGCGCGAGGAAGGCGCCGAAGAGGTACGGCATCATCCGCATGTCGAGGTTGCAGGCCAGCCCGAAGTCGAAGAAGGCCATCTTGCCGCCGCCCGGGCCGCCTCCCGGGGCGCCGCCCGGCCCGTCGTCCATGACGAAGTAGTTGCCCGGGTGGGGATCGGCGCTTGTGAAGCCGTAGCGGTACAGCGACCCGTAGTAGAAGCGGAACAGCATCTCGCCGACGCGGTCGCGCTCCGCCTGGTCGGCCTCCAGGATCTTGGCGAAGGGGCGTCCGGTGGCGCGCCCCATGGTGAGGATGCGCTCCGTCGACAGCTCGGGGACCGACCTCGGTACCCAGACGAAGGGGTGGTCCTCGTAGCGGTCGGCGAGGGTGTCCATGTTCTCGGCCTCGAGGAGGTAGTCGCACTCCTCGAGCATGCGAGCCCGCATCTCCTCGAGGGCGTCGGCGGCGTCGAGGCCGGGGGCGAGGAGGGGCATCAACGGCTTGACCGCCGCGGTGACGGCCAGGTCGGACCGGATGGCGTCCTCGATGCCGGGGTACTGCACCTTCACGGCCACCTCCTGGCCCTCCTTGGTGGTGGCGAGATGGACCTGGCCGAGGCTCGCCGCGGCGATGGGCTCCTCGCTGAAGGTGGCGAAAAGCTGTTCGGCATCGGCGCCGAACTCGTGGCGGAAGACCTCGCCGACCAGCTCTCGCCGCATCGGCGGCGCCGCGTCCCGCAGTGACCCGAGGACGTTCTGGTACATGTCCCGGACATCGGCCGGCAGGACCCCGGCGTCGATGAACGAGGCGAGCTGGCCGAGTTTCATCGACGTCCCCTTCAGCCTGCCCAGGGTCTCGACGAGGTCCTCGGCAGTCGCCAGATGCAGGTCCTCGAGGAGCTTGGCGGGGGAGTCCCTGCCGATCAGGGAGCGGGGGCCGAGCATCGCCAGGCGCATCGAGCCCTTGAGGGAGGTCGCCGCGAGCCGGCTGAACCGGTTGACCATGCCCGTCGGCACGGCGTTGTGGGGCTCCTTCCCCCGGGGGGCGGCGGGCTCGCGGGCCGGCGATTCCGGCCCCTCCTTGGCATCCTTGGGCCGGGCCGGCTCACCGCTCGACTCCCGGGACCGCTGCGCGGCAGACGTACGGGAAGGGGTTGGGCGTTTTTGGTTTTTTGGACGATCGGTATCCGTCACGGTCCCAGGCTACCGCGGCCGGGGCCACCGCCCCGGAGCCGTGCTGGAGCAACCCAGGTTCGTGCGGCTTTCGCTCAAAGCTCGGCGCAACTCCGGGGAGCGGATATAAAGGACCGATGCAGACACGCACGCCCCGCCTCACCCAGTTCTCGCACGGCGCCGGCTGAGCCTGCAAGCTCGGTCCCGGTGACCTGGCGCAGGTCCTGCGCCGCTTCGGCGAGCACCACCGCAGCGAGGACCCGAACCTCCTGCTGGGACTCGACGCGCCCGACGACGCCGCCGTCTACCGGATCGGCGACGATCTCGCATTGCTCCTGACCATCGACTTCTTCACGCCGATCGTGGACGACCCCTACGTCTGGGGCGCCATCGCGGCGGCCAATGCCTTCAGCGACTGCTACGCCATGGGCGGCAGGCCGGTCCTTGCCCTCAACCTGGTCGGGTGGCCCCAGGACCTGGACTTCGACCTGCTCGCCCGGGTGCTCGAGGGGGGCGCCGACAAGGCAACCGAGGCCGGGGCCTCCGTGGTGGGTGGCCACACGGTCGAGGACCAGGAGCCGAAGTACGGGATGGCGGTCACCGGGATGGTGCACCCCGAGCGGCTGGTGCGCTCCTCGGGGGCGTCGCCCGGCCTGTCGCTCGTGCTCACGAAGCCGCTGTCCATGGGCATCATCTCCACGGCACTGAAACGGGAGCGGGCCCCCGCCGCCCTGGTCGAGAAGGCCTGCGCCATCATGGCGACGCTCAACGGGCCGGCCGCCGAGGCGATGCTCGGGGTGGGGGCGGAGGCCGCCACGGACGTGACCGGGTTCGGCCTGCTGGGGCACCTCCACAACGTGGCGAGGCTTTCCGGCATCTCGGCCGAGATCTGGCCCGAGGTGGTGCCCGTGCTCGACGGGGTCGCGGACCTCGCCGCCGAGGGGCTGGTGCCCGGCGGGACCCGTCGGAACGCGTCGTACTATTCCCCCTTCGTGGACTTCCACAGTTCCGTCGGCGAGACGACCAGGACCGTGCTCTTCGACGCCCAGACCTCGGGCGGACTGCTCATCGCGGTCGATCCGGCGAACGAGGGTGTGCTCGTCGAGGATCTGCGCCGGCGTGGGACCCCGGCCGCTGCGGTGATCGGGCGGACGGTGGCGGGGGAGCCGGGCCGGATCTCCGTCAGGCCAGCGCCGTGACGGCGCTCGTCATCCCCAGGGATGTCTACGACGCCATGGTTGCCCACTGCCTCGAGGGCATGCCCAACGAGGCCTGCGGGTTCATCGGGGGCAAGGCCGACGGCACGCAGCGGGCGGCCACGAGGCTCTACCCCATGACCAACGCCGCAGCCTCGCCGGTGTTCTACCGACCCGACGACCGGGAGATGCTGGCGGCGCTCAAGGACATGGACGAGCGCGACCTCGACGTCGCCTCGATCTTCCACTCGCACGTGGCCACCCGGGCCTATCCCTCGCCGACCGACATCCGGGAGGCGCACTACCCCGACGCAGTCTTCGTGATCGTCTCGTTCGAGGAGCGGGACAACCCGCAGGCGAAGGGATACCTCATCCACAAGCAGGACTGGCGGGATGCCACCGGCGAGGTCGAAGAGGTACAGCTAGTCATCGAGTAATCGGGCCCCTTGGGAATCTGCGAGCGGCGCGCGCGGTTACACCTCACATGGAGGAAACGACCATGCTCGAGGTAACGACCACAACGACCGCATCAGCCACGCCGTATTCGATTGCCGCTGCGACCGGCGTGGGGGCCGTCCACCTCGGCGTGACGGACGGGGAGGCCGCGAAGGCCTTCTACCGCGACGCCGTCGGCCTGACCCTGCTCTCCGAGACCGAGGAGGACCTCCGGTTCGGCTCTTCGGCCGGCCGCGAGCTCGTCGTCCTCGTCCCGGGATCGAGCCGGCCCGTCGTCGAGCGCACCACGGGCCTCTACCACCTCGCCCTGCTACTGCCCGACCGCCGGGAGCTCGCCCGCGTGATCGGGCGCCTCGCCTCGATCCGCTACCCGCAGGCACCCACCGACCACACGATGACCAAGTCGGACTATCTCTCGGATCCGGACGGCAATGGGATCGAGATCTACGTCGAGAGCCCCGAGGACGGGTTCTTCGGCATGGAGGACGGCGTTCTTCTCGCCCGTGACACGGCAGGCAACCTGCGGTCGGGCCGGGATCCGATGGACCTGGACGAGATGCTCGCTCACCTGGAGCCCGGCGACCGCCTCGATGCCCCGCTGCCGGCCGAGGTGAAGATGGGACACGTCCACCTGCATGTCCGGGATGTCCAGGAGGCGGTGGACTTCTACCA
>DASXNO010000300.1:0-11500 GCA_036495025.1 Actinomycetota bacterium | reverse complement strand
GTCCCTGGTGCCATTTAGGATAGTTCAGGCGCCAGGGCCGAGGGCCGAGGTACGCGGCGAGATCTGCGATCTGCCCCACGCGTTGGAGCCGTCGACAGGAGAGTCTTCGAATGCCACACAGCCTCGTGCAGATGCTGCGGGGAGTACCGGATTTCTCGCCACTCGATGAGCGCAGTCTCCTGGCCATCGTCGGCGAAAGCCTCAACCTGTTCTGGCGAGCCGGGAGCCTGATCTTCGAGCCCGGACTGCCGGGCGATGCCCTGTACATCATCCTCTCGGGCGAGGTCGTCATCTACGCCGAGACCGGCGAGGAGGTCGCACGCCTCGGTGCGGGGGACTCCTTCGGGGAGATCTCCCTCCTGCTCAACACCGTGCACCGCCGCAGGGCGGTTGCCGTCGGCGACTCCGAGCTGCTCGTCCTCCCCAAGCAGGCGTTCATGGCGATGCTGCGCACGAACCAGCGGCTGGCCGAGCACTTCGACTCGGTCCTCCACACCCGCTTTCCGGAGCCGGTAGCGGACCTCTCGAAGGTCGAGGCCTGAGGCAGCCGTGCCCTACCCCAGGAGGCTGCTCAACCCCGGCGAGGAGATCGCCTTCGACCTGCACCCGCACTGGTGGTACTTCGCTCCGGTGGCGAGCCTCGCCGTGGTGATCGTCGCGGCGGCCGTGGGGGTCACCGTGACGCTGAAGGGCCCAACCCAGACCTACACGCTGCTGGGCGTGGCGGTCTTCGTCGTGATCTGGCTCGTTGCGTTCCTTGTGAAGTTGGCCGAATGGCGCACGACCCACTTCGTCCTCACGAGCGACCGGCTCATCGTGCGGTCCGGGGTGCTGAGCAAGGAGGGCAGGGAGATCCCGCTCGAGCGGATCAACGACCTCTCGTACCACCAGAGCCTCTTCGAGCGCCTGGTGGGCGCCGGGGACCTCGTGATCGAGTCCGCCGGGGAACGGGGCCAGGACACCTTCTCCCGCATCCCGCACCCCGAGCAGGTGGAGCAGATGATCTACGCCGAGATGGAGAACAACCGCCAGCGGGTCTCCGCGGTGCACATCGAGCAGCCGGAGTCGACCATCCCGAGCCAGATCGCCGACCTGGCGAAGCTGCGCGACCAGGGCGTGCTCACCGACGCCGAGTTCCAGGCCAAGAAGTCGGAGCTCCTGAGTCGGATGTAGGTTGCGTCAACCTGGGCGGACGGTAGCCGCGGCACGGCCAGCTCCCGTGGAGGCGGCGGCCTATTCCTCGATCAGCCAGTCGTCGGGGAGGCGCTTGCGCCGGGGGCGAGCCGGCTGCGCGGGGGGCTGTGGCGCCGCCTTCGGCGCCGGCTTGGGTGCGGGGGCACCCTGTTGCGGGCCGGGGGCGGCTGCCGTTCTCTTTGCCCGCGTGTTGGCGAGCGCGGAGCGCCAGTTCGCCTCGTCGTCTTCCAGGGTGATGAGCCGCTTCGGGCGGGGACTCGCCGAGTTGTGGGCGCGGACGGGACGGTCCTCGGCGGCCCCCGGCACACGCTTGTCGGGCTGACCCCCCGGCACCGGCGGCTGCCTGGTGCCCGGCTGAGCCGACGGCTGCCTGCCGCCCGCCTTTGCCGGCTCGGACCGTGCCGGCGCCCTCGCCGGCGCGGGCCTGGGAGGCGGCTTCGCCCCCGCCTTTGCGGCAGGCTTCGAGGGTCCGGCCCCGGCGTCGGTCTTGCGAACCCCCATGAAGCTGCTCCGCCGCGCCGGGGCGGTCGGGGGCGTCACCTTGGTGGCGCCCCACACGGCTGCCGTGGCGGCCGCGACGTCCCCACGCAGGGCAGGCCCGGGTTTCACCTTCGGTTTGGCTGCAGCTACCGCTCCCAGCGGGGCCTTCGGTGTCGCTGAGGGCTCGCCCTCGGGACGGCCGTCTCCACCGGCACGCGTGGACGGCGCGGGTCGCCAGGCGATCACCGAGGCCTCCTCATCCATGGCCGTCACACCGCCGTCGGGGTCGTAGGCGAACTGCGCCTCCTTGACCTGACCCCGAAGGGAATAGCGGAAGGTGACCTCCCACTGCCCGTTGCGCCCGGCAACGCTCCAGCCCTCCTCCAGGTCCCCGGGCGAGATCGCCACCTTCCGCTCCCTCAGGTTGGCGACGATGGCCTGACCCACGTTGCAACTGGACCTTCCCTGCCGAGGCCGGGAGATGAAGCCGGTCATGACGGCGTCGACGATTCCCCTGCGCTCGGCGAGGATCGGACTCAGGAACCGCTCGATCCAGGACGTGTCGGTGCCGGCCAACCCGGCGACCTCCTGCACCGTCTTGCCCGACCGCAGCTCGGCCTGGATCTCCTTCGGCGTGAGCACGCTGCGGAGCCCGTTCCTGCGGGAGGCAACCTCCCCCGCTGCGCCCTCGGCCGGCATCTCCGGCTCGGGGACGACCTCCTCGATGACCGCCGGGGCAGCCTCGCGGGAGCTCCCCTCCGCATGGCGGCGGTAGAGCTCGCTGAGCCTTGCCCGCAACTGATCGTCGAGATCGACAACGAAGCCGCCGCTCTTCACGCCCTTCTGGCGAGAGAGCACCAAACCACTCAGATCACTTGTCAACCCGACCAGGTACAGCTTCTGCAACCTTCACCCCACTCGTTTCCGGCGCGTTATCAAACGCCGGTTGCCATGGAGTTTTCAAGCACCCCCGCACAAAAAGGCATAAAACGATTGATCTACCGCCGTAACTTTCGCTAACCGGCCCTCCGGCGGAACTTGAGCGGCGGCGCCAGGCCGGCCTCCTGCAGGTTGGCGAAGGCCTCCTCCTCCTCGGGATCGATGACCACGGGGCGGTTGCGGGGCGCCAGCAGCGACATGACGAAGCAGTCTTCGCAGTGCTCGGTCTCGTGCATCTCGCAGTCACGGCAGTCGATGATCATCTACGCCTCCCTTCGGTGGGTGGTGCCCGGTCGTGTGGTGGCGGCCCGGCGACGCGGCGGCACCCGCATCCCCAGGTCCCGGTACAGCGATCCTGCGTCCGGCTCGCAGAGCCCGTCGTGGTACCCCCGGAGGTAGGCCATCCGCAGGAACCAGCCGACCTGGTCCGAGAGGTCGGCGGCGTCGAGCTCGGTGGCAAAGAGGGTGGTCCAGACCTCCGCCAGCCGGGGATCGATGGCGGTGGCCAGCCGGGCGCCGTTGGCCTCCGGTCCTTCGAGACCAGGTTCGGCGGCCGGTCCCTCGGTCTGCTGCGTATCCATGTCCGCTCCTTCGTCGTTCGCTCAACCGGCTTGCAACAACGACCTTACGGAGGGGTACCGACAGAAAAGGGCCTGTTTTTGAGGGACGCCGAAAAAGTTCGAAGAATTTCTGGGAGCCGGCCCGGCGGCTCGAGCGCCAGAGGCTCGAGCGCCAGAGGCTCAGGCGCCGGCGTCGCTTCAGTTCATCGAGAGGAGGACACCCAGCTTCTTGAACTGCTTGATGAGCTCGTCACGGCTCTCGCCCGCCAGGTCTGCCATCTCGTCCAGATCCTTCATGCGGACGAACAACAGCGTCTCGTTCTCACCGCGCTGCACCTGGATGTAGCCGAGGTACTCCATCAGCGGCTTGTAGTTGACGGACTTGAGCTCCTTGAGGCGCCCCAGGTCAAGACCGACCCGTGACGCCGAGCCGTCGACCATCGCTTGCAGCGCCTCGGGGTCGGAACGGGAACGGCGCTCCACCGGAGCGTGGCCGTTCAGCCCGTTCGGCGAGACCGACGGCGGCCCGGCCGACGGCGGGCCGGCCGACGGGAAGCGCTGACGGACGCTCTTGAGGCGAAGCAGGACCACGGCGGCCCCACCGGCCACGCCTGCGCCAACCAGCAGCCACCGCAGTCGCTTCATTCCCACGACGCTACCACCGTTGGACCAAATGATCCGATTGGGAGCCGGCCTGGGAAGTCAGGAGGAGATCGCGCGCCTGCGCGCGATCGGCACCGAACGTCCAGCAAACAGGCTGCTTGGCCCGCGGGTTAAGCTTTGGCTACCAATACTTGTCCGGCGCCCCACGGCGCCCCCACGGCGCCCCCGGGGTGCCCGGCGGTGCCCGGCGCAGGCAGCAGGCAGGAGATCCGCCCAGGTGAGCAGCGGCGTTGCAGACCTCCTCGTCATCCACGTACCCGCCGGTGGCCGGGTCCTGGCTGCGAGCGACATCCATCTCGGGGGCCACGGCTCCCACCGGCCGGTCGAGGACCTGACCGCGGCAATCGAGCGCACCTCGGGGCCGGGGGTGCTGGTGCTGGCGGGCGACGTCCTCGAACTGGTCGCCGGGGACCCGCGCGACGTGCGCACCATCCTCGAGGAGGAGGGCCGCCTGACCGCTGCCGTCCGGGCCTTCGCCGCCTGCGAGGGCCGCCGGGTGGTGTACCTGCTCGGGAACCACGACTCCCGCCTCGCCTGGGACACCGGGGCCGCCACCGCAGTCACGGAGGCCTTCTGCTGCGAGCTGGCCCTCGCCCTCGAGCTGAAGATCGACACCGGGCAAGGCGTCCGGCGGGTCCAGGTGGAGCACGGCCACCGGCTCGACTCGGCCAACTCCTACATCGACCCCCGGGATCCGCTCGACGTCCCGCTCGGCACCCGCGTCGTCCAGCAACTCACCCCGGCGATCCACAAGTACGCCTACTTCAACGACGCCGACAACCTGCCGGACCCGCTGTCGTTCCCCCGCTTCATCGCCTCCCGGCTTGCGTACCGGCGCTTCGCCCGCCACCTCAAGTGGCTGGTGATCCCCTTCCTGCTCGCCCTCCTGCTGAAGCTCCCGCTCACGCTCAGCCTGTTCTCGGGGACGAAGATCGGCGCGCGCATCGCGCACTGGCCGGGCCGGTTCCTGTTCCTCGGGGGCCTCGTCGTCGCCGACCTGGTGCTCGTCGTCGCGGCGCTGGCGCTGGCCGCCTACGCCGTGTGGGAGGCGGTGGCCAATGCCGCCCTCGACCCCCGCCGCGGGCGGAACGACACCGTGCGGGCCGACGCCCTCGCTCGCATCCGCGACGGCTACGCGGGCATGATCACCGGCCACTCGCACCTCGCCGAGCTCACCGCGCTCGGGGACGGCTTCTACGCCAACACCGGTTGCTGCGCAGAGGTACTGGAGGAGTGCCGGGCCCGCATCGGCCCCCTCCCGATCTTCCGGCCGGTCCGTCAGGCTTCCTGGATCGAGCTCGAGGCGGGCGCCGACCTGCACATCCGCCTGGTGCGGGGCCGCCAGCCCATGCCTGCGGGATCCACCCTGGAGCGCCTCAACGTCCGCCGCCAGGTCTCCGACGCCCGGCCGGGCGTGGTCGCCTCGCTGCCCGGCGGTGCCGTCTGGCCGCCGCCGCCCGACAGGGCGGGCCACCGGCGCACGGTGCGGGCGCGGGCGGCGACCGCCATCGCCGTCGTCGGCATCCTCAACCTCGTGTCCGCGGTCATGCCCCCGCTGTTCCAGCGCGTCGAGTGGCTCCGCTCGATCGTGCCGCTCGCCGTCCCCGAGTTCGCAGGAGCGCTGGTGGCGGTCTCGGGCCTGGGACTGCTGTTCCTTGCGGCCGGCGTCCGGCGAGGGGGCCGGCGGGCCTGGGCGACGGCTCTGGGGCTGCTCGTGGGCTCCGCCGTCTTCCATCTCGCCAAGGGGGTGGAAGTGGGAACTGCGGTCATCGCCCTGGGGGTTGCCGTCTACCTGGCGGCGCAGCGGTCCGCCTTCCGGGGTGGCGCCGCCCGCGGGGGCGTGCGCCATGCCCTGATCACGGCGGTCGCCGGCACGGCGGCGGCCATCTTCGGCGGCACGATCGTCGTCGACATCTGGGTGCGGCATCCCCACCTGCCGCTCGGGCAGGCCCTGGCGGCCGTCACCATGCGGCTGGTCGGCATCACCTCGATCGCCCTGCCGGACAAGGTCAACGACTTCATGACCTCGGCCATGGTCGGCGTCGGCCTGGGACTCGTCGCCCTCGCCGCCTGGACGGTGTTCCGGCCGGCCTACGCAACCCGCCGTGCCCCCGGCCGCGGCATCGACCGTGCCCGGGAGATCGTCGCCGTCCATGCCGGCGATTCCCTCTCCTCGTTCGCCCTGCGCCAGGACAAGGAACTGTTCTTCCACGGCGACACCGTCGTGCCGTACTCGGTCTCGGGGCGGGTCTGCCTCGTGTCGCCCGATCCGGTCGGTCCCACCTGGGAGCGGGACTCGGCCTGGGACGCCTTCCACCGCTACGCCGACAGCCAGGGCTGGCCCGTCGCCGTGCTCGGCGCCTCGGACGAATGGCTGCCCGTGTACCGGCGCTCCGGGATGCGGGAGGTCTACGTCGGCGACGAGGCGATCGTCGACTGCCGCCACTTCGTGGAGCCGGCCCGCGCCGAGAGCCTGCGGGCAGCCGTGCGGCCGGTCACCGAGGCCGGGTTCCGGGTCGAGTTCCTGGACCCCGCCCGGCTCGACGCCTACCTCGAATCCGCCCTGCGCGGCCTTGCGACCGAGGCCCACCGCCCGGGATGCGAGCAGCGCCTTGCGATGACCCTCGGCCGGCTCTTCGACGCCGACGACCGCAACCTGCTCCTCGCGGTCGCCATGGGACCGGACAACCACCCCGCCGCCTTCTGCCAGTTCGTACCGGCCCCCGCCATCGGCGGGTACACGCTCGACCAGGTGCGCCGCACGACGCGCGACATCCCTCCCCGCCTCGTCGAGACCATCCTCGTCGAGACGATCCTGCACCTCGGGACGGGGGGCACCCACTACCTCGGTCTCAACTTCTCGGTGATGAGCCGCAAGCTCGCCCGAAGCGATGCCGACGGGCTGGGGGGCCGCGCCCAGCGCTGGCTCCTCGATCACCTCTCCCGTCCGGACGAGGCCCGCACCCCCTGGCGCGTCGACGAGATGTTCGAGCCCGAGTGGCGCCCCCGTTACTTCGTGTACGACGGCAGGGGCCACTTCCCCTCCGCGGCCATGGCGATGGCCCGGGCCGAGTCGCAGCGGCCCTTCCCCTCCGTGGGCCACACCGTCGTCCCCCCCGCAGGAAGCGGAGCAGGAAGCGGAGCCGGACCCGGAACGGGAGCTGGCGACGACCACGGGACCGGCCACGGCGGCAACGGGCACAAAAACGGGCACAAGCGAGGAGCACGGCGCGCGGCGAAGGACGCGGCCACCGACCAGAGCTCGGCTACGAACGGGGAGGGGCGAGCTGGTTGGAGAGCGTCCTCAACCGGCTGAGACATCCGAGCGCCCGCCCGGAGCCAATCGACTCCGTCGCCGCCGCAAGGCCGTCTGCGAGGCTCTGAACCAGGTCTGCGGCCACGAGGGCGGCCGCGGCGTTGATCAGGACGAAGTCCCGGCACGGTCCGGGAGCCCCGCCGAGCACCTCGAGGGCCAACTCGGCGTTCCGTGCGGGGGGACCGCCACGGAGCGCCCCGCTCGGCGCCCTGGCGATCCCCAGCTCGGCGGGGTCGATCACCGACTCCGTCACGGCGCCGTCCCGCAGCTCCCAGACCTCGGTCGGCCCGGACAGGGTGATCTCATCCAGGCCGTCGCAGCCACGGAGGACGAGCGCGTGCACGCTGCCGGTCCGGGCCAGGACCTCGGCCATCTTCGGCGCCATCGACCGGTCCGAGACCCCGAGGGCCTGATGGCGAGCCCCGGCGGGGTTCGTGAGCGGGCCCAGGAAGTTGAATACCGTGGGCACCCCCACCTCCCGGCGGACGGTGGCGGTGTGCCGCATGGAGGGATGGAAGATCGGGGCGAAGCAGAAACCCATGCCCACCTCCCCGATGCAGGCGGCGACCTGGTCGGGGCCGAGGTCGATCCGCACGCCGAGCGCCTCCAGGACGTCCGCCGATCCCGATGCACTCGAGGCCGCCCGGTTGCCGTGCTTGGCGACCTTGCCCCCCGCCCCCGCCACGACGAAGGCGGCCATCGTCGACGCGTTGACCGTGCCCGCCCGGTCTCCACCCGTGCCGCAGGTGTCGACGACCGGACCCTCCACCGGGACCTTGAGCGCAAGACGGCGCATGGTCGCCACCATGCCGGCGATCTCCTCGGCCGTTTCGCCCTTTGCCCGCAGCGCCGCCACGAACGCGCCGAGTTGGGCGGGTGTGGTGTCGCCGGACATGACGCGCTCCATCGCCCACGAGGCCTCCTGCTCGCCGAGGTCCTGTCCGGAGAGCAACCGGCTGAGCACGATGGGCCAGGTGAGTGCGGTCATGGCTGACGGATTGTAGGCGGTAGCTAGGAGCCCCGGAGTTGCTCGAGGGCCGGGTGCAGGTCCTGGCGGTGCATGCGGGCGGGGGCGAACAGGTCGCCCACCGCCTCGATGCGGTCGAATGCCGTGGCGATGGTGAACTGCTCCGGCAGGAACTCCTCGTCGAGCTCCTCCCAGCGCAGCGGCATCGACACCGGCGCCCCGGGATAGGGACGGACGGAATACGGGGCGACCAGCGTCTTCCCCTTGGCGTTCTGGTTCGCGTCGACGAATACGTGTCCCTTCCGCTTCGGGATCGACGGCTCGAGCGTCGCCTTCTCCGGGTACACGGCGGTGATGAGGCGACCGACGCCGGTGCAGAACTCCCGCACGTCGCCGTAGGTATGGCCGGGCCGGAGCGGGATGAAGATCTGCAGCCCCGCCCCACCCGAGGTCTTGGGGAATCCCAGCAGGCCGAGTCGCTCCAGCACCGTGTGCACGAGGCGTCCGACCGCCCGGACGTCGTCGTAGGTGATCGGTTCGAAGGGATCCAGGTCGATGACCGCGTAGTCGGGCTCGTCAAGCCTCGGCCAGCGGCTGGTCCAGGCGTGGCACTCGACGCTGGCGATCTGGGCGAGCCAGACGAGGGAGGCCACCGAGTCGGCGATGACGAAGTCGACGTTCTTGCGGCCGGCGTCGGAGGGGACCGGCACGGTGCGGACCCACTCCGGGGCGCCCTTGGGCGCCTGCTTCTCGTAGAACGCCTCGCCGTAGATGCCGTCGGGCACCCGCTGCATCACCACGGGCCGGTCGGAGAGGTACGGCAGCAGCATCGGGGCGACGTTGTAGTACCAGGCGATGAGATCGCCCTTCGTGTAGGAGTCGTCACCGAAGATGGGCTTGTCGAGGTTGGTCACCCGCACCTCCCGCCCCCCGTCGACGAAGACGTGGGCCGGCCCCCGGGGCTCGAGGGGCACCGTGCAGGGCAGCCAGGGCGGGCCGTAGCCGCCGTGTGGGGCCGGCGGGCACACCTGCTCGCCCGGCCCCGCCAACGGCGCCCCGAAGGCGGCGAGGTCTTCCCTGATCGCCCGGTGGGACTCCTCCCAGCGCTCCTCCGAGATGATCGTCAGGGCGAAGTCGAAGCCGGCGGCGGCCGCGGCCAGGTTCGAGGCCCGCAGGGTGCCTTCCCCGTACGGCACATGCGTGAGCTCGCCGGCGGGGCCGAAGCGGTTGTCCGTGAAGTGGCAGTGCAGCGGCCACAGGTGCTGCGGCGAGAACTGCTGCGCGATGTAGGCGAACAGCGCCCGGAAGGCCTCCACCGAGCTCATCTGGCCCCCCGAGACCGCATGGATGTGGGCGAAGTCGACCACCGGCGTCGCGAACGGATGGTCACGCACCAGCAGGGCGATGTCGCCCAGGGCGCCGAACTGCGACTTGCGCCCCGGGGTCTCCAGGCCGAGGGGCACCCCGAAGTCGGCGATGCGCGGCCCGATGTTGTCGAGGGCGGCCACCACCCGCTTGTGGACGGTCGCGGCGTCGCCCGTGGTCGTGCCCGGGTGGCACACCACGATCTTCGCCCCCATCAGGGAGGCCAGGTGGCAGGAGTGGTGGAGGGCGCCGAGGTGCAGCGTCAGGCGCTCGGGCTCGGCCGTCGTGAGCTGCGCGAAGTACGGGGCGTGGACCGAGAGCCGGACCCCCTCCCGGGCGGCGATGGTCCCGAGGCGCTCGGCCTCGGGCTCCTTCAGCGTGAATTCCTTGACGAACTGGACCTCGCAGGCGGCGTAGCCGCCCTCCACGACCCTGGCGATCGATCCCTCCAGGTCCTTGGGGTCCTTGAGGCCGGCCACCCCGAAGCGCACCGTCCGCACCCGGTCAGCGCCCCCCCGAATCCAGCATGCCTGCGTCCCATTCCCGTATGCTCCGGCTGGCGATGACAACACCACGCCGCCTCCTGGTGGTCCTCACCATTCTTACCGTCCTGGTCCCGTCTGCGGGTCCGGTCCTCGCTGCCACCGCGTCCAGGACCAAGCCGTGGCCCCCGCCGCCCCCGGTCAGGTACCGGGTACCGGTGCACGTGGCCCCTCCCGCCCCCTACGTGCCGCCCCCACCTCCGCCCGGCCCCGACGGCAACCCCCTCCCCGCACCGCTGGGCGCCGACGAGGGCATTCTGGTGGACCCCTCGAACGGCAAGGTGCTGTGGCAGGTCAACGACACCCAGCCCCGGCCCCCGGCCAGCCTGACCAAGATCCTGACGGCGCTCGTGGTGCTCCAGCGGGCCAGGCTCGATGACACGCAGACGGTCACCGACGAGGCCTACAACGCCCCGGGGGCGAACACCTACGCCAAACCCGGCTGGACCTACTCGGTCCAGGACATGCTCTGGGGGCTCCTCCTCGTCTCCGGCAACGACATGGCGATCTCGCTGGCCCAGCGCGTCAGCCCGGACGGCACGGTGGCCGGCTTCGTCCAGCTGATGAACGAGCAGGCGGCGGCCCTGGGGGCCACGTCGACCGCGATGGTCAACCCCCACGGGATGGACGCCCCCGGCCACGTCTCGACGGCCCGGGACCTTGCCCTGCTCACGATGGTGGCGATGAAGGACCCGACGTTCTCGACGATGGTCGGGACCGTCCAGCACACCATCCCCTGGGACGGCGGCCAGCACACCCACCTCCTCGTCAACCACAACAAGCTCCTCACCCTGTATCCCGGGACGATCGGCGTGAAGACCGGCTACACGAACGGATCGGGCAACTCGCTCGCATCGGAGGTAACCCGGGACGGTCACACCCTCCTCGCCATCGTGCTCAACGCCAAGAGCCCCGCCGGCTACAACGACTCCAAGGCGCTCTACGACTGGGGGTTCCTGAACTTCGACGCCCTCGAGGCCAGGGCCACCGACGTCATCGTGCCGCTCACGCCGTCGACCGAGCCGGCCGCCTCGAAGAAGGGCGAGGTCCCCCTTGCCGAGGCCGCAGCTCGAGCGATGGCCGGCTCGCGACCCCTTCGGGACGCCATCCCGCTCGACAACGTGCTCATCGGCGTGATGATCGCCTCGGTCATCGGCGCCTGGATCCTCTCGCACCGACGAGGAATCAACGAGGCCTACCGGGGAGGGGCCCGGCCATGGAGGGGCGGCACCTAGGACCCAGGCCGGCCCATTCCGGCCTACAGCGTGAGGATGGTCAGGGCACGTAGAGCGTTGCGGCGTCGCCCTTCCGCACCGGCGGGCCCGCCGGGGGGTTCTGGAGCAGCACCGGGTTGGTCGTACACGTCCCGCTCGGGGACTTGACCGTCACGACGAGACCCAGCGCCTCGAGTTGCGCCTTGGCCGCGGCGCAGGTCGCCCCGCCGGCGACGTTGGGCATCGCGAAGGGCTGCGGC
>DASXNO010000299.1:0-6147 GCA_036495025.1 Actinomycetota bacterium | reverse complement strand
TCCTCGCCGCCGACACCCGGCGGCGTGCACCGGAAGTTCACCACCGACAGGGGGACCGGCGCCGCCAGCTCGAAGCCAGGCTCGGCGGCGACCCAGCCCGCGAGGAGCTGCGCCAGCCGGACGTGCTCCCGCAGCGCCGCCACGATGCCCTCGGTCCCCATCGACCGCATGACCATCCACAGCTTCAGTGCCCGGAACCGCCGGCCGAGGGCGATGCCGTAGTCCATGAGGTTGGGTACGCCCTCGGTGCTGCGGAGGTAGTCGGGCACGACGGAGAACGCCTCCCGGGTCGCCTCCGGGTCGCGCAGGTAGAGCACGCTGCAGTCGATCGGCACGAACAGCCACTTATGGGGGTTCACCACGAGGGAGTCGGCCCGTTCGGCCCCCCGCAGGATCCAGCGCAGCTCGGGCACCGCGGCGGCCACCCCGCCATAGGCGGCGTCGACGTGCAGCCAGACCCGCTCCCGCTTGCAGACGCTGGCGATGGCGTCGACGGGGTCGATGCTGGTGGTCGCCGTCGTCCCGACCGTCGCCACGACGGCGGCCGGCCGGACACCTGCCGCCACGTCGGCGGCGATGGCGGCCGAGAGGGCGCCGGGGTCCATCCGGAACTCGGCATCGGTGGGGATCTTCCGAAGGTTGTCGGTGCCGATCCCCAGCGCCACCACCGCCTTGTCGACGGAGGAATGGGCCTGGTCCGACGTGTAGACCGCCATCGCCGGCCCTCCGGCAAGGCCCCGGGACCGGGCAGCCGGGTCGACGCGGTGGCGGGCCGTGGCCAGAGCCGTGAAGGTGCCGGTCGAGGCGGTGTCATTGATGAGGCCGAACCACTCCGGCAGGCCCAGGAGCTGCGCCAGCCACCGCACCGCCACCTCCTCCAGCTCGCTGCCGGCCGGCGAGGACCGCCACAGCATGTGGTTGGTGTTCAGGGCGGCGGCGATCAGCTCCCCGGCGATGCCGGGCAGCGACCCGGTCAACCCGAAGTAGCCGAAGAACCGCGGATGGTTCCAGTGGGTGACGCCCGGCAGGACGACCCGGTCCAGATCCTCGAGGATCGCGGAGAGCTCCTCCGGCGACGAGGGAGGAGCGCCCGGGAGCGCCCGCACGACGTCGCCCGGAGCGACCCGTGCCGCCACGGGCAGGTCCCGGACCGACTCGAGGTAGCCGATCACCCAGTCCAGGGTCGGCTGCAGGTAGTCCCTGGGTTTGTCCACGCCCGAGAATCTACGGCGCGTCGAGTGTCCCTGTCAGGCGGGCACGGAGGTCGTCGGCCTGCGGGGCGCCAAGTGCGGTGAAGATCTTGAGCGCTTGTCGCCAGCAGCCCCGGGCCGCCTCCACGCCCTGGGCCTGGAGGAGGGCAATGCCGAGGACCTCCAGCGACCGGGCCTCACCCCAACGGTGCCCCACCTCCCGAGCAATGGCCAGCGACTGCTGCTCGCAATCGATGGCGTCCTCGAACCGGCGGAGCTCGCAGAAGACCCTGCCCAGGTCGGTCAGGCTGACTCCCTCGTTCCAGCGATCGCCGAGCTCCTGGCGGATCGCCAGCGCCTGCCGGTGGCAATCCAGAGCGTCCCCAAGGCGCCCCATGTCGCAGTACGCCTCCCCGAGGTGATAGAGCGCCACTCCCTGACGGTAGGGGTAGCCGATCTCCCGGGAAATGAGCAACGCCTGCTGTTCGCAGTCGATCGCCTGCTCGAACCGCCGCATGCGGTTCTCGCAGCGGCCCAGGCCGCACAGGGCCCGCGCTTGGCCCTCGCGGTCCCCGATGTCCTTGCAAATGGCCACGCTCCGTTTGAACACCGACGCGACCTCCTCGTGCCGTCGCAATTCCAGACCGTAGTCCCCCAGGCCGGACAGCATCCAGGCTTCGGCCTGGGGGTCACCGGCCTGACGCGCCGCAGCCAGCCCGGTCTGGTGCGTGTCCCGCCAGTCGGGCCAGTACGAGCGGAGGAAGAAGAAGCTCCACAGGGCGTCCGGGAGCTGCCAGGCCAGGGAGTGAAACCCGAGGTCAGCGGCCTGATGCGTTGCGGCCACGAGATTCGCCCGCTCCGCCTCGAACCACCCCAGGGCCTCGCCGCGGGTAGCGAAGACCGGCTCGTCCCAACGGCCCGTTGGCTCATACGGCAGGCGTCCACGGCCGGGGATCAAGAGCCGCTCGGCGGCGTCCGCAGTGTCCAGGTACCAGTCGAACATTCGCCCGAAGGCGGCTTCACGATCGCTTTCGGTTTCCTCGGCACGGGCCCGCTCCCGTGCGTAGAGCCGCAGCAGGTCATGAAACCGGTAACGGCCGAAGGCGGGGGCCAGCTCCAGCAGGTGGGCGTCCACGAGGGTCTCGAGCAGGCGCTCGGCCTCCTCCGGGGAGACCTCGACAAGTGCGGCCGCCACCCCGCGGCCAAAACCTGGCCCCGCGAGGAGACCCAGCCTGCGGAACATCTGGGCGACCGGGGGCGCCAGGCTCTGATAGGAGAGCGTGAAGCTGGCCCGCACCTCGACGTCGCCGGTCGCCAGCTCACCGAGGCGGTGTTGCTCGTCGCCCAGTCGCCTGGCCAGCTCGGCGATGCTGAGCTGCGGCCACGCCGCGAGCTCGGATGCGGCGATCCGTACCGCCAGCGGGAGGCGGCCGCACAGCCGGGCTACCTCCGTCCCGGCTTCCGGTTCTCTGCCCACCCGGTAGCGGCCGTCCTCCCCGGCCACCCGGGCCAGCAGCTCCCGCGCCTCCGACGCCCTCAGGACGTCGAGGGGGACGAGGCGCGCCCCTTCTCTCGCGACAAGGCCGAGGAGCCTGCTGCGGCTGGTGACGAGCACCAGGCACGTGGGGCTGCCGGGCAGGAGCGGGCGGACCTGCTCCTCGGACGAGGCATTGTCCAGGATCACCAGGGCTCGCCGGCCCGCGAGCAGCGACCGGTACAGGCTCGCCTTCCGGTCGACGGTACCGGGGAGGCCCTTGTTGGAGACTCCCAGGGCGCGGAGGAAGCCGTCGAGGGCTTCCCCCGGAGTCAGGCGCTGGCTCGTGTCGTACCCGTGCAGGTTGACGAAGAGCTGAGCGTCGGGGAAGTTCGGCGCCAGCTCGTGGCCGAGGTGGACCGCCAACGCCGTCTTGCCCACCCCCGCCATCCCCGCGATCGCCGAGATCACCACGGCTGCGCCCCGGGGGCCGGTTCCGGAAACCAACGCCCGTATCTGCGCCTGCTCCGCCTCCCGCCCCGTGAAGTCGGCGATGTCGGCGGGGAGCTGGAACGGGGTGGGGAGCGCCTCCCTGAGGACGTGCGTCTGGCGGCGCAGGGGGTCCTCACCGTGGAGCTCCAGGTACGCTGCCTCGTAGACCGCAACGAGCGTGTCTTCCGGGATCCCGAGCTGGGCCTCGTAGGCCTGGACGACGTCGAGAGGGGCCAGGCGATGGCCCCGTTCGTATTCCACGAGGTTGCTGTGGGCCCGGAACAAGCGCTTGGCGAGAGCCCGGAGCGAGATCCCCCGCTGTGCCCGGGCGGTCCGCAGTGCAGCTCCCAGTCGTTGCTCGGGTCGCAGCGCTCCCCCGTCCGGCTCGTCCCCCTCCGCCTCCGCCACGACTCGCTCTCTTCGGTGAGCAGTGCGCCATTGTTGCCAGGGCTGTCAGTTTTCCAGAGGAGCAGAATAATGCAGAAACACCCCAAATGGACTAGGTATTACTGTCGAACGCCTGAGGACTCCCGGTTAGGCGCAGTCGCATCCAGGCGGCCGGAGGCCGTCCCGAAATTCTTTGCTTCTCTGACCGCGTAGAGCGTGGTCACACAAGCAGAGAATTCTTCTAGGCCCCCAAGAACGTTGGTCGGTCTTTCCTCCGACCACGCCCCGACCAGCGCAGGATCGGGCCCAGCGACATCGCCCCGGCGAGAGGCCGACAGGGAAGGGGGTAACGATGGCGACGCTGAGGTACGACCCGTTTCGCAAGTGGGGGTGGATGCCCTGGGGGCCGCCCGGGAGGTCGGCCCAACGGGCCAGCATCGAGCACTACCAGGCCCCCAACGAGCTGGTGCTCTCCGTCACTCGGCGGCACCCCGTCGTCCTGGCCTCCACCGTCGTCGCCTGCTCGTGCGTCGTGCTCGTCGGTCTGGCGACGGGCATCGGCGTGGCGGTCATCCCGCCGTCCGCCGTGTTCCTTGCCTGGCGCACCTGGCGCTGGAGGGTTGCCTGTTACGTGCTCACGGACCAGCGGCTGCTCTTCGTCGACGGCATCGTGTACACGAGAGTCCGCGCCCTGCCGCTCCGGACGGTGCTCGACGCCAGCTATCGCCGGAGCATCGCCGGACGGCTCTTGGGGTACGGGACGATCGCGCTGACCATTGACGGACAGCAGGGAGTTCGCGCCCTCAGGACGGTCTCACGGCCGGATGCGCTCTACCTCTCGATCCACCACCTGATCGCCGTCAGGGACATCACGGAGACGCCCTGACTTCAGGTCACGCAGCCGTCACGCACCCTCCACCGGGCGGATGGCCAGCGTGCAGGTGGAGAAGGCGATCAGGCGGCCGTTCTCGTCGGTGATGCGCATCTCCCAGAGCTGGGTCGTCCGGCCGAGATGGATCGGGACCCCGGTGCCGGTCAGCCATCCTTCCCGGGCCGATCGCAGGTGGTTGACCTTGAGCTCCAGCCCGAGCACCATCCGGTCCGGGGCGTTCAGCCACCCGCCGACGGATGCCAGGGTCTCGGCGAGCACGCCGGATGCCCCGCCGTGGAGCAGGCCGAACGGCTGGGTGTTGCCCTCGACCGGCATCCTCGCCACCACGCGCTTGGGGTCGACCTCGACCCACTCGATCCCCATCTTGGCGGCGAGGGCTCCGCTGGGGATCGCCTCGCCCTCATCGGACCGGCTCAAGCCTTCGCCTGCTCGGCCGACCCCTCGTGGCTGCCTTCGATCTTGGCGACCTCCGCCTTCGGAGCGATCCGCCAGAACTTGTGGGCGTGCTCCTTCCAGTCGTCGAGCAGCCCCGCCGCGCGGGCCGACCCCGTCAGCTCGGCGTGCTGGGCGACCAGGCATCTGAGGAAGGTCTGCTGTGGCCCGTCCGGCCGGACGATCGACACGAGCTCGGGGTTCACCTTGGCCGGCAGGGACAGCTCCGGGTCGTAGACGTACGCCTGGCCCCCCGTCATCCCGGCCCCGAGGTTCCAGCCCGTCGTCCCGAGGATCACGGCCGTGCCGCCGGTCATGTACTCGCAGGCGTGGTCCCCGGCCCCCTCGACGACGGTCGTCGCCCCGGAGTTGCGGACGCAGAAACGCTCGCCCGACCGCCCGGCGACGAAGAGCTGACCGCCGGTGGCGCCGTAGAGGCAGGTGTTGCCGATGAGGTAGGGATCCCCGGCGTCGTCCTCGGGGGCGACAATGACAATCCGACCGCCGCCCATCCCCTTGCCGACGTAGTCGTTCGCCTCGCCGACGAGCCGGAAGTCGATGCCCTCCGTCAGGAAGGCCCCGAAGCTCTGGCCCGCCTCGCCGGTGAATGCCACCCGCACGGACCCGGGGGGCGCAGACGCGCCGTGCACGTGGGCGATCGCCCCGCCGAGTCGAGCCCCCACCGTCCGGTCGGAGTTGTGGATGTCATAGGACAGCGTGACCTCCTCGCCGGCCATCACCGCGGCGAAGGCGTCGTCGTAGACCCGGTCGCCGAGCGCGGAGCGGGGCTTCTGGATCGGGTGGGCGGCGACGAAATGCCGTGGCCCCTCCTCCCATTTCTCCACGAGCAGGGACAGGTCCAGCATCTCGGCCCGGTGGCCCGGCATCGCCCGGCGGCGCAGCAGCTCGACGCGGCCGATGGCCTCGTCGAGGCTCCGCAGCCCGAGCGAGGCCAGCAGCTGGCGGACCTCCTCGGCCACGAAGGTCAGGTACGCCGCCACCTGCTGGGGGGTCCCGGCGAACTTGGCCCGCAGGTCCGGGCGCTGGGTGGCGATGCCGACCGGGCACGTATCGCGGTGGCAGGCCCGGACCATGATGCAGCCCTCGGCGAGCAGGAGCGAGGTCCCGAACGAGTACTCGTCGGCCCCGAGCAGGGCGGCGACGAGCACGTCCCGGCCCGACTTGAGCCCTCCGTCCATCCGCACCCGGACCCGGTCCCGCAGGCCGTTCTCCATCAGCACCTGCTGGGTCTCGGCGAGGCCGATCTCCCAGGGAAGTCC
>DASXNO010000298.1:0-5444 GCA_036495025.1 Actinomycetota bacterium | reverse complement strand
CACGCTGCTGCTGTCGTGCCTCCAGTTCGACATGGGCCACAGCGAGGCGGCCGAGGAGAGCCGGGATGCGGCGTTCCAACTCGGCCATGCCGCCGAGCACCAGGAGATCATCGCCTGGACGTTCGAGATCTCGGCGTGGTTCGCGCTCGTGGACGGGCGGTATGACGACACCGTTGCGTACGCCCGGGCCGGCCTTTTGGTCGCCCCTAACACCTCTGCCGGCGTCCAGCTTGCCGTTCAGGAGGCAAAGGGCTGGTCCCGAATTGGCAACGCAGAGCAAGCTGAGCGGGCGCTTCAGCGAGGCGCCATTGGCCTCGCCAATCTGCCCACCCCGTCGCATCCCGAGCACCACTTCGTCTTTGACGCCGCCAAGCTCTCGTTCTACGCCGCCACTTGCTGGGCATGGCTTGCGCGACCCGACCGGGTCCGAGAGCACGCCGAGGCTGTCGTCGCCCAATGCCTGGCGGTCCCGGGCCGTGAGCGATGGCCGGTCAGGCTCGCTGAGACCCGGGTCGATCTCGGCCTCATGGCCGTGCAGGAGGGCGAACTCGAGGCGGCATGCCACTTCGGCGTGCTGGCGCTCGGCTCGCATCGCAGAGCCGGTAGTACGCTCGGCCGAGTGAACGAGCTCGACGCGGCTGTCATGGCGGCGTTCCCGGATGCACCCGAAGCCCGAGACTTCCACGACCAGTTCACAGCGGCCCGGCGGTCCCTGGAGCTGGGCACGCCCGAATGAAGTCGAAGAGCCTCGTCCGTCTCGGGGCGCTCGGCGTCCTCTGGGGCTCAGGTTTCCTCTTCATCAAGGAGGCCCTCAGCGGGCTCAGCCCGTTTCAGATCGTCTTCGGGCGATTGCTCGCCGCGGCCGTTGCCATGCTGGTCCTCACCCATGCTGCGAAGCGCAAGCTCCCGACCAACCCGCGCATCTGGGTGCACCTGGCCGTCATGGCGATCATTACGAACATCGCCCCGTACCTCCTCTTCGCCTGGGCGGAACTTCGTGTCACCTCTGCCCTGGCCGGCGTCCTGAACGCCACGACCCCGCTGTTCACGCTGATGGCCGCCCTGGCCACGGGCACCGAACGACTTGCCCCGTCCCGCCTCGCTGGCCTCCTTGTCGGCTTGCTCGGCGTGGTCATCCTCGCTGGCCCCTGGGCCACACCCCAACGAAGCACACTGGCCGGTATCGCAGCGGCCCTTGTGGCCTCAGCCTGCTACGCCCTGGGGTATGTCTATGCCCGCCGCTTCCTCACCTCCCGGCCTGTTCCCGCGGTCGTCCTGTCTACCGGGCAGATGGTGGCGGGTACCCTGCTCCTGGCCGTAGTAACCCCGGTCCTTGGGCATGGCCATGTCCATCTGACCGGCACGGTGATCGCCGCGGTCCTGGCCCTCGGTGTGGCCGGTACGGGCGCCAGCTATGTCCTCAACTATCAGCTCATCGCAGACGAGGGTCCCACCGCCGCCTCCACGGCTACGTACCTGATCCCAATCGTGGCCGTACTCCTCGGGGCCTTCGTCCTGGCCGAGCCATTTACGTGGAACCTGGCGCTCGGTGCCCTCACGATCCTGGCCGGTGTTGCCCTGTCCGAAGGTCGACTCCCGCTTTTTTTGCGCGGTCGCCGCGTCAACCAGCCAGCAAGTCGCTGACCTGCGAGGGTGCGTTGATTGAGGGCCGACCTTAGGGCCCTGTCGCGCGTATATGCGCGATTGACACCTAACAACGTTGCCGCCACCGGCTTATGGCCGAAGACCGTTAGCGGATGACTTCGTCGAGGTGCGCAAGGACGTTCGGCCAGGCCTGCTGGTGCTGGTCTCGGGCCTCCTCGTCAGCGAAGCCTGCGTGCGTGAGCCGAAGGAGCGTGCCGCCGCCTGCCGGGGTCAACTCGACGGTCACCACGGTTTCGTTCTTCGTGGCGGACGTGAACCACGTCATCTCGACGAGGCGGGCGGGCTCGAGCCGCAGGAACCGGCCGTAGTGGGGATGGCGCTGATCCTCGAAGTGCACCTCGAAGAAGTAGGGGGCGTTGACCTCGGGGCGCATCAGGATGCACTCGTGAGCGGCAAACCATTGCTCGAAGTGCGTCCACGCCTCGAACAGCGCCGCAGGGGAGGAGGTCATCGCCCGCTCGGCCGTCAGGGCGAAGGAGTCGGAGGAACGTTGGGGTGGGCAGATCGTTGCCACGACCGTTTGTCTACCCACGCCAAGATCTGTGTACCCGCGCCTGGCCCGGGGCCAACGCCGGGGCCGGACTCGGACCGGGCGGCCCGTCAGTCCTCGAAGTGCAGCCCCACGTTGCGGGCCACCCAGAGGCTGAGCGCGATCCCGAGCACCGTCGTAGCGAGGGACATGAGGCCCGCCCACCTGCCGATCCGGTCGCCCTTGGAGCAGCCGACGAACCCGAAGACGACGCCGAGGGGCCCGAGGATGAAGGGGCCGAGGATCAAGGGGAAACACAGGGGAGCCACCACGCCGCAGACAAAGGCGGCGATGGTGAACGGACGGCCACCCCGCAGGGCAACGGGAGGCGAGGGACCCGCGGACTGCGGGATTCGGTGGGTGTCGGGCTCGGAGTCAGGACGCCACCCGGACTCCTTCGATGCCTTGTGCGGTGCGGCAGAGGGCTGATGGCCCGCGCCCACGCCCTGCGGGGTCTCGGGAACTGCAGGGTGCGCTACCTGGTCCTCGATCGTGTCGGAGTAGCGAGCGAAGCTCTGCCGCCAGTCCCAGGCATCCGTCAATTGCGACTCCTCTCCACGATCGCGATCCGACCCGGTCCAGCGTCCGCACGCCACGGCAAGCCGATTGGCCCCTGCCCGTCTGGTATCGACCGAAGGTGAGGCGCGGTGTTGAGCCGCCAACGCTATTTCTCCTAGTCGGATGGGGTCATTTTCGGCGGCTGCCGGGCTTGGCGACCAAGGCAACCAGGGCAACCAAGTGCAAACCAAGCAGCGACGGCAGCGAGAGCAACGGCAGGCGAGACTGGCCCCCATGGAGATCCTCGGCCCCCGGGCCCTGAACCGGGCGACGCTGCGGCGCCAGATGCTCCTCGAACGGACACCGTTGACGGCAGAGGAGGCCATCGAGCGCCTCGCCGGCATGCAGGGCCAGGCCCCCGACGCCCCCTACGTGGGCCTCTGGAGCCGCCTGGAGAGCTTCCGCCCGGAGGAGCTGGCCGCCCTCCTCACCCGGCGGCGGGCGGTGCGGGCGACGGTCATGCGCGGGACGGTCCACCTCGTCACGGCCGGCGACTTCGCCGCCATGCGCCCCGTGGTCCAGCCGGTGCTGGAGCGGCTCTTCGCCGGGAGCCCGTGGGCCCGCAACCTCCGCGGGCTCGACCTCGGCGAGTTGCTGGCCGAGGCCCTCCCGCTGGTCCAGGAGCACCCCCTGACCCGTGCCGAGCTGGCTCGGGCCCTGGCGGAGCGGCGCCCCGGCATCGACGGCCTGTCCCTCGCCTACGCCGTGACCTACCTCGTTCCGCTCGTCCAGGTGCCGCCCCGCGGCATCTGGGGAAGCCGCGGGCAGGCCACGTGGGCGAGCGCCGAGACGTGGCTCGGACGGGGCCTCGGGCGACCCGACGTCGAAGGCCTCCTGCTGCGCTACCTGGAGGCCCTTGGTCCGGCCACCGTCGCCGACATGGGGGTCTGGTCGGGGCTGTCCGGCCTCCGGGAGGTCGTCGAGCCCCTGCGGGGGCACCTGCGGGTGTTCGGCGACCAGCGGGGCCGGGAGTTGCTGGACCTCCCCGACGCTCCCCGCCCGCACGCGGACACGCCCGCACCTGTTCGCTTCCTTCCGGAATACGACAACGTGCTGCTCTCCCACGCCGATCGCAGCCGGGTGCTCGATCCCGGCCGTCTGCCGCCGCTGGCTCCCGGCAACGGGGGCCGGTTGGGCACGGTCCTCCTCGACGGGCGCTTCGCTGCGACCTGGAGGATCGCCAGGTCCGGGCACGGAGCCGTCCTCACCGTGGAGCCGTTCGAGGCGCCCGCAAGGAAGGACCGCGCCGCGCTCGAGGAGGAGGGCCGCCACCTGCTCGCCTTCGTGGCTGGCGACGCCGCCCACGACGTCCGCATCGTCCCCAAGGAGGAGTAGGCCGGCCCGTCGCAGCGATGAGGCGCCGCTGATAGCTTTTGGCCAATGGCCTCCGACGACGCGATTCTCCGTATGGCCTTCGACGCCCCCATCGAAGCGGGCCGGGGCGGTGGGGCCTTCGTCCGGCTCCCGGCCGATGCCTCGGACGTCTTCGGCACCCGCGCACGTTTCCCGGTGCTGGTCACCTTCAACGGCGTCGCCTACCGCGGCTCCACGATGCCGATCGGCGACGGAACCTTCTGCATCGGCGTCACCAAGGCGGTGCAGTCCCGGGCAGGGGCTTCGATCGGCGACAGGGTGACCGTCGTCGTGCAGCGGGACGCGGCGGAGCGCACCGTGGACGTCCCACCGGAGCTTGCGGCGGCCCTGGCCTCACACCCCGAAGCCGCTGCCCGGTTCGAGGCCATGGCGTTGACGCAGCGAAGGGAGTACGCGGCGTGGATTGCCTCGGCGAAGAAGCCGCAGACCCGCCAGCGCCGTCTGGATCAGGCGATGGACAGGATCGCCTCCGGAACGCCGCGGTCCTGATGCTCAGGCGCGGGATGCCTCGCGCTGCAACCTGAGCAGTCCCTGGAAGCCGCCGTCGAGGTCGGTGGCCCTGGCGAGGCCCACCTTCTGGAGCGAGAGGGCGGCGAGGCTCGAGGCGTAGCCCTCGTTGCAGACGAGGACGATCGGTTGATCCGGGCCGGTGACCTCGGGGATGCGGTGTGGCGAGGTCGGGTCGAGCCGCCATTCGAGCACGTTGCGGTCCACGACGACGGCACCGGGAAGCTCGCCGTCGCGGGTGCGCTGCTCCACGGGCCGGATGTCCACGATCAGCGCGCCCAGCGCCCGCAGGGCGGGGAGCTCCGCAGCGGTGGGGCGGTGAGGGAGCCGGCGACGCACCCGCTCCAGGACCTCGTCGATCCGGGACCCCTCGTGAGCCTCGACGGTGCTCACCGGGCCCCTCCCGGCTCGGGGGCTCCCTCGATGGTGTCGGTCCGCAGCGGCACGAGGAAGGCCTCGGGCCGGTCGTCGTAGAAGGTCATCGAGCTGAGCGGCGGCGAGTAGACATGGACGCTCACCGCCCGGCCCGGCCACGGATTCCAGACCCGGTGGACCCGTGTGACGGGCACCTGGCGCTCCTCACCGGTGCCGACCGGGAGCGTCCGGAGCGGCAGCGGGTCCGCAAGGTCCGTGTACGCCTCCACGAGCACTCCCTCGACGACGTGAAAGGCCCCCTGGGAGCCGCCGTGATCGTGCAGCTCGAGGTCGGCGGCGGCGTCCCATGCTATCAGCCACGCCTCGTATGCCGGCGTGTGCAGCAGGCGGGCAAAGCGCCGCAGCTCACCTCCCTGCCACTCGATCTCCTCGAAGG
>DASXNO010000297.1:0-2759 GCA_036495025.1 Actinomycetota bacterium | reverse complement strand
GCCAGCCTCGACGTCGCGACGGAGCGAAGCGTCACGCGGGCACTGACGGAGGAGCTGGCGGACCGGACCCGCCTGATCGTCGCGCACCGGGCGTCGACGGCCGCCCATGCCGACCGCGTCGTCTGGCTCGAGCGCGGCCGGGTGCGGGCCGTGGCGCCGCACCGTGAGCTGTGGAAGGACCCGGAGTACCGATCCCTGTTCCGCCCGGATCAGCCGGCCGGGAGCCACCCGTGAGCGAGGCACGCGAGCGCGCCGAGGTCCGCCGGTTCCTGCTGGCCTCGCTGCGGGGCCGGCACCGGGAGCTCCTCGTCCTCAGCGGCTGGGCCCTGGCGGAGAGTCTCCCCGCCTACCTGTCGGGCAGGCTGGTGGCCCGCGCCACCGATCACGGCTTTCTCGCTCATCGCCCCGCCACCGGCCTCGCCTGGCTCGGGGCACTCGCGGTCGCCATGGTGTTCGGGGCATGGGGCACCAGGCAGGTGACCTGCCGGCTGGCGGCCATCGTCGAGCCCTTCCGGGACGAGCTGGTCCGCCGTGCCGTGCAGAGCGCGCTCCGCCGCTCGATCCGCCAGGGCGCCGCTGCCGACATGGCAGGCGTCGCACGCCTCGCCCAGCATACGGAGATTGCCCGGGAGGCATTTGCGGGCGTGCTCCTGCTGGTGCAGGGGTTCGTGGTCATGGCCCTCAGCACGATCATCGGGCTGTCAACCCTGATGCCCGCCGCGCTCATCTTCGTCCTCCCGCCCTTCGTCGTCGGCGTCGCGCTCTTTGCGCTGACCCTGCGCTGGGCTATGGCGGCCCAGCGGGCGAGCATCCTGGCGGACGAGGGCATCGCCGAGGCGGTCAGCCTGCTGTCCGGGGGCCTGCGGGATGTCGTCGCCTGCGGAGGGGAATCCCTTGCGGGTGCCGCGGTCGAGGCGGAGATCCACCGGCAGGCCGCAACCCAGCGGCAACTGGCTCGGGTACAGGCCGTGCGGAGCCTTGCGGTGAGCCTTGGAGGGCTCTCGCCCCTCGTCTTCGTCCTGCTCGGCGCAACCTGGCTCCTGCACCACGGCGCCACAGTCGGGGTCCTGCTCGGCGTGCTGACCTACGTGGTGAGCGGCCTGCATCCTGCCCTCCAGCAACTCGTGCACGGGATGGGCAACACGGCCGCGTGGTTGTTCGTGACGCTGGGGAGGATCCTCGAGGATCCCGAGGAGCCCCGGCATCCCGACGAGCTCGATGAGCTCGACGAGTCCGGCCGTCGGGACGGCGGCTTGCCGGGCGCCGATCAGCCGCCGCCCCCCGTCCGCGGGCACGCGGTCGAGCTGCGGGACGTGACGTTCCGCTACGGTCCGCGGGCCGAACCGGTGCTGCAGCGCTTCAGCCTGGAGATCCCGGAAGGTGACCACCTGGCCATCATCGGCCCGAGCGGGGTCGGGAAGTCGACGCTCGCCAGCATCCTTGCGGGCATGCTGCGTCCGGAGGCCGGAACGGTGCTCCTGGGGGACGCCCCCGTGGGATTGCTTGACATGCGGACGCTGGCTGCCCACCGGGTGCTCATCCCGCAGGAGGCCTACGTCTTCGTGGGCTCGCTCAGGGAGAACCTCGTCACCCTGCGCAGCGACCTGGTGGACGACCATGAGCTGGACGCCGCCGTCGAAGCCCTGGGGTTGCGTCCCCTCGTGCAGCGTTTGGGCGGCTTGGGCGCCGAGGTCCGTCCTGACATGCTGTCCGCCGGCGAACGGCAGTTGATCAGCGCCGTCCGCTCGTACCTGTCGCCGGCGCCCCTGGCGGTGCTCGACGAGGCCACCTGCCACCTGGACCCCCCGGCGGAGGCGCTGGTGGAGGAGGCGTTCGCCCGGCGCCCCGGAAGCCTCGTGGTGATCGCGCACCGGCTGAGCTCGGCCCTGCGCGCCCGCCGTATCTTGCTGATGGACGGCACGACCACCCTGGTCGGGACCCACGAGGAGTTGCTGGCCGGCTCGGCCCTCTACCGGGATCTCGTGGGGTACTGGGCCCCGGAGGGGGCCTTCGCGGTGGAGGCAGGTGCCGTCGCACGGTGAACGAGGTCCTTCATGGCACGGCCGTGGCCGATCCCTACCGGTGGCTCGAGGATGGTGCGTCGCCGGGCGTGCAGGCATGGGTTGCCCGGCAGCACGCGCTTGCCCGCGGCTATCTGGATGCCTTCGAAGGGAGAGGGGTGCTCGCGCAACGCCTGGACCGCCTCTTCTCCCTCGACTCCGTGTCCCCACCGCACCGGGCAGGGGACCGCCTGTTCTTCAGGCGGCACCACGCCGACAGGGAGCAGGCGGTCCTGTGCTGGAGCGAGGCCGGCGGTGGCGACGAGCAGGTCCTCATCGATCCGAACGCCCTCTCCGCCGGGGGGACGGTGTCGCTCGGGGCCTGGGTGCCCTCCTACGACGGCAGAACGCTCGCCTTTGCCCTCCACGAGAACGGCGCCGACAGGGCCACGCTGCACGTGATGGACGTCGCCAGCGGGACGCTCAGCCCCGTGGACCGGATCGAGGACGCCAGGTATGCCTCCCCGTCCTGGACGCCCGAGGGGGACGGCTTCTACTACACCTGGTTGCCACCGGATCCCTCCATCCCCGAGGACCAGCGGCCTGGGTTCGCGGAGGTCCGCTTCCATGCCGTGGGATGCGACCCGAGCCGCGACCCCGTGGTGCGGGAGCGGACCGGCAACCCGGAGACCTTCCACAGCGTCTGGTTGTCCCGTGACGGGCACTGGCTGGTTGCCTCGGTCAGCACCTTCTCCGGCG
>DASXNO010000296.1:0-19513 GCA_036495025.1 Actinomycetota bacterium | reverse complement strand
GGCGAGGAACATGGGGACGTACCCCTGCCGAACCCCGTTCGTGCGGCAGAAGGTCTCCAGGGCCTCGAAGAAGTCGTCTCCCTCGTCCAGCACGACGCCGAACGTTCGTCCGATCGTGAGTTCATGGCTCCGCACGGTGTCCCTCCGCTCTCGTCCCTGCCGTCATCGGCTCGTCCGGCACCCGGCGCGGAACGATCCAGCGTACTTGGGACTATGGAAGGGCAGAGCAAGGAGGATGCCAGCTTGAATGAGCACGCGGTGCGCTCGCTGATCAGCCAAGTCGAGACCGCTGTATCCGGCGCGATCGACCGGGCACTGCCGCAGTTGGCCGGAGCCGATCCGGTCGTGCGGCGATCCGAGCACGCGGACTTCCAGTCCAATGCCGCCCTCGTGCTCGCCAAACGCGCCCGCACCAAGCCCGCCGACCTGGCCGCCGTAGTTCTCGGTTCCGGCTACCCGGTCCAGTTCAGCGCCGGTCGGGAACCGACCACGGGACCCCCGCGTTGGAAGTGCTCCAACATGGTCCGCGTCCATATCAACGCTGTGAGCCGCCGGGAGGATAGTCCGCGATCGCGCGCATACGCGCGTTCTGCACCCAACCTCGGCTGACAACCCCCCGGACGCGTCAGCGCCAGGGACACCTCCCTGGCGCTGACGACGATGCGTGACTGGTGGCCCCCAAGACCGAGGGCCGGCTGCCTGCAAGGTCTAGTACTTAATCTTGGTCTCCAGGTAGTTCAGGATTGTCTTCGTCGGAGGACGAACGTCGTGGACATTGATCAAGTGGTCCACGAGCCTCCGCATCAGCTCATCCTTGGTCGGAGCCGAAATCGGAACCTTGCAGGTTGCCCCTGCATCAGCTCAACAAATCGACGGCAAGAGTCATCACCTCCCCTCCACATTGGACTTGTACCGAAGCCTGATGATTCTCGCGCCGACGGGGCCAGGACAGGGACCCTGGCTGGCTGGTCAGCCATGATTTGTTGGAATGACGGTACGGGGAGGGACGCTGGGGATGCCAACGCTGCATCGAGCGGCCCCCGGCCCGGACCGCGGCCCCGGCCCGGCCACCCCGGGCGGCCCGGAAGCCAGCGCCCCGCCTTTACAGGTAGAGCCCGGTGTTCGACTCCGCGTGCTTCGACGCCACGGCGTGAACGTCCCGCTCCCGCAGGACGAGGTAGTCCGCCTGGCGGATCTCGACCTCAAAGGCGGTCTCGGGCGCGAAGAGCACATGGTCCTCGGGCTCGGCGGACCGAACGAGCGGGCCCACGGCGACGACCTCGGCCCAGATCGCCCGCTTGGCTTCCGACTCGGCCGTCGCGGGGATCAGGATCCCGCCGCGGCTGCGGCGTTCCCCGAGCTCGGCCGGTGGGATGACGAGGATCCGGTCCGCCGTCATCCGGATCGACTGCTGCGCTTCGCCCGTGAGACGCCGGACCGAGGCCACGCCCTCAGACGGAGATGTCACGGGCTTCCCGATCCGGCACGGCCGGGCTCGACGGGGCCGAAGCCTTGCGGAACACGAGGCCGCCATCGGGAGCTGCATCGACCTCGACGACGTCGCCCTCGGTGTAGCCGCCCTGCAACAGCGACAGCGAGATCTGGTCCGCCAGTTCCTTGGCGATCAACCTGCGCAGGGGCCGGGCACCGAAGGCCGGGTCATAGCCCCGGTGGGCGAGGTAGGCCTTCGCCCCCTCGGTGACGTTGAGGCCGATCCTGCGCTGGGCCATGCGTGCCTGGAGCCAGCGGAGCTGGATCTCCACGATCCTGGTGATCTGGTCCTCCGTCAGCCGCCGGAAGACGACGACCTCGTCGACCCGGTTCAGGAACTCGGGCTTGAACGTGGCCCGGACCGCCTCCATCACCTTGTCGGACATCTTCTCCTCGTCGGGCTCCGACAGGATCCAGCCCGAGCCGATGTTGGAGGTCATGATCAGGATCGTGTTGCGGAAGTCCACGGTGCGGCCCTGGCCGTCGGTCATGCGCCCGTCGTCCATCACCTGGAGCAGGACGTTGAAGACGTCCGGGTGGGCCTTCTCGATCTCGTCGAGCAGGACGACCGAGTAGGGCCGGCGCCGCACGGCCTCGGTGAGCTGGCCTCCCTCGTCGTAGCCCACGTAGCCCGGGGGTGCCCCGTAGAGCCGGGACACCGAATGCTTCTCCATGTACTCGCTCATGTCGATGCGGATGACGGCGCGCTCGTCGTCGAACAGGAACTCCGCCAGTGCCCGGGCGAGCTCGGTCTTCCCGACGCCGGTAGGGCCGAGGAAGAGGAACGACCCGATCGGACGGTTGGGGTCGCTCAGCCCCGCCCTCGAGCGGCGGATCGCGTTGGACACGACGGCAACGGCCTGGTCCTGGCCGACGACCCGGTTGTGGAGCGCATCTTCCATGCGCACGAGCTTCTGCAACTCACCCTCCATGAGCTTGCTGACCGGGATGCCCGTCGAGCGGGCGACCACCTCGGCGATATCCTCCTCGTCGACCTCCTCCTTCAGCATCTTGGACGTCGCCTGCAGCTCGGCGAGCGCGGCGTTGGCCGCGTCCAGGTGCTTGGTGAGCTCGACGAGCCTGCCGTAGCGAAGCTCGCCGGCCCTCGCGAGGTCGCCCTCGCGCTCGGCCCGCTCGGCACCGGCCCTTGCCTCCTCGATCTGCGACTTGATCGCCGAGATCCGGTCGATCGCCTCCTTCTCGAGCGTCCAGTGCGCTTTCAGGCCCCGGGACTCCTCGTTGAGGCGGGCGAGCTCCTCCTCGAGCTTGGCGAGGCGCTCCTTCGAGGCGGCGTCGCGCTCCTTGCGCAGGGCTGCCCGCTCGACCTCGAGTTGCTTGATACGCCGCTCCACCACGTCGATCTCCATCGGCATCGAGTCGATCTCGATGCGCAGGCGGCTGGCCGCCTCGTCGATGAGGTCGATCGCCTTGTCCGGCAGGAACCGCCCGGTCACGTAGCGGTCCGAGAGGATCGCCGCGGCGACGAGTGCCGCGTCCTGGATGCGGACCCCGTGGTGCACCTCGTAGCGCTCCTTCAGGCCGCGCAGGATGGCGATCGTGTCCTCGACCGACGGGGGGTTGACCAGCACCGGCTGGAAGCGGCGCTCCAGGGCGGGGTCCTTCTCGATGTGCTTGCGGTACTCGTCGAGCGTCGTCGCTCCGATCATCCGCAGCTCGCCGCGGGCCAGCATCGGCTTGATCATGTTGCCGGCGTCGACCGACCCCTCGGCCGCTCCGGCCCCGACGATGGTGTGGAGTTCGTCGACGAAGGTGATGACCTCGCCCCCGGACTCCGCGATCTCCTTGAGGACGGCCTTCATTCGCTCCTCGAACTCACCCCGGTACTTCGAGCCGGCGACCATCGACGCGATGTCGAGGGCGATGATGCGCTTGTTGCGCAGGCTCTCCGGCACGTCGCCGTCGGCGATGCGACGGGCGATGCCCTCGACGATGGCGGTCTTGCCGACGCCGGGCTCACCGATCAGCACCGGGTTGTTCTTCGTGCGGCGGGACAGGACCTGGATGACCCGGCGGATCTCGTCGTCCCGACCGATCACGGGGTCGAGCTTGCCCTTGCGGGCCAGCTCCGTGAGGTCGCGCCCGAAACGCTGGAGGGCCTGGTAGGTCCCCTCGGGGTCCGAGGAGGTCACACGCTGGGTGCCCCGGATCTCGACGAGGGCGGCAAGCACCTTGTCCCGGGTGATGCCGAACTCGGTGAAGAGGGAGTGCAGGCGCTCGCCGGAGCTCACCTCGACCAGGGCGAGCAGGAGGTGCTCGGTGGAGACGTACTCGTCCTTCAGGCTCTCGGCCTCGCGGAAGGCCTGGTCCAGAACCCGGGAGAGGGCGCTGCCGATCCTGCCCTGGTCGGACCCGCCATAGACCTGCGGGATGCGGCCCAGCAACTCGTCCACCCGGTCACGCAGGGTGCCCGGCACCGCGCCGAGGCGCTGCACCACGCCGAACACGACGCCGTCGGACTGCGACAGCAGGGCGTGCAGCAGGTGCTCGGGTTCGATGACCTGGTGGTTGCGGTCGGAGGCCAGCCGCTGTGCTGCGGCGAGGGCCTCCTGGGAACGGCGGGTCAGCTTGTTCAAATCCATCGATGTATCAGCCTTTCTGTCCGTAGATCTGTCGCACGTCGTCCAGCCGGGCGAGAACCCCCCAGTGGGGTCGCCGGGGCGCGGTGCGGTCGGCCTGCTGCCGCTCCGCCTGACGCTGTACCTCCGCCATCCGGCGACGGGCCCGGTCGAGCTGCGCCTGGGCCTCGTCGAGGCGGCCTTGCATCTCCATGATGATCCGGACCCCGGCGAGGTTGACGCCCTCGTCCTGGGTCAGCCGCTGGATCTGGCGGAGCCGCTCGACGTCGCGCTCGGAGTACCGGCGCGTGTTGCCGGCGGTGCGCTGCGGTGAGAGCAGACCCTTCCGCTCGTAGATCCGCAACGTCTGCGGATGCACGCCCGCCAGGTCGGCTGCGACGCTGATCACGTAGACGGCGCGCTCCTCGTAGGTGCTCGCGGCCTGCCGGCCCCGTTGCTCGCCCCGCTCGCGGACGTGGTCGCGGACCTGTTCCCGACCGTGTTCCCGCCCTGGTTCCCGGCTCTGTTCCCGGTGGGTGGCTTTGCTCTGCATCGACATGGCCTCAGCCCCTTGCGCCCGTTGCCTTCTCGAGGTGCTCACGGGGCGACTCCGGCTGCACCCCGGCGAATTGCTCGAGCAGTTGTCTCGCTTCCCTGGTCAACTTCTGAGGGACGACCACGTTGACCATGACGAGCAGGTCGGTCTTGTCGCCCAGGCTCCCGTTCGACCCCCCACCCTTGCCACGGATGCGAAAGGTCTTGCCCGCCTGCGTCCCGGCGGGGATCTTCAGGGTGACCGTTCCCCCGTCCAGCGTGGGCACCTTGACGTCGGCCCCCAGCGCTGCCTCCGAGAAGGTGATCGGCAGGTTCAACGTGAGGTCGCGCCCCTTGCGGCCGAAGACCTCGTGCGGCACCACCGACACCTTGACGAACAGATCCCCCGGCGGGCCGCCGTTCGGGGACTCGTCGCCCTTGCGAGGCACCCGGATACGGGCACCGTCGCTCACCCCGGCCGGGATGCGGACCTTGATCGAGCGTTGCTTGCCTCCCGGCTCCGTGAGATGCAGGTTCGCCGTGGTCCCCTCGAGGGCCTCGCGGAAGGCGAGGGCGATCTCGGCCTCCTGGTCGCGGCCCTTCGTGGGCCGGCCCGCCCGCCCCCCGCCGGCCCGCCCGAAGATCGAGGAGAAGATGTCGTCGGTAAAGACGTTGCCCGTGCCGCTCTGCCCGGCCCGCGTGAAGATGTCGCCCAGGTCGCCCAGGTCCTCGAAGCGGATCCGCCGCCCCCCGCCCGCGCCGCCCGACCCCCCAAAGCCTCCGAAGCCAGAGGCCAGCATCTCCCGGAAGTCGTCGTACTCCTTGCGGGTCTTGGCATCGGAGAGCACGTCGTAGGCGTGGGAGACCTCCTTGAACTTCTCCTCCGCGGCCGCGTCGCCGGGGTTGGCATCCGGGTGGTACTTCTGCGCCAGCTTGCGGTAGGACTTCTTGATGTCAGCCTCGGGCGCGCCCTTCTGGACGCCCAGGGTGGCGTAGTAGTCCTTGTCCGCCCACTCGCGCTCCGGCATCGATCTCTCCCTTGCTGCTTTAGCTCGCTCCCCGCCGCGCGACCTTCACCATCGAGGGTCGGAGCACCCGGCCCTTGTAGGTGTAGCCGCTGCGCAGTTCCTCGGCAACGTACGGCTCGCCGTCGTCCTCGCCGTCGACCGTCAGGGCCGCCTCGTGGTAGTTCGGATCGAAGGCCTGACCCTTGGCCGCGATGGCGCTGAGCCCCTCGGCGTTCAGGACCTCCTTCAGCTCTCCGAAGACCATCTCGATGCCCTTCAGCATCCGGTCGAACTCGCGGCTCTCCTCGGCGGAGGCCACGGCCAGATCGAAGTTGTCGAGCACCGGCAGCAGCCGATACAGAAGGCCGGCCGAAGCCCGCTCCACCAGCCCGGTCTGCTCCTTGACGATGCGCTTCCGGTAGTTGTCGAACTCCGCCTTGAGCCGCTGGAGGTCGTCCAGGTAGCCCGCGGCCTCGGCCCGCGCCGCCTCGAGCTGGCCCTCCAGCGGATTCGCCTCAGCGGGGGCGGCCGGAGCGGCCGGGCCCCCCGGCGGGGGGCCCGGAGCCGCTGCCTTCAGGTTGGCGTTGCCCTCGGCGCTCGGAGCGGCCTGCGGATGCAGCTTGCGGCGGTCGTTGATCGTGATGCGGCGTGGCGGCGGTTGGTCGCCTCGATGCTGGTCCATGCCCTATCCCCTCTCGTTGGCCCCAGGGGACCCCGGCGCTTCCTTCGCCCCAGGGGAGCCCGGCCCTACCTTGACCTCGACCCGAACGGGCCTGGCCTTGGCGGCCTTCGCCACCTCGATGGTGAGCACCCCTTCGGACATCGATGCTTCGATGTGGCCGGTGTCGGATCCCTGGGGGAGGGCCACCCGCCGCTGGAAGGGGCCGAAGCGCCGCTCGATGCGGTGGAACGCCTCCTCGGGGACAGCGGTGTAGAACGTGCGCTCGCCCCGGAGGGTGAGGACGTTGTCCTCCACCGTGATCTCGATGTCTGCCGTGGTCATCCCCGCAAGCTCTGCGGTGATGATGTAGCGGTCCTGGGTCTCGTAGACGTCCAGCGGCGGCACCCAGCTTCCCTGGGTCTCTGCCTCCGCCGACTCTCCCGGACCGTAGGTGCGGCCGAACAGCCGGTTCATCTCGTTCTGGATTCCCAGCAGGTCCCGGAACGGGTCCCATCTGCGAACAGCCATCTCGGAGCCTCCTTTCCGTGCTTTCGAATCATCGTTGTAGCTCGGGCTCAGTGGCCCGAGCCACCCTCCTCCACGATCTCTGCATCCACCACGTCGTCGTCCGACGAGGCCTTGTGATCGCCGGCCTGGGCGCCGGCGCCCGAGGCGTCGCCCTGCTGGCCCTGGCCCGTGTGGTAGATCTGCTCGGCCAGCTTGTGGGAGGCGCTCACCAGGGCATCGGATGCCGACTTGATCCGTGCGACGTCGTCGGTCTTGAGGGCGTCCTTGACCTCGCCGAGGGCCTGCTCGACCGCACGGCGGTCGGCATCGCTCAGCTTGTCGCCCTGGTCCTTGAGGGTCTTCTCGGTCTGGTACGCGAGGTTGTCGGCCATGTTGCGGGCCTCGGCCAGCTCCCGCCGCCGCCGGTCCTCCTCGGCGAAGCGCTCGGCCTCCTTCATCATCTTTTCCATCTCGTCCTTGGGCAGGGCCGTGCCGCCGGTGATCGTCATGGCCTGGGCCTTGCCGGTCCCGAGGTCCTTGGCGGCCACGTGGACGATGCCGTTGGCGTCGATGTCGAACGTCACCTCGATCTGGGGCATCCCCCTGGGTGCGGCAGGGATGCCGACCAGCTGGAAGCGACCGAGGGTCCGGGCCCCGGGCGAGTAGACGGTTTCCGCCTCACCCTGCAGCACGTGGACCTCGACCGAGGGCTGGTTGTCCTCGGCGGTGGAGAACACCTCCGACTTCTTGGTCGGGATGGTGGTGTTGCGCTCGATCAGCTTCGTGAAGATGCCGCCCTTGGTCTCGATGCCGAGCGACAGCGGCGTGACGTCGAGGAGCAGCACGTCCTTCACCTCGCCCTTGAGCACGCCCGCCTGGAGCGCGGCGCCGATGGCGACGACCTCGTCGGGGTTGACGCCCTTGTGCGGCTCCTTGCCCCCGGTGAGGCTCTTCACCAGTTCCTGCACCATCGGCATGCGGGTGGAGCCGCCGACGAGGATGACGTGGTTGATCTGGCCCACCGGCTTGCCCCAGTCCTTGACGGCCTGGTTGAAGGGCTCCCGGAGCTTCTGGACCAGGTCCTCGGTCAGCTGCTCGAACGCGGAGCGGGTGAGCTTCATCTCGAAGTGGATCGGCCCGGTGGCCTCGGTGGCGGTGAGGAACGGCAGGGTGATGGTCGTCTCGGCCGCCTGGGAGAGCTCGATCTTTGCCTTCTCGGCCGCCTCCTTGAAGCGCTGGAGGGCCATACGGTCGTTCGAGAGGTCGACGCCGTGGTTGTTCTTCACGTCCTTGATCATGTGGTCGATGATGCGCTGGTCCCAATCGTCTCCTCCGAGGTTGGTGTCACCGGAGGTGGCCTTGACCTCGAAGACGCCCTCGCCGATCTCCAGCAGCGACACGTCGAAGGTGCCACCGCCGAGGTCGAAGACGAGGATGGTCTCGTCTGAGGACTTGTCGAGTCCGTAGGCAAGCGACGAGGCCGTGGGCTCGTTGATGATCCGGAGCACCTCGAGGCCGGCGATCTGTCCGGCTTCCTTGGTGGCCTGGCGCTGAGCGTCGTTGAAGTACGCGGGGACGGTGACGATCGCCTGCGTGATCTTGTCGCCCAGGTAGGATTCCGCGTCCCGCTTCAGCTTGGTGAGGATCTGGGCCGAGATCTCCTGCGGCGTCCAGCGCTTCCCGTCGATGGTGGTCGTCCAGGAGGTCCCCATCTCCCGCTTGATGGAGCGGAAGGTGCGGTCGGGGTTCGTGATCGCCTGGCGCTTGGCGACCTCCCCGACCAGGATCTCTCCGGTCTTGCTGAAGGCGACCACCGAGGGGGTGGTCCGGTGGCCCTCGGCGTTGGGGATGACGACGGGTTCCCCTCCCTCGAGGACCGAGACCACGGAGTTGGTGGTGCCCAGGTCAATTCCTACGGCTTTCGGCATGGCACATCCCTTTCTTCTTGTACTTCTTGCTCTTGTTCTTGGGTGCTGCTGGAGGTCTGGAGGCCCTGCCGGTCCGGCCTGGGGATCGGTCCCGCCCCGCAACGCTTGGTTTCAGGGTAGGACCTGAGTCCCATACTGTCAACTTTTATGATGCCGTGCTCCTCCGCAGACCGGGCCTGGGTCGATTGTTGTCGAGCGCAATAGTTATCATAGGCAAGAGATCTTCCAGGAGGGGAGCCGGTGCTACCGGAACGCGAGGCGGTCGACGACGAGGCCCTCGTGTCTGCCGTGCTGCTGGCCTCCCGCGCCCTCGTCGCCATCGCGGCGCGCTCGCTGGCGGCGGCGCCGTCCCACGTCACCCTTGCCCAGTACCGCCTCCTGGTCCTCCTCGCCTCCCGCGGCCCCCAGATCCCGTCCGCGATCGCCGCCGACCTCGGCGCGGCTCCCTCGTCGGTCACCCGCCTGTGCGACCGGCTGGTGGCCAAGGGTCTGATCGCCCGCCGGGCATCGACCGGCAGCCGCCGGGAGGTGATGCTCTCGATCTCGCCCGAAGGCCGGCAGGTGGTGGATGCGGTGACCCGCACGCGGCGCAGGGAGATCGAGCGGGTGGTGCGGGCGGTCCCCCCGAGCCGGCGTGCAAACGTGATCGAGGCCCTGAACGACCTGGGGTCAGCCGCCGGTGAGGTGCCCGACCCGTCGTGGCGACTTGGCTGGGCATGAGAGACCCCGCCTCCAACAGACATCACTATTCCGGCGTTGCCGCGGAGCGGTTCCGCTCAGAGTTCGAGCGCCGGCGCGGGCAGCTCGCCGTCCTGGGCCGGCGGGGGAGCCAGGTCCTGCTCCTTGCCGGCCTGACCGGCGTCCTGACGGGTCTGGCGGTGACGGGCTTCGAGTGGGTGACGCGCGACCAGCTCTTCGAGGGCCTTCGTGACCAGCCGATCGGGGTGCAGGTCGCGGCGCCACTCGTGGGTCTGATCCTCGCTCAGGTGATCCTGCGGTGGATCGCGGGGACGACCTCCCCCGCCACCGCGGACGAGTACATCCACAACTTCCACGAGATGGGACGAAGGCTCGACCTGCGACCCCTCCCGGGGAGGATCCTCGCCAGCATGGCCACCCTCGGGTTTGGCGGGGCGCTCGGCTACGAAGGCCCGTCGATCTACCTGGGGGCGGGGATCGGCACGGCGCTGCAGGCCCGTTTCAGCCGCCTGTTCTCCCGGTCCGACATGAAGCTCCTGCTGGTGGCGGGGGCCGCCGCAGGCGTGGCGGCCATCTTCAAGGCCCCCGCCACCGGCCTCGTCTTCGCGCTCGAGGTCCCGTACCAGGAGGACTTCGCCCACCGGATGCTCCTGCCGGCCGGGATCGCCGCCGCATCGAGCTACGTGGTCTTCGCTGCCTTCTACGGCACGGCGCCCCTGATCGCCGTCCGGGGCGCCCCTCCCTTCAACTTCCGCGACCTGGCGGGCGCGGTCGTCCTGGGGGTGATCTGCGGGGTGGGGGCGCGGGGGTTTGCCCGGGCACTGGTGCGAGCCAAGCAGGTGTCGGCCCGGACGAACCCGTGGGTCCGGGCGGCGGCGGCCGGGGTGGGGCTCGGCGGCCTCGCTGCCGCCTCCTTCGCCCTCTTCGGATCGGCGCTGACCCTCGGCCCCGGCTACGACAACCTCGAATGGGCCTTCAACCCCCACCGGGCCCTCATCCTCGTGGTGGCCCTCCTCCTCATGCGGGCGGCGGCGGCGGTGCTGACCGTCGCCGGGGGCGGCGCCGGGGGTCTGTTCATCCCGCTCGTCGTGGAGGGGGCCCTGGTGGGCCGGACGCTGGGGGGCCTCTTCCGCACGTCGGCCTCGGGGAGCAACTTCTTCCCGCTCATCGGCGTCTCCGCCTTCCTGGGCGCGGGCTACCGGGTCCCGCTCGCCGCCGTCGTGTTCGCCGCCGAGGCGAGTGGGAGGCCCGGCTTCATCGTGCCCGGTCTGATCGCCGCGATGGTGTCCCAGCTCTTCATGGGGTCCGCCTCCGCTTCCACCTATCAGATGGCCGCCAGGGCCGGACACCTGGAGCGGCGCTTCCCCCTGCCCCTTTCGTCGGCCCTGCAGACCGACACCGCCACCGCCGCTCCCGACCTGACCCTGGACGAGTTCTTCCGGCTCTACGCGCTGGGGCAGCGTGAGCCCGCCACCGTCGTGGTCGAGGAGGGCCGCTACCTGGGTGTCATCCGTGTCGAGGAGATTGCCGAGATCCCCCAGGAGCGCTGGGTCAGCACTCCCGTGTCCGACCTCATGCGGATGGACTTCCCCACCGCCAACCCGCGCTGGAAGCTCCGGGACGCCCTCCGGGCCATGGAGCAGGCGGACGTCGACCTGCTCCCGGTCGTCGAGGGAGAGCTGTTCGTCGGCGTGGTGACCACCGCCGAGATCCTGAAGCTCGACGACATCCTGCACATGACCGGCGACGAAGAGACCTAAAAGATTCTGTGACCGAAAATACGCGGCCCCTCGAGGTCGGGGTTGTCGAGGCGCTCCCGCCAGCCAGCCGTAGAATCGGGCAGTGGTCACGAAAATCCTCATGACCGTCGCGCTGGCGGCCGCCCTGGGTCTGTTCGCCCGGCGGGGCCTCCAGCTCCTCGCCATGTTGCGCCTCGGCAGGCCGGACAAGCGCTGGGACGACATCGGCGCCCGGATCGGCAGGGAGCTGCGGGTGGTCTGGGGCCAGCAGAAGCTCCTGCAGTGGCCGTTTCCGGGCATCATGCACGCCTTCATCTTCTGGGGCTTCGTCATCCTGTTCACGACGATCGTCGAGGCGTTCGGCACGGCGTACTCGTCCTCGTTTGCCCTTCCCCTCGTCGGGCACTGGGGCCCCCTCGCCGCCCTCCAGGACACCTTCGCCGGGCTCGTGCTCGCCGGCATCGCCATGGCCTTCTTCATCCGCAAGGTCCTCCGGCCCGGGCGATTCCGGGGGTCGCACCTCAAGGAAGCCGACCGGATCCTCGTCGCCATCTCGGGCATCATGCTGACGGTCGTCGGGCTGCGGGCGACCGAGATCGCCCTCGGCCGCTTCCCCTACCCGAGGGCCGCCGCGTTCGCCTCGTCGTTCGTGGCGGCGCACCTCTTCGACGGCTTGGCGCACGGATCCCAGGAGGTCGCGCACGGTATCTTCCTCTGGGCCCACTCCCTGCTGGTGCTTGCCTTCCTCGTCTACCTGGGCTACTCCAAGCACCTCCACATCATCACGGCGCCGTTCAACGTCTTCTTCTCCTCGACCGCCAGCCGGCCGCGGGGAGCCCTGAAGCGCGTGGACGTCGACTTCGAGGAGATGGGCGACGACGACGTCATCGGCGCGGCAACCGTCACGGACCTCACGTGGAAGCAGCTCCTCGACACCTACACGTGCACGGAGTGCGGGCGCTGTCAGTCCGCCTGCCCGGCCTGGAACACCGGCAAGCCGCTGTCGCCAAAGCTCCTCGTGATGGAGCTGCGGGACCACCTGATGGAAGCGGGACCGGGCCTCGTTGCGGCGAAGAAGGCGGGGACGGCGCCCGCCGCGACGACCCCGCTCAACCCGGATGTCCTCGACGACGAGGTCGTCTGGGACTGCACCACCTGCGGCGCCTGCGTCTACAACTGCCCGGTCGACATCGAGCACATCGACCACATCATCGACATGCGGCGCAACCTCGTGATGATGGAGGCCCGCTTCCCCCGGGAGATGGGGGGCGCCCTCAACAACCTCGAGAACTCCGGCAACCCCTGGGGCCAGCCGGCACGGGCCCGCCTCGACTGGGCGCAGGGCCTGGACATCCCCGTCGTCGGGCGCGACGTCGGCCCCGGGGAGTTCGAGGTGCTGTTCTGGGTCGGCTGCGCCGGCGCCTTCGAGGACCGCAACAAGAAGGTCGTCCAGAGCTTCGCCCGGCTCATGAAGCGGGCCGGGGTGAGCTTCGCGGTCCTCGGCACCTCGGAGGGCTGCAACGGCGACCCCGCCCGGCGCATGGGCCACGAGTACCTCTACGAGACGATGGCGAAGGCCAACATCGAGACCATGCAGGCGGGCGGCGTCACGAAGATCGTCACCGCCTGCCCGCACTGCTTCAACACGATCGCCAACGAGTACCCGCAGTTCGGGGGGAACTACGAGGTCCGCCACCACACAGAGTTCCTCGCCGAGCTGGTGTCGGACGGCCGCCTTCCGATCGAGCGGGATTTCCCCGAGAGCGTCGCCTACCACGACCCGTGCTACGCCGCCCGGCACAACGACATACTCGAGGCCCCTCGCCGGATCCTCGAGCAGGCGGGCGCCCCGACGAAGGAGTTGCACCGCCACGGCCGTCACACCTTCTGCTGCGGCGCTGGCGGGGGCCGGATGTGGATGGAGGAGCGGCTCGGCAAGAAGGTGAACCTGGACCGAGTGGACGAGGCCCTGGCCGTCGGGACCGATGTCGTCGGCGTCGGCTGCCCGTTCTGCCACGTGATGCTCGGCGACGGCATCGCCGAGCGGGGAGCCGACGCCGACATCAAGGTCCGGGACCTGGCCCAGATCCTCGAGGACGTCGTGGGTGCTCCAGCGGATCCAGCGGCTCCGGAGGCCCGGGAGGCCTCGCAGGGCTAGAATAAGGCCTGCCTGCGGATGTAGTTCAATGGCAGAACGGAAGCTTCCCAAGCTTCAGGCGGGGGTTCGATTCCCCTCATCCGCTCCAGACGCCAGCGTCGCGCACCGCCGCCGCACCGCCTCGGGCCTACGCGTTTGCAGTACGCGGGGCTCCCCCAAGGGTGGGAGGCAGAAATGATGCGCACACGTTATGTACCTCGGGCGCCGGCAAGCCGAAACTACTACTAGTTCGACAGCCGAAGGAAACGGCACTGGGTCAAGGTCTGGAACCCGAAGCCCCGAACCCCCCCGGGGGGATCCGCTTCCCAGTCACCTCTTCGGTCTGGTTGACGACGGGTCGCCACCACCCCCCCGGTGGCGACCGTGCAGCACCCGCTCGCCACCCCACCCCCCCGGGTGGCGGCGCGCCCGGTCACCGTTGGTTGCCGGGTGTCCGGACCGAATGGGACGCACGAACGGCCCGGACCACCGCGTCGCCGATGGCCCCGGGGCGCTCGCCGATGCCGGTGACGTTCCGGATGTCGCCGCGGGGGTCGACCTCGATGCACTTGGTCCCCTGCTCGACGACGACCCCGTCGTGCGTGAGGCCGCGCAGGATGCCGTCGAGTGGGGCGGCGAGGCCCACCCCGTCGAGGGTCGCCACCACCTGACCGGCCTGGACCCGCTCCGCGATGGCGGCGGTGGTGCGGAACACCCCCCGCGCCGGGGCGTACACGAAGCGGTCCCGGGCGTGACCGCCGTAGGTGCGGGGCTCTCCCGCCAGGGCTGCCGGCGATCCCTCGGTGAGGACGGTGCCGAGCCGCTCGCCCCAGCTTGTCTCGACCACCAGATCGGTGGTCTCGCCGGCGACGAAATTCGGACCGAGCCCGATGGTGAGGGCCGCGAGGTGCCGCTGGGGTTCCGGCACCGCCCGCTTGCGCATCCGGGCGTCGACGAGCACCGCGGGCCGCAGGGAGTCGACGACGTCCTCCAGCGGCAGCGTCGTGGCCGGGATCCAATCCGTGGCCTCCGCCAGCTCGGAGCGCTCCTCGACCCGGCGGCAGGTGACCCCCTCGATGACGACGGGGCCGTCGAAGAGGGCGTCGGTGAACGCCATCCCGCGGCGGGCGGCCGGCGGGGCGGGGACATCGTGGATCACGACCCGGTAGCCCGCTTCGAAGAGCCGCTGGGCGACCGCGGACCCGACGTCGCCGATGCCCCGGACCAGCACGCTCACACGATCCATTGGCGCCCGAGTATAGGGTCGGCGGCTTTTTACCCGGGATGCGCCGCCGCGTCGGGTCGGGCGACCTGAAGCCCGCGCAGCCGGCGGGCCGCCCGGGGCTCGACGATGCGGTCGATGATCCCGTAGGCGAGCGCCTCTTCCGGCGACATGATGAAGTCCCGGTCGGTGTCCGCCGAGATCTGGGCGACCGTCTTGCCGGTGTGCTGCGAGAGGATCTCGTCGATGAGCCGGCGCTGTCGGATGATCTCCTTGGCCTGGATCTCGATGTCGACGGCCTGCCCGCCAACCTGGCCGTGCGGCTGGTGGATGAGGACGCTCGAGTGCGGGAGGGCGTAGCGCTTGCCGGCCGTGCCGCCGGCGAGGATCACCGCGGCCGCCGAGGCGGCGTAGCCGACGCACCAGGTCGCCACATCGCAGGACACGGTCTGCATGGTGTCGTAGATGGCGAGCAGCGCCGCCGACGATCCGCCGGGGGAGTTGACGTACAGGTTGATGTCCCGCTCGTCGTCCTCGGACTCGAGGTGGAGGAGCTGGGCGGTCACGACGTTGGCGACGCCGTCGTCCAGCGGCGATCCCAGGAAGACGATCCGCTCGGACAGCAGCCGGGAGTAGATGTCGAAGGCGCGCTCGCCCCGCAGGGTTGTCTCGATCACCATGGGAACCGTGTAGTCGCTCATGCCTCCTCCTTTGCTATAATGCAACTGATTGGTTGCGAGTATAGCGCAACACCAGGGTTGCAGAAGGAGGCGCTCATGAACCCAAGGGCAAGGGTCGAGAAGCGGGTCGTGTACCCGGTCGGCCGCGAGGAGGTCTGGGCTGCCATCACGCGGCCCGAGGAGCTGTCCCGCTGGTTTGGCATGGAGGTGGTGTCCCTCGATCTCCGCCCGGCTGGCCGCATCGTTTTCCAGGACGGCTCCGGCAGGTCGCGCCGGGCGCTCGTCGAGGAGGTCGAGCCGCCGTGCCGCTTTGTCTTCCGCTGGTTGCCCACTCCGGCGGGCGGCCCGGCCCGAGACCCAGGATCAAGGGTCGACTTCTTCCTTGAGGAGGTCGACGAGGGCACGGCCCTCACCGTCGTCGAGACTCCGTCGCTGACGGTCGGCGAGCTGATCCCGATGGTCGGCCCCGTGCTGCTGGCCGGACCGATGCCCGACCCCGCCGGGGCGCCGCCGCGCATCATGGTCGGGGTGGCCTCGAACCAGGGGCGAGCGAGAGAAATGGCCCTCAGCGGGTAGGGATGGATCCCGCCGACGCAGTCTTCAGCGCGCTCGCCGATCCCACCCGCCGGGAGGTGATCCGGCGCTTGTCCGAGCATGCGTCGATGACGGCGACCGAGCTCGCCGGGGTCCTGCCCGTGTCCCGTCAGGCCATCGCAAAGCACCTCGCGGAGCTGGAGCAGGCCAGCCTCGTCGTCGGCGAGCGGGTGGGCAGGGAGAACCGATTCCGCCTGACCCCGGCCCCGATGGGCGAGGCCGTCTCGTGGATGAACTCGGTGGGCGCCCAGTGGGACGATCGCCTGTCTCGACTCGGCGATCACCTCGGTGCAGACGTGCCGGAGGAGGCAACGTAGGGGGACGCGTCTACTCCCCGGTGAAGGAGGGGTTGCGCTTCTCGAAGAAGGCGCTGATCGCCTCCTGGAGATCTCTCGTCGAGAAGATGATCGACTGGTGCAGGGACTCCTGCTCCAGGACCTCGTCGAACGGCCGGGAGAACGAGTCGTTGATGGCCCGCTTCATGAGCGCCATTGCGACGGGTGGCCCGGCCGCCAGCCTCGCGGCGAGGGCCGTCACTGCGGTCTCCAGCTCCTCGGCCGGCACGACCCGGTTGGCGATCCCCATCTCGTAGGCCCGCACCGCGTCGATCGTCTCGCCGAGCAGCGCCAGCTCCTTGGCCCGGTGCAGTCCGATGGATCGGGGCAGCGTGAACGTGCCGCTCATGTCCATGACGAGTCCCCGCCGCACGAACAGCTCGGCGAACCTGGCGTCGTCCCCCATGACCACGAGGTCGCAGGCAAGGGCCAGGTTGGCGCCGCCGCCGGCCGCGTACCCACGGACCGCCGCGATCCCCGGCTTGGGGCAGTACATGATCCTGGCGAGGACCCCGTGGATCCGTTCCATCCGCCGGCGCATCTCCTCGGGGGACCGGGGGAGCTCCTCCAGGGCCGAGAGGTCGACGCCGGAGCAGAAGTGACCCCCCGCCCCCGTGAGGACGAATACGCGGATCGATGCGTCGGCGGCGATGTGAGCGAACACGGTGTCGAGCTCCTCGAACATGGCGCCGTTGATGGCGTTGCGTTTGGCGGGCCGATCGAGGGTGACGGTGGCGACGGCATCCGACTGGCTGAGCTGGAGCGTCTCGTAGGACATCGCGCACCATCCTACGCACCGGGGCGCCCTCGGTCCTCAGCGCAACAGGCGAACCACCGCCACGATCCCGACGGCCACGATGATCGCCCGCAGCACCCCCGCCGGGAGGCGGCGGCCCATCTTGGCGCCGATCTGGCCCCCCAGGGTGGAGCCGGCGGCAAGCAGCAGGGCCGGGCGCCAGGCGACGTGTGCCACCACGATAAAGAGCACGGCGGCGACCCCGTTGACGATCGCGGCGAGGACGTTCTTGGCGGCGTTGATCCGCTGGAGGTCCTCCCGCAGGGTCAGGCCCATGATCCCCAGCAGCAGCACGCCCTGGGCGGCACCGAAGTAGCCGCCGTAGACCCCCGCCCCGAACAGGCCGGCGAGCAGCAGCAGGCCGCCGTCGGCCGGGGGGGCCTTCCGACCGCGCGCTTCCATCCGCCGGGTGATCGCCGGCTGGAGGATGACCAGGAGGCAGGCGAGGACGATGAGCACGGGCACGATGGCCTTGAAGGCCGAGGGGGGGAGGACGAGCAGGAGCAGGCCCCCGCTCAGGCCCCCGAGCCCGGAGGCGAGGCCCAGGCGGATGAGGCGCCGGCCCTGGCCGGCGAGCTCCTTGCGGTAGCCCCACGCCCCGGACACCGAGCCGGGCACCAGGCCAACGGTGTTGGAGACGTTGGCGACCACGGGCGGGTAGCCGAAGGCCAGCAGGGTGGGGAAGGTGAGGAGGGTGCCCGAGCCGACGATCGTGTTGATGGTGCCCGCCGCAATCCCGGCGCCGAAGAGGGCAACCTGTTCCAGCCCCGTCACGGCGTGTTGTCGGCCCTTCCAGAGGAGCGGACCACCGACGAGGTCCAGCCCCCCGCCATGGGCCTCAGGGTCTCTTGAGCAGCCGCACCACGAAGTCGCCGCCCTCCTTGCGGGTGAGCTCGTTGGCCCGCAGCACGAACTGCTTCGTGCGGTCGTCGGGCTCGACGCGGCAGTCGAGCACGATGCGCCAGGGAAGGTGGGCGTAGTCGGGATACATCTGTTGCAGCCCCCCGTGGATGGCGAAACCCACGTAGTGCTGCCATTTCTCTTCGAGGCGCAGCAGCAGGCCGGTGGACCGGTCCCAGACCCCGGTGTGGACCATGATCAGGTCGATGCGGTCCTCCTCCGGCGACAGCATCACCATGTCGATCGTGGTGGGGTCGTCGAGGCCTCGGATCTGGTCGGACATGCCCGCCATTATCGGCGTCAGCCCTCGACCTCGACGACCACCTTGCCGCGCGTGTGGCCGGACTCGACCTGGTCGAAGGCCGCCACCGCGTCGTAGAAGGCGAACGTCGCCGAGACGTGGACGGTGAGGTCACCCTTGGCGGCGAGGAGCCCGAGGTCGGTGAGCTGCGCCGCATCCGGCTGCACGAACAGATACCGGCCGCCCAGCTCCTTCAGCCGGAGTGCGTCCGCGGTCCCGACGAGCTGGCCCGCCGCCGTGAGGAGGGCCGGCACCGCGTCGAGGCCCGCCCCACCGAACAGGTCGATGACGGCGTCGACGCCCTCCGGAGCGAGTGCCAGGACCTCATCGACCAGGCGGCGTCCATAGGCGACCGGCTCCGCACCGAGGCGACGGAGGTAGTCGTGGTTGGCGGCGCTGGCGGCGCCGATCACCCGGGCGCCGGTGCTTCGTGCAAGCTGCACGGCAATCGAGCCGACCCCGCCCGATGCCCCGTGGACGAGCACGGTCTGCCCGGGGGCGAGGGCGAGACCTTCGTTGACGCATTGATATGCGGTCAGCCCCGCGAAGGGGAGGCCCGCAGCCTCTGCCCACGGCAGCTCCGGCGGCTTCGGTGCTGCGCAGCGCACGGGGACCGAGACGTACTCGGCGAGGGTCCCCCACTGGATGTGGTCCTCACGATCGCAGGCGATGACCTCGTCGCCGGGCTGGAAGGCGTCCACGGCCGGCCCGACGGCCTCGACGACACCCGCCACGTCCCAGCACGGCACCAGTGGGAAGTGGACGGGAAAGGCACCGTCCAGGTATCCCCGCAGCACCTTCCAGTCGACCGGGTTCAGCCCGGCGGCCCGGGTCCGCACGATGATGGTGTCGGGGCCCAGCCTGGGGTCCTCCACGTCGGCGACGTTCAGCACGTTGTTGTCGCCGTACCGGTTGGCTGCTATGGCTCGCATCGATCAACCCCCGTCCGGGGTGTCCGCCGGTAGTGGTGTGGTGGATTGTTCCGCATCCGCGGCCGCTTTGCAGCCCAACGAGCTGCCTGGCACGCACGCTGGTAAACTGTTATGGAAGCTTTTGCATATGTTATCACTATTCTACATTCATGAAGATAACATCGGACGATTTCACGCTTCTCCAAGTTGTGGGCTCCGGGGGGGAATGAAGGTTCGGGAGGTGCTCCGGCTGCTGCAAGATGATGGGTGGACCGTCACTCGTGTTCGTGCTCGCAGGGTGGCGGAATCTTGCTCGGGTAGCGATCACTTTCCCGCCACCTCAGGCGGCCGGGGGGGTGAGGCGAAGTGCAAAGCGGCCGCGGATGCGGAACAATCCACCACACCACTACCGGCGGACACCCCGGACGGGGGTTGATCGATGCGAGCCATAGCAGCCAACCGGTACGGCGACAACAACGTGCTGAACGTCGCCGA
>DASXNO010000295.1:0-25339 GCA_036495025.1 Actinomycetota bacterium | reverse complement strand
CCGCTATGGGTCCGGTGGAGGACGAGCAGGGTGAGAGCGATGGAGGTCAGCCAGTTGCCGACCTGGGAGACGAGCTGCCCGGCGAAGAACAGCCGGAAGTTGCGAACCCGCAGGGAGGCGAACGTCCGAGGCCGCTCCTTTTGGGAGCCTCCGATCACCGGTTGCCTTCCGTGGCGGGATGGGCCGGCGGGTGGGCCAGGCCGTCGAGCACGGGTGCCGCCGCCATGAGGCGGGCCAGATCCTCTGGTGCGAGTTCCCTGAGCGCCGCCGACAGCCATGCCGTGCGGCGGGTGCGGCTCCGATTGAGATAGCGGTGCCCGGCGGGGGTGGCGCGCACCCGGGATACCCGGCGATCGTGCTCGTCCTGCACGCACTCCACCAGGCCCTTCGCTTTCAGCTTGTCCACGACCCTGGTGATCGTCGGCGGGGCGACGTGCTCGATGGCCGCGAGGTCACCGAGGGTCAGCGGGCCGTCGAAGCTGATCGAGTGGAGGGCCGAGGACAGCGTCGGTGGAAGGGCGTCGAGGTCCTGGCGCCGCAGGATCCGCGCCAGGCGCGTGACGGAGAGACGGAGGCTGTCGGCGACGGCACCGACGTCGGGCTCCGCTTGGGGGGCAGAGCGTTGGTTGGGCATGTCTCAAGTGTACGAGATTTATTTAGTTTGGCTAACTAAATTAGGAGGCCAACCGCTCGTTCCCGAGCTTATTTGCGTGATGAGGCACGAATATGATGCTTATCCACCCAAAGAAACCCGGCACCCGACCGGAGGCGCGCGTCGCGGGGCCCTCCCGCAGGTGTATCACGCCGGCGCCGCCGGGCTCTCAGGAGGGAAAGGGACGCGGGGGAGCTCCGTCCAGCCCCGCCACATGCCGTGGGAACGCAGGAGGAGACGACGATGGAAGAGGTGAAGAAGCCGACGGCGCAGTCCGTGGATGCCCTGGACGCATCCGATCTCGAGGCGCTGACCATTGCCACCGCATGGGGGGCCGGCGACCTCTCCGGCCGCGTCGCCCTCGTCACGGGCGGGGGGAGGGGCATCGGCCGCCTCGTCGCGCAGGCCCTCGCTGCGGCAGGTGCGGGGGTGGCGGTCACGGCTCGTTCCGAGGACCAGCTCGCGGAGACCGTTGCCTCCATCACCCGCGCCGGCGGAACGGCCATCGCCCTCCCGGGTGACGTCTGCGATCCCGAGTCCGTGACCCAGACCGTCCGGCAGGTGGAGTGGCTGCTTGGCCCCATCGACCTGCTGATCAACAACGCCGGGATCTCTGGCCCCATCGGCCCCGTCTGGGAGGTCGATGCCGCCGAGTGGTGGCGAACCTTCGGGGTCAACCTCCAGGGAGTCTTCCTCTTCGCTCACGCCGTGCTCCCCGGCATGGTGGCTCGCCGGTCCGGACGAATCATCAATGTCTCGAGCAACGCCGGAGCCTTCCGCTGGCCGCTCCTCTCCGCCTACGCGGTCTCCAAGGCAGCGGTCATCAAGTTCACCGAGAACGTGGCCCGGGAGACAAAGAGCTACGGGGTGAAGGTGTTCGCCATCCACCCCGGTCTCCTGCCCATCGGCATGACGACGGCGGCACTGGAAGGCACCTACCCTTCGGAGACTCCGGAGGGCCGTCTCTCCTCCTGGACACGGCAGCAGATCGATGACGGGTACGGCGCCTCCCCGGAGTCCGCGGTGGACCTGGTCCTGCTCCTGTCGTCCGGGGAGGCAGACTCCCTCTCCGGTTGCTACCTGACGGTCCACGACGACCTGCCGGCCATCATCGGGCAGGCCCAGGAGGTCCGGGCGAACGACCTCTACACCCTCCAGGTCCGTCGCGTTCGCACCGCAGCGAACGACCCGGTGCCCGCCGCGAGCTGACCGCAGCGGGGTGGCATCGGTCCGCCTTGTAGTAGACGAGGCCGGCGCGGGCAGCGGGAGTAGCCTCAGACCGTACGGCGATACGTCCGTACGGAGAGCGGCACGAACACGATGAGGATTGCCGCCATCCAGGCGAGGGCCGAGGCCAGGTGGTAGGTCGTCGACGGCCACCCTTGGAGGGCGCCTCGAAGCGCATCGACGCTCACGCTGACGGGGTTGATCTTGGCCCACGCCTGCAGCCAGCCGGGGAGGGCGTCGGCAGGAACGAAGGCGGTGCTGGCGAACACCAGCGGAAAGAGCCACACAAAGCTCGCCGCCTGCGCGGACTCCACGTCCCGGACCGCCAGGCCGATGAGCGCCGAGATCCACGAGAAGCAGAGACCGAAGGCAAGGGCCAGGACGACGCCCCCCAGCGCGTCCTGCACCCCGTTGTGGATCCGGAACCCCACGAGGTAGCCCACGATGCCCATCAGGAGGACCACGAACGCGTTGCGTACGGTGTCGGAGAGTGTCCGTCCTGCCAGGACGGCGGAGCGGGCCATGGGAAGGGAGCGGAAGCGGTCGATCATGCCCTTGCTGAGGTCCTCGGCGAGGCCGACGCCGGTCTGCGTGGAGCCGAAGATCACCGTCTGGATGAAGATGCCCGGCATCAGGTAGTCGACGTAGGGAAACGGGAAGCCGCGAGGCGGCCGGATGGCCGTGCCGAAGACGTACCGGAACAGCAGGACGAACATCACCGGCTGGATGGTGGAGAAAACCAGCAGGGTCGGAACCCGGATGTAGCGGATCAGGTTGCGCCTGGTGACGGCGAGGATGTCGGAGATCGTGGTGGCCAGCGAGGCGGGACGGGCCTGCGGCCTCGGCGGGCCCTGGGGCCTGGGTCGAGGCAGGGTGGTCGTGACGCTCGTCCTTGGGCCGGGCGCCACGCTCGTCTCCCGACCGGTGAGGGGGGCGGTCTCCTTGACGGCGCCCGACGCAGCACTTCGTTGCCGGTCCGTGCTCGGCGGGGTGGCCGGGCGGGGCGGGGCGGCCGTGCTCACTGGGCCGGCCGCGCGTGGCTGGGTGGCCGGGCGGGTCGGGACCGGTGGGCGTGCTGGGCCTGGGGCCGCGATCGAACTGGCCGGGGCCGGTGGGCTTCCCGGGGCGGCGGCGCCGGGCGGGGCGGTCGGGCCTGACGTGGTTGCCGGAGCCGTGGAGCTGGGCGGGGCAGGAGGGCTGGCCGGAGACGAGGGGACCTGGGAGCTCTGCCTGCCAGCGGCGGCGGGGTAGGCGGGAAGCACGACCCGCCCCCGGGCGGCGGCGAGCACGACGGGGGCTGCCTCGGGCCCGAGGCTCTGGCGCAGCTGGGCGTCGAGGGCGAGGATGCGCTCATCGTCCCCGTTGGTGCTCGCCGCGTCGGCGAGCTCAACCAGCGAGGCGAGGATCCGGGCCCTCGATTCCTCCTCGGGAGACCACGAGGGTGCAGCGGCGAGGCGGGCCGCCTCGGCGGCTAGCTTCGCCAGCTCGGCGCCCGCAACCGCCGGACCGCTCGCCCGAGCGAGGCGGCTCAGCACACGGCGGAGCGCCGCCTCCTTCTCCAGGGAGGCGAGGCGGACCTTCAGTTCGGCGAGGGTCGTCCGTTCGGGATCGAGGCCCAGGGCGGCGGCGGCCTCAGCCAGTGCCGAGCGGACCCTTTCCAGCTCGACCAGGTCGCGTTCGGAGAATGCCCGTCCGGCGGCGAGGGCGGCCTGCAGGCCGGGCAGCGACGACTGGGCAGCGGCAAACGCCTGCAGGGCCGCCGCCACCTTGTCCCTGGCCACCCCCAGCATCTCGTCGACGCCCGTTGACGCCTGCCTGTCCGACTCCATGCTGGGCCGGCTCTGCTCGAGCCGTTCGCGGGGTACGTCCATAGTCAGTACCGGGCTCCCTACCTCGCAGCCGGGCAAACACACACGTGTGTCGTCATCCAGATATACCGGTCCCCGGATAAAAATACAACTGGGGAGTATCGAAATTGCCTGGCCGGCTGCAGCCCCCCTAAGCGGGGGGCCCACCCCGGACTCGACCTCGGGAAAGGCACGAGGCTCAGCGCAGGGTAGTCGTTTTTCGCGCGCATACGCGCGACCTGCTCCCAACCTTCGTCAACAGGGTCCGAGGGCAGTGGGCTGCGGTGTCGCGTCAGGGTTGGTACCCGCCCTTCATCCACCGAGAAAAGAGCTCGACCTTCTCCGGCCCCCAGGGCTCCTCCCCGCTGCTTGACGGCGGCATCTCGCCGATGGAGACACTTTCGTAGACGTGGTGGGCATTGGCGTGGTCGTTGCGGGGATCGCTCATGTACGCATAATCGGCGAGATGGACCCTCAAGGGTTCCATGTGCTCGATGTCCATGTGCGTGAACAGCGGCAGGATGTCGGCCTCAAAGCTCACGGTGTCGTCCACGACGTCTCCTATCGGGATATTGGGAGCATCCCCACGGCGATACTGAGCCCCGGATTGTCTCATAGCCCACGTCGAGGGCATCCGTCGGGCTGACCAAGCCGACGAACGAGACACTTGCCGGACTGCGGCTGCTGGTCGCTTATCGGCAGGACCTCGTGGCCGACGAGGCAAGGGTGATCGCGCGGGTCAGGGAGTCGCTGGGCAGGCTCTTCCCCTCTCTCGAGCGCCGCCCCAATTGGACCAGCCCTGGTTCGAACGATCCTCGTCGCCCGCTACCAGACCCCCCAGCCCCAGCACCACTGGCGGAGAAACCCGCTTCCCTGCTGCGTCGGCGGGGGGCCACTACGTAGGAAGGAGAGTGGGAGATGCGCGCTGACCCCAACGAAGCGCGAGCCGTCGTGGACGAGGTGTCCTCCTGGCTGACGCTGCCGGCGGACGAGGTGGATCGCCACCTGGATGGCCCCGAGTATGGGCGGGTCACCGGCTCGGTCTCCGCCCTCAACCAGCGAGCGTCGTCGGGAGATGCCGATGCCTTCCACCTCCAGCAACTGCTGCTGGGGCGCATCTACGGCGTCCTCACCCGCATCCCCGACGGGCCGAGTGCCGAGGGATCGGTGCTCCTGCATACCGTGACCCGGCTACTCGAGCGGGCCACCATGGCGGCGGAGGATGCCTGGATCGAGCCCGGGCTCCTCGATCTGGCTCCCACGGAGGGTAGGGCCTTCGTGTCCTGGCTCAAGCGACTTGCCCGCCAGCACGGGAGCTACCACCACCCGTACTACGCGGAGTTCATCCACAACCACGCCACGGCAGAGGACCTGCGGACCTACGTGATCCAGGAGTCCGCGGTCGACGGCCGCTTTGACGACCTGCTCGCCATGATGCAGGTGGGCACCGCCAACAACGCCAAGATGGAGATCGCCAACAACTTCTGGGACGAGATGGGCAACGGTGACCCGGCGGTGGTGCACACCCACCTCTTCAACCAGATCTTCAAGGTCTTCGACATCGACGGGACCGCGATCGAGGGCTCCCTCAGCGCCAATGCGCTGCTGTCGGGCAACCTCGCCGTCCTGCTGTGCCGCTACCGCCGCCTCTACCCCGAGGCGGTGGGCTTCCTCGGCATGATGGAGTGGCTCGTGCCCCTGCGCTTCAAGTCGGTGGTCCGGGCCTGGGAGCGCCTCGGCCTGCCGGACGTGGGGATCGTCTACCACCGCCTGCACATCGGGATCGACTCCCACCACGCCGCCGGGTGGTTCCGCAACGTCGTCGAACCTTCCAGCGGGTCGGAGTTCATGCGGCGCGGCATCACCCGGGGTGCGCTCTGGCGGCTCAACTCCTCGACCCGCTACCTCAACGAACGCCTCCCGGCCTCGATCGGTCCAGCGGCATAACCGCGCCATAACCCCGAAGGAGGCATGGTGTCATGAGATCCGGCGAGACGTTTTCTGTCATCGAAATCCCGGCCCCGTCCCAGGAGATCCTGGACAGCTACGACGATTGTCCGTGGGACGCGTACATGGGCAACGGCACGCGCTACAAGCGATTCTCGCAGTACAGGCTGACGTGGGATGCGGCCACCGGTTGGAACTTCGAGCTGCTCCCCCACCGCGACTACACGACGTTCAAGAAGTTCAACCCGGTCGCCGGTGGGATCCGCCGCGAGTACCAGCCGATCCAGGTCGACTTCACGCCCCTGATCCGGGTCGCGGCCGAGGAGATCCCGCTCGACACCTCGGAGAGCTGGCAGATCAACGTCCACCAGAACCGCACGCGCGCCACGATCGAGAAGCCCGGCGTGCTGACCCCCGAAGGCGTCCACCAGGACGGGCACGAGTACGTGATGATCGGCATCCTCCGGCGCGTCAACGTCGCCGGTGGAGAGACCCGGCTCTGGGACCTGGGCGCCTCCGAGCCGTTCTGGACCGGGGTCCTCGAGCCCGGGAACGCGGTGCTGCTCAACGACAAGGCGATCGCGCACGACGTGACCGACGTCCTTCCCGCCAACGGTGCCCCGGGCCACCGCGACATCCTCATCGTCGCCTTCTCTCGCTGGAGCGAGAAGTGGTACGGCGACGAGCACGACATGGCAGCACTCGAAACTGACGGGCAGATGGCCTCGACCGCCATGTGAGCGTCATGACCGATTTCGTGAAGTACCCGATGCGTTCGTGGGTCTTCGAGGACTCGCTCGGCCGCTATGACATCGACCTTGGGGACAGCCATGTCCAGTGCGGGACCCTAGGAGGACTGCGGCTGTCCGGCGACCTCGAGCTCAACTACGGGGTGGACCGGGGCAGCCTTGCCCTGCGGGAGCTGATCGCCGGGCTCTACGGCGGCTCCCCGGAACAGACGGTGGTCACCCACGGGGCCCAGGAGGCCCTGTATCTGCTCTACCGCACGCTGCTGCGTCCCGGTGATCGGGTGGTGACCTTCCGCCCCGGGTGGGCCCAGTCCTGGGACGTCCCCCGGGATCACCGGTGCACGGTGGACGTCCTCGAACTCACCGGGGACTTCGGAATCGATCTCGAGGCGGTCGCCGAGTCGGTGGGCAGGGGCGATCTGCGGTTGGTCGTCGTGAACACGCCCTGCAACCCGACCGGACGCAGGCTCCGGCTCCATGAGCTCGAACAGCTCCTCGTCCTCGTTGAAGCCGCCGGCGCATACCTGCTGGCTGACGAGGAGTACGTGCTCGACCTCTCGGCCTCGGCCGCACACCACAGCGAGCGCGTCGTCTCGGTCTCGAGCCTGTCGAAGGTCTACGGATTCCCGGGTCTGCGGGTGGGATGGATGTACGGCCCCCCCGACGTCGTGGCGGCCTGCGCCCGGCGCAAGCACCTCACGTCGATATCCAACTCGGTGCTGTGCGAGGCACTGGCCTGCGACGTGCTGGCTCATCGGAGCGTCTACGCCGATCGCTACCGCCAGCTGGTCGGTCCGGGGCTCGCCCAACTCCATGCGTGGGCAGGGCGCACCACCGCCGCGGTCCGGCTCGTGCCACCGGAGGGAACGCCGTTCGCGTGGGTGCACCTCCTCACCGGGGAGAGCGCGTTGTCCTTCGCCCGGCGCCTGCTGGACGTCGGCGTGCTCGTGATGCCGGGGGAAACGCTGGGGACGACGGGCGGGTTCCGCCTCACCTTTGCCCGGGAACCCGGCGTCCTGGCGGAGGGGCTTCGTCGCATCGGCACCGTGCTCGGCAGCCGGTTCCACGACGTGAGCCTGTAGCCAACACCACGATCGGAGCGATGCAGCCATGGACGACCTGAACGGTGCACACGAGGGCGGATCTCTTCCCGGCCCGCCGGTGCTCGTCGCCGACCGGACCGAGTCTGCACTCTCCTCCGGCCAGGAGCAGCTCTGGTTCCTCGACCAGCTCTCTCCGGGAGAGACGACCTACAACATCCCCCTGGCCTACCGCCTGCGCGGCCGGCTCGATGTGGAAGCACTCCGTCGCAGCCTCACGCTGCTCGTCGGCCGCCACGAGGCGCTCCGGGCCTCGTTCGGCGCGCGGGACGGGACGCCGTTCCAGACCATCGCTCCCCCCGGCGACGTGGCGCTGGACGTGAGCGACCTCGCCGACCTCGATCGACGCGACCGGGAGGCCGCCGTCGCGGCCGCCGTGCAGGCCAGGGCCGCCGAGGCGTTCGACCTCGAGTCGGGCCCCCTGTACCGGTTCCGGTTGCTCCGGGTGGCCCCCGACGACCACGTGCTGTGTCTCGGGTTCCACCACATCGTCACCGATGGTTGGTCCTCCGGGATCATGAATCGTGACCTTGCTGCCGCCTACGGCGCCCTGGTGGCGGGGCGGGAGCCGGACCTCGGCCCGCCGGCCGCCTCGTACCTGCAGTACGTCGCCGGCCAGCGCGAGCGACTGCACGGCGTTGCACTGGACGAGGAGCTGGACTACTGGGAGCACTACCTTGCCCGGTTGCCCGTCGTGGAGCTGCCGTCGAGCCGCGTGCGACCGGCGACCCCCGATCACCGTGGTGCGTCCCTGATCATCGATCTCCCGGACGAACTGCTGGCGGTTCTGCGCGGGTTCGCCCAGGAGCGCGGCGTCTCTCTGTTCATGCTGCTGTCCGCCGCCACGAGCCTGGTGCTGAGCCGCTACACGGGCCAGGAGGACATCCCGCTCGGCGTGACGATGCTGGGGCGCACCGAGCCCGAGCTCGAGGACGTCGTCGGGCTCTTCGTCAACATGGTCGTCATGCGGGCCGACCTGTCGGGCGACCCGTCGTTCACGGATCTTCTGGGGCGCGTTGCCGACGCGAATCTTGAGCTCTACGACCACCAGGAGGTTCCCTTCGAGAAGGTGGTGGAGCGGGTGCAGCCGGTGCGCGAGCTCGGCCGGAACCCGCTCTTCCAGGTGGCGGTCCAGCTCCTGGGCGACGGCAATTCGGGGGGGAGCCTGCAGCTCCCCGGCATCGCCGTCGAACCCATCCCGGTGGCGTCAACCCAGGCGCGGTTCGATCTGACGATCAACTTCCTGGAGTCGGCGCAGCGCCTTCAGGCGGGCGTCGAGTACGCCAGCGGGCTCTTCGAGCGGTGGTGGATCGAGGCGATGATCGGCCACGTCGTGCAGGTGCTCACCGCGGTGTGCCGGGACCCCGCCCTCCGGGTGTCGCAGGTGCCGTTGCTGGCACCCGTCGAGCGCGAGGCCCTGCTGGCGGCCGGTCGCGGCGAGCAGGTCGACGAGGCTCGCGAGCCCGCCCATGTCGTCGTGGCCCGGGTCGCTGCCACCGCCCCGCGTGCGGTGGCAGCCGTCTGCCGGGGCCAGGAGCTCACCTACGGCGAGCTCGATCGACGCGCCGGTCTCGTGGCCCGCTTCCTGCGGTCGCGGGGGGTCCGCCACGAGCAGGTGGTCGCCATCGTCATGGACCGTGACCTCGACACGCTCGTGGCCATCCTGGGCGTGCTGAAGGCAGGCGCGGCCTTCGCGATGATGGACCCGGCGCATCCCGAGGCCCGCCTCGACTTCATGATCCGGGACACGGCGGCGCCGGTGGTCATCACGCGGTCTCCCTTCGTGGGCCGGCTGCCCGAACCTTCCGGTTGGACGCGCCTCGTCCTGGACACGGAGTGGGACTCGATCGAGGCCAGGGCCGTCGAACCCCTTGCGGAATGGGCCACGGGCGACTCGCTGGCCTACGTCCTCTACACGTCGGGATCGACCGGCAAGCCCAAAGGGGTCCTGATCGAGCACCGGGCGTTGATGTGCTTCATCGAGGCCTATCGGCGGACGTTCGACTTCGGCCCCCACGACCGGATGCTGCAGCTGCCGGCGCTCACGTTCGACATGTCTCAGGGAGAGATCTTCACCGCGCTCAGCGTGGGGGCGGCGCTGGTGATGGTCTCGCCCGAGGAGGGGCTTGCGCCGGACGCGCTGTCGACGCTGATGCGTGAGCAGCGTGTCACCTACGCGGGCCTGTCCCCGGCGATGCTGTCCGTCGTCGAGCCCGGACCCTATCCGCACCTGCGCTGTGTCATGGGCGGTGCGGACGCCCTTCCGGCCGAGCTGGTCAACAAATGGAACCTGCCCGGGCGCCGTTTCGTGAATCTCTACGGGCCGACCGAGGCCGCCATCGCCTGCACCGAATACGAGTGCGAGCACGTCGTGTGGCAGTCCTCCCCCCCGATCGGCCGCCCGGAGCTCAACCGCAGGGTCTACGTCGTCGACCGGTGGGACAACCTGGTGCCGAAGGGCGTCCCCGGGGAGCTGCTGATCGGCGGGGACGAGGGCCTGGCCCGCGGCTATCTCAACCAGCCGGAGTTGACCGCCGAGAAATTCGTCCCGGACCCGTTCCATCCCGGTGGGCGCGTCTACCGCAGCGGCGACCTCGTGCGGTGGACTCGTGACGAGCAGATCGATTTCCTCGGCCGCATCGACGGACAGGTGAAATTGCGCGGCCTGCGCATCGAGCTGGGGGAGGTCGAGTCGGCACTGCTGACGCACCCCGCCGTCCGCATGGCCACCGTGCTGCTGCGGCCGGACCGGCGGGGCGAGCAGCAACTGGTCGGCTACTTCACCAGCGTCGGCCCGCAGCCGGCGTCCGAGGACGAGCTGCGCCGCCATCTCGGCGAAGCGCTTCCCGAGTACATGGTGCCGACGGCCTGGGTCGCCCTCGACGAGTTCCCCCTGACCGCGGCGAGAAAGATCGACCGGGCGGCGTTGCCGGCGCCGGATCGCACAGCCGCCGACAGCGTACGGCGCTTCATCCCTCCCGCGACCCCCGCCGAGGCAACGGTGGCCGAGATCTTCGCCGAGGTGCTCTCGCTCCCGCGGGTCGGTGCGGACGAGAACTTCTTCGAGCTTGGCGGGAACTCGCTCCAGGCCATGCGCGCCGTCAGCCGCCTCAACAAGGCCTTCGGGGTCAAGGTGACCATCCGCATGCTCTACGGCACGACCACGGTGCGCGCGATTTCCGAGAAGATCGCCGGCCTGCCCGCCGCACAGGCCCGGACGCAGCCATGAGCGACGACGCCCAGGCCCTCCTCCCGATCAGGACCTCGGGCAGCAGGCCGCCGCTCTACTGCGTCCACCCGATCTCGGGCTCCGCCTACCCGTATGCGGCACTCGGCCAGCTGCTCGACTCCCGCCAGCCGGTCTATGGGTTCGAGGCCCCGGGATTCGAGGACGGCCGGGCTCCGCTGACGTCGCTGGAGGCGCTGTCTGCCGAATATCTCGAGGTGCTCGGCCACGTCGCCCCCGGCGGCCCGTACCTCCTGCTCGGATGGTCGATGGGTGGTGCGATTGCCTTCGACATGGCGCAGCGCCTGTCGGCGTCGGGAGCATCCGTGCCGCTGCTCGTGCTCATCGACACGGCGGTGCCGGTGACGATGGAGCTCCCCGTCCAGAAGGCGATGCTGCATAGGTTCGTCGTCGACATGATGGGAGTCTCCGGTACGTCACCGGCGGGGCTGGGCGCCGTCTTCAGGGGACTCCCCGACGACGTGGCGCCGGCCTGCGTCTTCGAGATGGTCGAGCGTTCCCAGCTGCTCCCCCCGGAGATCGACGCCGAGTTCCTCGACGGCCGCTACCGCGTGTTCCGGGCGCACATCGGGGCCTTGTTCGGCCACGAGGCCCATGGCCCCTACCAGGAGAAGGTGGTGCTCATCAGGGCGGCCGGCACTCCACCCCGGACCATGCGCTGGGGATCGGTCGCCGGCGACGTCGAGGAGCACGTGTTGGCTGGGGACCACTACTCGATCTGGACCGGAGAGAGCCTGCGGGCAATGAGCCGCATCGTTCAGCAGGCCCTGGACGCGGCCCAGCACGACCATGCCGGGGCGGGAGCCAGCACATGAGCCGGGGCTCCACCGAGGTCGGAGACCCGGTGAACGCATCGCCGGGGGAGGCAACGCGCCAGGTGCCTCGGGTGCCGGCCGGGCCTTGGCCTTCCCTGTGGCACAACCGCAACTTCGTCCAGTTCTGGTCCGGCGAGACACTCTCGCTCTACGGCACGCAGATCACCATCCTTGCCCTGCCGCTGACCGCCGTGCTGGTCTTCCACGCGGGAGCACGTGAGCTCGGACTGCTGCGCTTTCTCGAACTCCTGCCCTACCCGGCGTTCTCGCTGTTGTTCGGGGTCTGGGTCGACCGCAGCCGGCGGCGCCCGCTGATGCTCGGAGCGAACGTCGCGCGGATGATCCTGCTGGCGCTCGTGCCGATCCTCGCGGCGATGGGCAAGCTGCACCTCGTCTCCCTGATGGTCATCGCGTTCGCCGTCGGAGCCGCATCCGTGCTGTTCGACGTCAGCTGGATGTCGTACATCCCAACGCTGATCCAGGACCGGCGATACCTCGTGGAGGCCAACACCAAGCTGGGCATCTCGGGGTCCTCCGCAGACGTTGCGGGGCCGGGTCTGGCCGGTCTCGTGGTCAGCGTGGTCACGGCTCCCGTTGCGCTCGCCCTGGACTCGGTCTCGTACCTCGTGTCGCTGCTCTCCCTCCTGTTCATCCGCGTGCCCGAGCCCCGGCCCCCCGCCCCTGCCGAGCAACGCAGGGTCGGCAGGGAGCTCATCGAGGGCCTGCGGTGGGTGTTCGGTCACCGGTACCTCCGTGCCGTGGCGTTCATGGGCTTCTTCTGCAACTTCTTTCTGATGTTCGTCTCGTCGATGTTCCTGCTCTATGCGGTGCGGGACCGGGCGCTGTCGCCCCCGACCCTGGGCCTCATCCTCTCGACGGGCGCGGTGGGGGGGCTTCTCGGATCGCTCATCGCCGGCTCCATCCTGCGAAGGGGCCGCCTTGGGCGCACCTATGTCCTGTCGATGGGGGCGGTCTTCCTCGGCCCGGCGCTGATCCCTGCGGCGGGTGGCTCCAAGCCGGTCATGGAGGCAATGTTCATGGCCTCGTTCTTCATCAGCTACAGCGGGCTCAGCGTGGCGAACGTGGTGATTGTGAGCCTTCGCCAGGCGGTCACGTCGCCTTCGTTCATGGGACGGATGAGCGCGGGCATGAGGATGATGCTGTTCGGCGGGGGCGCCCTCGGCAGCCTGACGGGCGGCGTGCTGGGCGATGCCATCGGGCTCAGGGGCGCCCTGGCTGCGGCGGCCATCGGGTCTGCCGCCATGGTCGTTCCCGTCACCCTCTCTCCGGTCGCGCGCTTGGCCGCACTGCCCGTCCCCGTGGACACGGAGCCGGAGCCAGAACAGGCCGCCGCCGCAGACGTGTTCACAGTCTGAGGCAGCGAACCATGGCCGGCGAGTGGTCGACCGTCTTCGCAGGCGACGGGCTGGAGGTCGTGGCTGCCTCCTTGTCGGCCGGCCCCGATGAACTGGAGCAACTCACCCGGGTGCTGTCGGCAGATGAGCGGGAGCGAGCAGCCCGATACCGCTGGGAGCGTGACCGCCGGAAGTTCATCGTTGGACGAGGCCGTCTGCGCCACGAGCTGGGGGCCCGGCTGGGAAGAGCGGCGGACGAGATCCGCTTCCGCTACGGGGCGAACGGGAAGCCCGGGGTCGACGGAGACCGGCGGCTCTCGTTCAACCTTTCCCACAGCGACGACCTGATGCTGGTGGCGATCGGCAACGGCCACGACGTCGGCGTGGATGTCGAGCGGCTCCGTCCTTTCCCAGAGATGGCCGGCGTCGCTTCGGAGTTCCTCACGATGGCGGAGTTGGACCGCCTGGCGTCGGTGGACGAAGCGGAGCGCCTCGTGACCGTGTACCGGATGTGGACGCGCAGGGAGGCGTGGCTCAAGGCGCGCGGCGTGGGCCTTTCCGTCCCGTTGGAGAGCCTGGATCTCGACGTTTGCCGGGATGGCCGGGCGACACCGGGCGCCGCCGGCGAAGGGTGCAGCGGCGTCGTCGGCGAGGTACACGACCTCACCCCAGCCTCGGGCTACGTGGGCGCGGTCGCCGCCATCGCTCCACGCACGTGAACCGGCTCCCGCCGTCTGCACAAAGCCATCTTCTTTGTATGTTTAAGCGTAAATATGCCCGCCAATCATACAAAGAAGACCCACGCAGGAAGACATTGCGGCCGGCATGCTGATTGCCAATCTTACCCACGGCGTCCGGACCGACTGGGGCGCCTCACGGCTTGACCAACGGAACGGGTGGGCCGGGGCGGTGTGACAGAGGAGGGCAAAGCATTAACGACGAAGATCCTCAGGGCCTCAGGCCGATCGATCCGGGCGCAGCGAGCTCAGCCGTGCCGCCGCGGTGCCGAGTCCGGTTGCTCCCTCGAGGATCCGGCTCCTGGAGGCGGGGCTTTGCGGCGAAGGTTCCTGCGGCAACGGGGGCGACACCGGCGCCGGAGGATCCGTGGCGACCATCGCCGGAGCGACATGGGCCGCCGCAGTGCCGAGTCCCCTCGGGCCGCCCGGAATCCGCGCGTCGGGAACGCTGCGAGCGGCCTCTGGTATCCGCCCTTCCGCAACTGCGGGATCGAGGTCCGCTCCGACGAGTGCCGGAGGCTGGCCGGGATCGGGCTCTGCCAGCTCTGGCGCCTGCCCGGTCAGCGGGCGGCCTCGGTTGGCCGCGTTGCCGGGACCGCCGGCCCCGACGGCGGCCAGCCCCGTGCGGAGCAGGCTCGCCAGTGTGGCTGCCGCGCTGCCAACCCCCGTGGGTGTGCCCAGCACCCATCCGGGTGACGCCAGCCGGCGCAGCTCGGGTTCCTTGTAGCGGTCCACGGCACGGTGCCACTCCTGGATACCCGACATCCAGTCCTCCAGCTCCTCGGCGAAGTCTCGGAGGGCCTGGCGGGTATCGTCGTCGAGCCCGTAGTCATCGAAGAGTGCCGGGAGCTCCACGTCGGTCACATGCTGGAACTGCTGCATCCGGGCGGTCATCAGGTCGTTGACCACGCCGACAGCCCGGTCCTTGTCGACGTCGAGGAATTGCTGGACGACCAGCACCATGTTGTGGAGCTCACCCTCGAACTCGATCTCCTTCTGGTAGGAGAAGACGTCGTTCGTGAAACAGGCGTAATCGGCGGCCGCGTTTTCCAGGGCCCGCAACGGCCGGGTCCTGAAGATCTCGGGCGGGACGCGATCCGCCTGGCGGAGCCGTGCCAGGCTCATCGTCAGGCCGGAGCCGAACGTGTCGCGGCGCATCTCCACATAGTCAACCGGATCGGGGATCCGGTTCTGGCGCTGGTTCTGGAATTCCCAGAGCCAGCTTTCCAGCATCGCCTGGTTCGCCTGGCGGAACTGACGCAGGCCCGCCGGGGACATGCCCGCCGCCGTCGGTGGCCAGAGTTCGGCCAGCGCCCGTTCCGCCGGATTCATGGGCACGGGGGTCGGGGTGCCGGGCTCGAGCGGCATGAATGCCACCTGGCGGGCCACGAACGTCTTCGCCCCGGCCAGGTCGCCGATGCGGGTGAAGACCACCGGGAAATAGTCGTCCCCGTACGTGCCCCAGGTGAGCCAGCATGCCGTCATGTTCAGCCCGTCGGCATCCGAATGCGGGTCGATCATGTGGCCGCAGTAAGCGAGGTCCATGGCGTCGAACCGCTCCGGGTCCCACACGCCGATCCCGCCCGGCAGGGTGGAGAGCATGCCCGTCCGTGCAGCGAACTCCTTGGAATACCTGCGGGCGGTGTCGAGGTTGGGGTTGTGCTTGGTCGTAAACGGCATGAAGAACTCCGGGAGCTGGGTGGGGCCCACCCGCTGGAACGCGACGTGGGAGAACGATCTGGCCCTCCCAGCACCCACGGATCCCGGCGAGGGGGAAAGGTGGGCTCCCCCGGTGCCGAGGCCGAGCGGCCCGCTGAGGAGCTGCTCACCGAGCGTCGGGTGGGCCGTTCCCCGGTTCATGTAGCGGCTCGATCGCATGTGCCAGGCGTGCCCACCCGCCTGCCAGTCCTGCAGTCCCTTCACGTAGGCGGCGACGTGCAGGCGCTCGAGGAGGTTCAAGGCGTAGTCCTCGAAGAGGGCGGGCACCTCCGTGAGCGCCGTGTTCTCGAACTGCTGCAGGCGGGAGGTCAGGATGTCGTTGACCAGGTTGGCCGCTCGCTGAGGGTCGACCCCGAGGAAGCGCTCCATCACCAGGATGCCGTTGTTGACCTCGCCTTCCGTCTCGGTCTCGCGCTGGTAGGAGAACAGGTCGTTGCGCAGGTGCACCCCGTCGGCGAAGGTGTCCTTCAGGACCCGCATCGACCGGGAGGCGGCGACCCGGTCCGGGACCTCGACAAGGTTGGCGTGCTCCACCAGGTTCGCCGACCACGGGGCTCCCCCGACCTTGCGGCGGATCTCGACGTACTCGATGGGGTTGGGGATGCGCGCCTCGACGATGTTGGAGAGCTCCCAGGTGGACTCCTCCAGCAGAGCCTTGGTCGAATCAAAGAATCGCTCCCGCCACGCCGGGGACTTGGAGGGCACCGTGCGGAACCACAGGTCGAGCAGGCCGCGCTCCACCGGGTTGGTCGGCTCGGGCAGGGGCGCGGCAAGGTCCAGGGGCATGTAGGCCGGCAACCGGTCGAGGTAGGCCTTGCCCCCGGCGAGGTTGCGCGGGCGCTTGTAGACCTCCAGGAAGTGGTCGTCGAAGTAGAAGACCCAGACGTACCAGTCCGTGATCAGGTTCAGCTCTTCCGGCGGGCAGTCGGGGTGGGTGTAGGCGCACAGCAGCGGGTAGTTGTGGGCGTCGAGGTCGGCCTGGGTCCAGATCTCGGGAGCCCCGGCGTCCGGGCCCGGTTCGAGAATCCCCATTTGCCGTGACCAGGCGTTCGTGTGGAGCCGTGCCCCCTCCGCGTTGGGATTGAGCCGCGCCGGGTAGGGCATGTAGAAATCAGGAAGTTCGTACGGCTGGGCCACCTGGCACCTCCCACGGTTCGACGAGGGATGGAAAAGGGCTCGAGCTGCAGTCCCGCCTGGCACCAGTGGGCCACCCCGTACCCACCGGTGCGAATTCGGTCACCGCGAAGAGCGCGAAGAGCACGCCGTCCAGGTCGTAGATTTGAGGGATGCGGGCCTTTTCATGATTGTGGCCAGGATGGTAGGTGGTGGCAGGGAGACCGTCAAGGGTGACATCGATGTGGCGAGGCTGAGGACAGTCCGAAATCGCGTAGCTCTTGGGTCCGGGGCCCGCTGGGCCACAATGGATGCAATGGAGACGACCACTCGGGTCGGCCGCCCACGGCACTGAGGCCAGCCGGCGAGGAGGACCGCCGGGCAGAGGTGGTCGCGGCCACCGTGCGCGAGTTCCTCGATGAGCTTTCGCCGCTCGCGGGGATGCGAGTCACCCCGGACAGCGTGCTCGACCGGGATCTGGGGCTCGACAGCCTGGCCCTGGTCGAGCTGATCGCCCGTCTCGAGGCGGCGCTCGGCATGCCCCTGACGGAGGAGTCGCTGCTCGAAGCACGCACGTTGGGCGATCTCGTCGCCGCCATCCCGTGGCTGTCGGAGCCCCCACCGGCGGCACCCGCTCCGCCGAGGGCCACGGCGATCTCCCCCGTGGCCCGGGGTGCGGCCGATGCAGCTCGGGCGCCGGGCGAGGCCCGCACGCTGCCGGAGGTCCTGGACTGGCACGCTGAGCGCCATCCCGAGCGCATCCACATCCGGCTGTTGGCGTCGTCGGGCTCACCCGAGGATCTGACCTACGGGGAGCTCGCACGGGCGGCGCGGGGGGCGGCGGGCCGGCTCCTCCACCATGGTCTCGAGCCCGGCGACGGCGTCGCGCTCATGCTCCCCACGGGCCGCGACTACTTCGTGGCCTTCCTCGGGGCGCTGCTCGCCGGCGGCGTCCCGGTGCCGATCTACCCTCCCTCGAGGCCCGCCGAGATCGAGGAGCACCTCCAGCGGCAAGCGTCGATCCTGGACAACGCCCGGGCCCGCCTGCTCGTGTCGGTCCCCGAGGCAGGCCGGGCCGCTCGCCTCCTGCGCCTGCAGGTGCCAAGCCTGCGCCGGCTGATCGCCGCCCGGGACCTGGCGGGGACCGCAACCGGCGCAACCGGTGAGCTGGCCTTACCCCGGGGAGCCGGCTCTGATGTCGCGCTGGTGCAGTACACGTCGGGGACCACGAGCCTCCCGAAGGGCGTCGTGCTGACCCACGACAACCTCCTGGCGAGCATCCGGGCCATGGGCCAGGCCGTGAGCGTCACCCCGGCCGACATCTTCGTGAGCTGGCTCCCCCTCTATCACGACATGGGGCTGATCGGAGCGTGGCTCGGGAGCCTGTACTTCGGCATGCCGCTGATCCTCATGCCCCCGATGTCGTTCCTTGCCCGGCCCGTCCGCTGGCTGCGGGCCATCCACGACCACCGCGGGACCATCTCGGCGGCGCCGAACTTCGGCTTCGAGCTGTGCCTCCAGCGGATCGACGACGGCGAGCTCGACGGGCTCGACCTGAGCTCCTGGCGTATTGCCTTCAACGGTGCGGAGGCGGTCAGCCCCGCCACGCTGCGGCGGTTCGCACAGCGCTTCGGCCCCCACGGGTTCCATCCCGACACGATGAAGCCGGTCTACGGCCTCGCCGAGGCGTCGCTCGGGCTGACGTTCCCGCCACCGGGCCGTGAGCCGGTCGTCGAGCGGATTGCGCGCGAGACCTTCGAAGCCTCTGGGGTCGCCCGGCCCGCCGCAGCGGGTGAGGACGCCCTGGAGATCGTCGGGTGCGGCCGCCCCCTGCCGGGCTTCGACATCCGGGTTGTCGATGCCGCCGGGGAGCCCCGGGCGGACCGGCAGGAGGGGCGGATCGAGTTCCGGGGGCCATCGTCCACGTCCGGCTACCTTCGCAACCCGGCCGCCACCGCCGAGCTCGTCCACGGCGGATGGCTCGACACCGGGGACCTCGGCTACCGCGTTGACGACGAGCTGTTCGTGACCGGCAGGGTGAAGGACCTCATCATCCGGGGCGGCCGCAACATCCACCCGCAGGGGATCGAGGAGGCGGTGGGCGCCGTCCCCGGTGTCCGGAAGGGGCGCAGCGCGGCCTTCGGGGTCCGCGATGCGGCGGCAGGCACCGAACGGCTGGTGGTGGTGGCCGAGACGAGGGAACGCAGCGACGAGGCCCGTGCCCGGGTCCGGGCCGGCATCCTCGCGGCGTGCATCGGTGTCGCCGGCGCACCGCCGGACGAGGTGGTGCTGGCTCCACCGGGAACCATCCGCAAGACCTCGAGCGGCAAGATCCGCCGGGCCGACTGCCGCAGGCTCTACGAGCAGGGCTCGATCGGTGCCGCCACTCCCCCGGTCTGGCGGCAGGTCCTGCACCTGGCCTCGGCGGCAACCACCCTCCGGCTCCGGCGCCTTCCCGCCTCCGCCGGCTCGGCCCTCTACGGCCTGTACGCCTGGGGCATCGTGGGCCTGGTTGCGCCGCCGGTGTGGCTCCTGGTCACCGTCGTTCCCCCAGGACGGCGCTGGGCCGTGTTCCGCACCGGGGCCAGGGTGTTCCTCGTCCTCGGCGGAGTCCGGCCCATCGTGGAGGGGATCGCCAACCTCCCGGCCGGGGGCTACGTGCTCGTCGCCAACCACGCCAGCATCCTCGACGGCCTCGTTCTGGCGGCCGTCCTGCCCGGCCCCCTCGTGTTCCCGGCGGCCGGCGAGCTGGCCTCCGCTCGCATGGCCGGGCCGTTCCTCAGGCGGATCGGGGCGGTCTTCGTCGACCGGGCCGACCGCAAGGAGGCGGCCGCAGCCTCTCGCCGCCTGCTGGAGGCCGCACAGCAGGGCGCGGTCCTCGCGTTCTTCCCCGAGGGCACGATGAGCCGGGTGCCGGGGTTGCATCCCTTCCGGATGGGGGCCTTCGTCGTCAGCGAGGAGGCGGGCCTGCCGCTGGTGCCCGTCGCCCTCCGCGGGACCGGCCGGATCCTGCGCGGCGACCGCCGCTTTCCGCGCCACGGCCGCATCGAGGTTTCGATCACCGCCCCGTTGACACCGACCCGGCCCGGCTGGCCGGGGGCCGTCGAGCTCCGGGCCGCGGCGCGCCGAGCCCTGCTCGCGGAGCTGGACGAGGCAGATCTGGAGGTCTGAGCCCCGATCGGAGGACAACCCGCATCGATCCTTCGGCGCAGTGGATTTCCGGCCGAAAAACCGTTTCGGGGCCATTCTCCGGCGGAGCAATGAGGAATTACTTGACGTGGGGCTGGGGAATTCTTCGGGGGACACGCCCTACCGCTGAGGAATTCATTGGTGGTTCACACCAAGGCCGACGAAACGCTTTCACTCGAAGGGGAGAAATCGGCAGTATCCGCACAAGCCAAGGGCGATCCGCCCTTGCTCGCGTCCCGCAAGCCTTCAGCGATTAGCTAATGTTTTGACAAAGAATATGGTCCGGATCGCTCAGAAGGTGGATGCCGGTCACGTGCGCAAACGGCTCACGAGGCGGGAGAGCCGCGCCGCCACCCGGGCGAGGCTGATCGAGTCGGCCGGCGAGGTGTTCGCCGAGCGCGGCTTCTACGGCGCTTCGGTCGAGGAGATCACCGACCGGGCCGGATTCTCGAGGGGGGCGTTCTACTCGAACTTTGCCAGCAGGGAGGACCTGTTCCTCGCCGTCCTCGATGCGTACCTCGACGTTGAGCTCCGCGCCCTGGCCGACGCATTGAAGCGGGACGCGGCCTCGCCCGGAGCCCTTCTCGAGTTCCTCCAGTCCCGTGCGGTCCGCCGCTCGACCGGAGCGAGGCAGTTGACCCTGCTCTGGGCGGAGTTCTGGCTCCACGTCGTCCGCCACCCCGAGCTCGCCCCGAAGCTGGCGGCCCGGCAGAAGGCGGGGAGGTCGGCGATCGCCCGGGTCATCGCCTCGCAGTGCGATCAGTTCGGCTTTGCCCCCCCGTGCCCGCCCGAGCATCTGGCGTCGGTGATGATGGCCGTGGACGACGGGCTGGTGATGCAGGAGTTCCTCGACGCCGAAGGACTGCCGGAGGATCTCCGGGCCCGGGCAGCCGTCATGTTCTTCCGGGGGATGGCTGCCGAGTCGGCCGAGCTTGCAGCGTCGACCCCGGCATCGACCCCGGCATCGACCTCGACGGAGCAGCCCGCACGGAAGGCCGATGAGGAAGCGGAAACCGACCGCCACTGACACTGCCTGCGGCCCGGGAGGCCCGGTCGCGGTCACCCGCCGCCAGGGCAACGAAAAAAATGCTCGACGCACCCATCCAGGGCCGCCTCCGCTCCGTATAACCCTAATCATCGGCTTCGTCCGTTTCGGATACGCGGCTGTCGTTGAAATTACTTCCCCACTTCGATACATGAGTGTTGCCAAGATTGGTCCGATCATGTTTTACTTGCCAAAGTGGTCGGCCGAAATGAGCGGAGTGGGGAGACGTGCTCATCGAGATTCGGCTGCTGGGGCGCTTCTCGGCCCGGCGGGGAGAGGAGGAGATCCCCCCGGGGGCGTTCCGCCAGCGCCTGACCCGCAGCCTCGTCCAGGTCCTGCTCACGCGCCGGGGCAGCTACCTCACGAGGGACGCCCTCACCGAGGCCCTCTGGGACAAGCGCCCGCCCGCCGACCCGGCGGCGAACCTCAGGGTCCTCGTGAACCTCGCCCGCCGGGGCCTCGGGGAGCCCTCCCTGCTCCTCAGCGGTCCCGGGGGCTACTCGTTTGCGGGGGGCGACGCCTGCGTCGTCGACGCCGAGGTCTTCTGCGCCAGGGTGGAGGCCGGCCAGGCCGACCTCGCCTCGGGCAGGCCCGCCGCAGCCCTGGCCAAGATCCGGGCCGCCCTCGACCTGTGGGCGGGCGAGCCCCTCGCCGAGCACACCCATGACCCCTGGGCGGCCCCCTACCGCAGGAGGCTGCGCCGTGCCTACGGCCAGGCCCTCGAGTCGGGGGCCGCCGCCGCCCTGGCCCTCGGCGACGCCGAGACGTCGCTGTCGCTCGCCGAGGCGGCCGCCGGGCGTGACCCGCTGCGGGAGTCCGCCCAGCTCCTGCACGTCTCCTCCCTCGCCGCCTCCGGCGACGTCGCCGGAGCCCTCTGCGCCCTCGAGGCCCACCGGCGGCGCTTCGCCGACGAGCTCGGCATCGACTTTTCCCTCGAGGCGGCGACGCTGCAGGCACGCCTGCTGCGAAGGAGCCCCCCCGCCCCGGCCCCCGGCCGGGGGTCCTCGGTGGCACGACGCCTCGGCCCCTTCGGCGAGCTCGCCTTCGTGGGCCGGCGAGCCGAGCTCGCCGCCGTCACCTCGGCGCTCTGCGGCCCCGCCCCCGGGACCGTCGTCGTCTCCGGCGTCGCCGGGGTGGGCAAGTCCCGCCTCCTCGCCGAGGTGGCGGCGGGCAGCGCCGTCCCCGTGATCGCGGCGAGGGCCTTCGCCCCCGAGCGCGACGACGCCTGGGCGCTCGCCCGCTCGCTGCTGCGGGAGGCCCTCGCCCTGGACTGCGAGGCCCCCCGGTCGCTGGGCGAGCGCCCCGCCGCTGCCCTGGGCGCCCTCGTCCCCGAGCTCGGCGAGCTGTGGCCGTCGCCGGGCGGGGGCAGCCCCGATCCCGAGAGCCGCCGGGCGCTGGCCCTCAAGGGCTCGGCCCTGCTCGCCTGGGCGCTCGGGGCCGGGGGGTCCCTCGTCGTCGTCGACGACCTGCAGTGGGCGGACGCCTCGAGCCTGGAGCTGCTCACCTCCGTCGCCGCCCGCTGCGGGGTGGGCCTGCTCCTCGCCCACCGGCCCGGGGAGGTCGCCGAGGCCTCCCCCGTGGCGGCGTTCCTGGCGGGGCTGTCCTCCCCGGGGCGGAGATTCCTGGGCCTTGAGCTCGAGGCGCTCTCCCCCGGGGCGATCGGCGAGCTCGTGGCGGACCCCGACCTCGCCGGGGCGATCGCCGCCTCGACCGACGCCACCCCCGAGGCCGTGGGGGAGCTGATCCGCTCCCTGGCGGCTGAGGGCGCGATCCTCTGCGACGAGGCCGGGCGCTGGAGGCCACGCCGCCCCGACGCGGCGGCCCGGGCACGGCGCTCGGCGGGGGCGGGGCGTGCCAGGGCGGTGGCCGAGCGGGCCGGGCTGCTGCCGGCCCGGGAGCGCCGCCTGCTGCTGCTGCTCGCCCTCCTCGGGCGGGAGGCCCCAGCAGCCCTCCTCGCCCGGGCCGCCGCCTCCCCCGAGGCCGCCGTGCTCGCCGACCTCGACGACCTCACCCGGGCGGGCCTCGTCGCCCCCGGAGGGTCGGGGTGGTCCGTCGCCCACGACCTGATCGGCGAGGCCCTCGCCGGGGGCCTCTCGGCGCCCGAGGCGGCCCTGCTGCACGAGTGCCTCGCCGGGGCGCTCGCCGCCGGCGACGGAGGCGCCGCCGAGATCGCCGCCCACCTGCAGGGCGCGGGCAACCCCGAGGCGGGGGCGAGGGCGCTCGCCCGGGCGGGGCGTGGGCGCCTCGACGCCTACGCCGGGGAGGAGGCGGCCCGCCTCGCCGAGCGGGGCCTGGGCCTCTCCCCCTCCCCGGCGACGAGGGCGGAGCTGCTCGAGATCCGAGGCGAGGTCCGGGCACGCCGGGGCGAGCTCGCAGCCGCCCGGGGCGACCTGCGGGCCGCCGCCGGGCTCGCCTTCCCGGGGCCGGGGCGTGCACGCCTCCTCGCCCGCCTCGCCGAGCTCGCCGGCGGCCTCGAGGACTACGCCTCGGCGCAGGGACTCGTCGCCGCCGCCCTCGCCGAGGCCGACGACGACGCGCCGGCGAGGGCGGTGGTGCTCGCCGTCGGCGCCGTCGTCGACGCCAACACGGGCCGCCTGGGACGAGCCGCGGCGCGCTCCGACGAGGCCCTCCAGCTCTTCGAGGAGCTCGGCGACGGCCCCGGGGTGGCACGCGTGCTCGACGCCCGGGCGACGAGCCTGCTCGTCGAGGGACGCCTCTCCGACGCCGTCGCCACCTTCGGGAGGGCCGCGGGCCTCTTCCAGGAGTCGGGCGAGCTGCTTCGACTCGGCACGACCCAGGCGATGCGGGCGTTCTGCCTCGTGCTGGCGGGGAGGCCCTCCGAGGCCCTCGCCCAGGCCGAGGGCGTCGTCGAGCTCGCCAGGATGCTCGGCTGCGCCGAGGGGGAGGGCCTCGCCCTCGCCATGGGGGGCCTCGCCCTCGCCGGCCTGGGACGCCCCGGCGAGGCCGCAGCCCGGCTCGGGGAGGCCCTCGGCCTGGCACGGCGCTCCGGCCACCGCGAGCACACCGTGGCGAGCCTGGTGTTCCTGAGCATCGCCCGCCAGGACCTGGGAGAGCTGCGGGGGGCCGAGGAGGCCCTGCGGGAGGCCGCCTCACTCGCCGGGCGCCTCTCCCTGTTCTCCCCCTGGGTGGCGGCCCGCCTCGCCTCGGTGCTCGTCGCCCGGGGCGGCCTCGCCGCTGCGCAGGCGCTGCTCGACGCAGATCTGCCCGGCACCCTCATGGACCACGAGGTCCGCCTCGCCCGGGCCGAGCTCGCCGCCGCACGGGCCGACCCCGACGCGTCACGGGTGACCGCCGAGGCCCTGGCCCTCGCCGAGGAGGGGGGACACCTCCTCAGCGCCGGGCGGCTGCGCCATCTCCTCGCCTCGCTGCCGGCCGGTTCCCAGCCGGCCGTGACGTCCTGACGACTTGACTCCGACCATTTTGTTGCCGCTTGATTTCCTGAGGCTCGGCCAAATCTATCCGCGGGTGACGCGGCCAACTTACCGAGGATCTCGGGCTCCCAATTCCGTGTAGTTCGAGGATCTTAGGCGTACTAAGAAGAGGGCGACCCCGAGACCCAGTACGACCCCCCCTTCGACGCCAAGTTCGATTTGCGATTGGCGGAAGGCCGTGCCCGTCACCTCACCCGCCAGGCTCAGGCGGGCCCCCACGGTGAGGATGTGCCGAACGCCCGAGATGATGCCGATGATCAGGAAGGGCTGGAGCTGGAAGCCGGCGTGCTCGAAGTGGGCCACCACGGTGGTCATCAGCTCCAGCACGATCACGACGAAGAGCACCCCGTTGAGGCCGTTGATCACCCGGTTGGCCAGGGTGACGCCGTGGCCGAAGAGATCGGTGCCGGTCTTGTAGAGCGCCATGCCCGCCAGCACGAGCAGGGCGGCGATCACGAGGTAGTGCACGAGGTCTTCGGTTGCCCTGATCAGCACCATTGGTCTGCGTAGCGGCTCTGGCGCCGCGGCGGCCTCCGGCGCGACGGTCGCGGCCGCAGCGGTGGCGAGGTGGTCTTCGGCCGCTGCCACGGGCACCCCCTTCACGTGAGCGCTGATCGACTGTGCCAGGAATCGACAGCGTCAAAGGGGACGCTGCGACCCTGCGAATTGTCCGCATTTTCTTCGACGCACGCAAGGGTAAACCGCTTCCACGGCGCGGAGCAACCGCCGCCCATAGTCATTTCGTAGTCATTCCCGTAGTCGTCCCGGGAGTTGCAGCGTTGTCAGTTCGCCATCATTTACGAGGCCATATGCATCATCAACATATGTCATGGATTGGCACAAAATTCGGTCTTGGCAACGGCTGCATGGTCCGCTAACATCCCGTCTCGTTCGAGGACGCCACTTCTGGCAGACGGAATGTTCCACCAGAAAGAAAGGCTCAATCTTTGGCGGATTTGTTCGTAGGCACGCGCGCCGGGTCCCAGCTTGCTCCCCGCAGCCCTTCCCGGCGCATCCGCCTCGGCACCGTCGACATCGGCGACGGTGCGCCCATCTCGATCCAGTCGATGACCACGACCAAGACCGAGGACGTCTCGTCCACCCTGATCCAGGTCCACGCCCTCGCCACCCAGGGGGCGGACATC
>DASXNO010000294.1:0-1822 GCA_036495025.1 Actinomycetota bacterium | reverse complement strand
GCGCCGTCCGACGTCGCCATCGTGGGCCGCTACATCCTCGAGCACCCGGTCCTGGGCCTGCTCGCCAAGCTCGAGCCGGGTGCGCTCGGCGAGATCCAGCTCACCGACGCCCTCGATCTCCTGGCCCGGGAAGGCCGCCTGATCGGCAAGCTCTACCGGGGCCGCCGCTGGGACGCCGGCAACAAGCAGGGGTTCCTGCGGGCCAACTTCGACCTGGCGGCGGAGCGTCCCGACCTCGCCGCGGCGGTCGCCGACCTCCTCGGGCGCCCCGGTGCCTGACGCCGCCGGCGGTCCGCGGCTGTCCCACGTCAGCGCCGAGGGGGAGGCCACGATGGTCGATGTCTCCGGCAAGGAGCCGACCGTCCGGGAGGCCACCGCGGCGGCCTTTGTGCGGATGTCACCCGAGACCGTTGCGATCGTTCGTGCCGGGGGTCTGTCGAAGGGGGACGCGCTCGGGGTTGCCAAGATCGCCGGCATCATGGCCGCCAAGAAGACGCCTGAGCTGATCCCGCTGTGCCATCCCCTGGCCCTTTCCAAGATCGACGTGAGCCTGGAGCTCGTGGGGGAGGGGGTGCGGGTCGAGGCGACGGTCCGCACACGGGACCGCACGGGCGTGGAGATGGAGGCGCTCGTCGCCGTCTCCGTGGCGTCGCTGACCGTCTACGACATGTGCAAGGCCGTCGACAAGGGCATCACGATCACCGACATCGGGTTGGTCTCGAAGACCGGCGGGAAGAGCGGGCCCTGGGCTCGTCCCGAAACCGGTTCCACCTCCGGCTGAAACCGGTTCCACCTCCGGCTGACCCCTCCGAAACTGGCCCGCCGGATGGGGTAGACGATAAACTAACCCGTTCGCGGCTCTTCTCTACAACTGTCGTAGGTAGTAAAATGCGACCCCCAACCGTTCCCGGGGGGGCTAGGAGGTGTGTGGTGCCTCAGGGAGAAGCAGTTTCCGTCGAGACCTCGCCGATCGGGGAGCGTCTCTCGAGCGCATGGAAGCACAGAAGGGATCTCGGGCGGCAGCGCAGGGACCTGTCGCGGCATGACGTCTCGGCGGACTTTGTCGTCGAGTGGCAGCTCCGGCCCCTCCAGGCCGAGACAGCTTCGTCGGATACCCCCACGATGCACGTGCAGGACCTCAGCGCATATCCCGGCTAGTCCTTCGATCTCCTCGTTCGGGCAGCCGCAACAACTTTCATTCCCGGCCACTTCGGGATCGCCGCGCCCTAATTCTGCTTTGGCCGCTTGAAATAGGCAATGGTGCCGCCCACCTCGGGTGGACTGAACACGCAAACCAACTCCCATCCGTCATCGCCCCAGGTGTTCAGGACCTCTGCGGCGATATGGGGAGGGATGGGGACCGTCTTGTACTCCCATTTGGTCATGCTGGCCTCCTTGGGTAGGGCGCTCAGGTGAGCGGGGCCGGCTCGTCGAACCCCGTGTTGTAGACCTCGGGCGGCAGGTAGAGCCAGAGCGCCCGCGCGTCCGGGTCGTCCGGCGGCTGCATCTCCTGGTAGTGGCGGTTCGGGCCCGCTCCGGTGCCCGGATACAGGATGGCGCCTCGGACCTGCAGTTCCCCGACGAGATCGTGGGTGGGGTGTCCATCCAGTTCCATGGCCGTGGCCTCCTTAGGCTTGCTGTGCTGCCCGCTTGGTGCTCGGTGCTTGCTGCTTGCTGCTTGGTGCTAGCCCGCCGCTGCCCGCTGCTCGACCCAGTCGATGAGCAGCCGAGTGCCCATCCCGGTCGGACCCTTGGGCAGGTAGTGCTCGGCTTCGTCGGAGCGGGCCGGCCTGGCGATGTCGACGTGGATCCAGGGCACGTC
>DASXNO010000293.1:0-3962 GCA_036495025.1 Actinomycetota bacterium | reverse complement strand
TCGCCGTGACCTGCACCCCGAGAAGGCCCCCGGCCGATGCCGTGACGGACCCAAGCTGGGCTGTCAGCGTGCCCCCGATGCTCGCGGAGCCCAGGTTGGCGTTCCCCGGAACGGCGACGCTGGCGGCCCGGCTCGCGGGAGCGAGGCCAACCATCAGCACGGCCGTGGCCGCGCCGAGAGCGCCTAGCCTCCGCAGCATGGTCCGCTCCTCATCCGGGTGCTCACTTCTCTCTGCGGGCATCGTTCTCACCGCGCGGACGCGCGCGCGAGGTTCCGGGGAGTTTGTCGGCAGAACTACCCGGGACTTAAGCTGCGCTGGGGTCTCCCGTTGGATGCAATGCGCGACCGAGCGCGGTGCCGCCGCCGCGGCAGCGGTGGGGCCACGACGTGGAGTGCGGACGCGCTGATTGCCGGGCAGGTGCCCGGCAATCAGGAGGGTGGGGGTGGCGAGTCCCCGGTGCTTCGCTGTCGGTGTGATGGTTACGCCACCGTGTGCGTGACCGTGCCCGTGTAGGTCCCGACGACCGCCGAGGCGGGGATGGTGACAACCAGCGTCGGGTTCCAGGAGGCGGAGTTGTTGCCGATGAGCGAGCCGCCGGTGAAGGCCGTCTGGGCGGAGTTGATCACAACGGCCAGGAGCGACGTGAGCTGGCTGCCCAGGAGGGTGCCGAGGCCGGAGCTCGCGGTGGCCGCTCCGGACCAGTAGGAGACGTTGGTCGCGTTGATGGTCTCGGCCGCGGTCCCGGCTCCGGTGGTGAAGTGCGACGAGGAGACCGTGCTGGTCCAGCCTCCGTTCAGCAGTCCCCGGTTGTCGGTGACGCTGACGGTTCCGAGTTGCGCCGAGAGGGAGCCGGCCGAGGTTGACGCGGAGCCGAGGTTGACCGTGGTGCCCGGGGCGGTGATGTTGAGCGCCCCTCCGTTCAGGGTGAACGTGGTGGTCGTGGTGGCGGCGCCGGCGAGGCCCGGGAGGGCGACGAGCAGCAGGCTTGCCCCGACCAGGGCCGTGAGAACCGCACGCAGTGTCTTCATCGGTGTGCCTTTCTACTTGCTCTTGGTGGCTCTTGTATGTCTCTGTCTTCCTCTCTAGGTTTCGGACGTATCCAGCGCAAAGAACATGGCTAGAAGGCAGTGTCTTTGCACCCTTCGGTCGGGTGTCGATGGGTGGCGCTTCGCCACCCGTTCGGAGTCCGAGGATGGTCCTGGCTACCTAGTGCCACGCCCGGCCCAGCCCGGTGGGAGGCCGTCACGCAACCCGACGAGCAGCATGCCGATCTGCCGCTCGAATGCCCTTGGCCGGGTGTAGCGTATGGGGCGAATGCGCAAGTTCCTGATGGTCCTCGCAGGCCTCGTCGTGCTCGCAGTTGCCGGGGTGGTGCTGTACCTTCGCTCCCGACCCCTCAACACCGCTCAGCAGGTGGCCGTCGCCTACCTCCAGCGGTGGCAGACCCAGGATTGGAGGGGGATGCAGGCACTCGTGGACCAGCCCCCGCCCACGTTCAGAGCGGTCCATGCCCAGATGGTCAACGACCTGGCCGTCTCCAACCTCCGCATCACACCGGGCACCCTCGTCGTGACCGGGGCCACCGCCCAGAAACCATTCACGGTCGACGTCGCTCTGAAGGGCCTGGGGGCCTGGAGCTACAACGGGACGCTCCACCTGGTGCGGCCGGCCCGGCGCTGGAAGGTGTCGTGGACGCCGGCGACCCTGCATCCCCAGCTCGCCTCGGACAGGAAGTTCGCCAAGTCGCTGCACTGGCCCGACCGGGCCCCCATCCTCGGCAGGGACGGGACGGTGCTCCAGAGCCAGGGCGACGTGGTGAGCGTCGGCGTCGAGCCCGACCGGATCAAGGATCCGGCCGCCGTGGTCGCCGCCTTCCAGCAGTACGCCGGCATCGATCCCACGACGGTCAACCGGGTGCTGCACACGCCGGGAGCCAGGCCGTCGTGGTTCCTGCAGGTGACCCAGATGCATCAGGACCAGTTCGCCGCCCTGCCGCCGGCCTTCATCCAGACCCCGGGAATCGTGGTGCAGCGGACGAAGGCACGCACGCCGCTCCGGGATGGCTTCGCCAGCCAGGTCCTCGGCACGACCGGCCCGGGCACGGCCGAGCGGCTGGCGCAGCTCGGGCCTCCGTACGTCACCGGGACGGTCGTCGGCCTCTCCGGGCTCGAGGGCGCCCTGGAGCGCCAGCTCGCCGGAAGCCCTTCGGCCGACATTCAGATCGTCGACACGGCGGGCAGCGTGATCGCGACCGTCGACCACTTCGACGGCACCCCGCCGCAGCCCGTGACAACCACCCTGGACCCAACGGTGCAGACCGCCGCGGACAGCACCCTCGCCGGCAGCACGCAGACGGCGGCCCTCGTTGCGCTCGACGCCGCGACGGGCGAGATCCGGGCCATCGCGAGCCGCCCGCTCGGCGGCTTCAACCGGGCCCTGGCCGGCACGTACCCTCCCGGATCGACGATGAAGATCGTCACGACCGAGGCCCTGCTGGTCAAGGGAGACGACCTCACGACACCGATCTCCTGCCCCACCGACGCCGTCGTCGACGGGAAGCACTTCCACAACATCGAAGGTGAGGGCGGGAGCCAGCTCAACCTGCAGCAGGCGTTCGTCGTGTCCTGCAACACCGCGTTCGTACAGCTCGCCGCGACGCTCAAGGCCTCGGAGCTGACCAGGGCGGCGGAGAACCTCGGCTTCAACGCACCCGAGCCACTGCCGCTGACGTCGAAGGGATCGAGCTTTCCCCGTCCCAAGGACCTGGCCGACCAGGCGGGGGCTGCCATCGGCCAGGCCGAGGTCCTCGCCACCCCGCTGCACATGGCATCGGTTGCCGCCGCGGTCGCCTCGGGGGCGTGGCACCAGCCGACGCTCACCGCCGGTGCGAGCGCCACCGCCACGGTCACCCCGCTCGACCCGGGGGTGGCCGGCAAGCTGCGGACGCTGATGGGCCTGGTCGTGTCCGACCCATCCGGCACAGGGGTCCTTGCCAGGCTCCCGGGCACGCCCGTGTCGGGCAAGACCGGCACTGCGGAGTTCGGCTCCGCCAACCCGCCGAGGACCCATGCCTGGTTCGTCGGCTTCCGCGGCAACCTCGCCTTCGCCGTGCTGGTGGAAGGCGGCGGCGTCGGCGGCAAGGTGGCAGCGCCGCTGGCGGCGAAGTTCCTGAGCCAGCTTCCCGGGTAGCGACGAGCGGAAAACCTCACCGGAGCGCGCCCCGCCGGCCCACAAGGTGCGGTCCGGCGGGGTGGTCCGGAGCTGCGCTCCTGCCTATGCCGATGCTGCGGGGGTGGGAGTGCCCCACGGGGGACCGTTGTTGCCCAACGCGGGCGGCGTGGTGTTCACCAGCCGAGTGATGACGTCCGTGATGATCGGAAGAATCTGATCCTCCTCGGACTGGGTCAGGATTCCAGCCGCCACGGCGGCGTCAAGCTTGGTGCGAGCAGCCGCCACGAGCGCGTCGATCACCTTCTGCGGGTCGACGTTGTGAGCCGTGGCAATCTGGGCCAGGCTCTGGCCGGAATGGAGGGCAGCCACGAGATCTGCCTCGGGGATGCCGATCACCCCGGCGATGGTGGAGAGCGTGCCGCCCAGATGCGCCCCGGCGTGGTTGCCGTGGGTGGTCCCGGTCACATCCCCGACGGTGTCGGTCACGTCGCCGTTCTGGTCCCCGACGGTGTCGGTCACGTCGCCGTTCTGGTCCCCGACGGTGCCGGTCACGTCGCCGTTCTGCTCAGCGACCGAAAGGGCCGCCCGAGCCGTGTCGAGGAGGGAGGCCAGGGTCGGCCCCGGCGGTGCCTCGGCCGGAGCGGAGGCCGGGCGCTCCGCCGCCTGTGCAACCCCCGCGTTGATTCCGAGAGGGGTCATGCCGAGGGCACCCGCTCCGAGGAGGGAGGCACCGACGGCCGACGCCAGGAATTTCCTCATTCGCAAACTCCTTTCGCGTATGGCATCCGAA
>DASXNO010000292.1:0-19829 GCA_036495025.1 Actinomycetota bacterium | reverse complement strand
AGGAGGAGAGCCTTCGAGGACTCCCGGGCAGTTCAGGCGTTCCCAGAACTGGATCGGGGGATCGTCCCCGGCAACAGCCCGATTCGTACCGCCTCCTCAGGAGGAGGTGAGCAGCGCCTTTGGGGCACTTGAACGATTCTTGCACGAGGACGACCGCCTCTCCCCTCTCGTCAAGATTGGACTAGCTCATGCCCAATTCGAGACCATCCACCCCTTCCTCGACGGTAATGGTCGGATCGGGCGCCTGCTCATCACGCTCTGGCTGGTTGAGCAGGAGATCCTTCGCAAGCCTCTCCTCTACCTGGCCCTCCACTTCAAGGAGCATCGGGACCAGTACATGGAACGGCTTCAAGCGATCCGGGACGACGGCGCCTGGGAAGAATGGCTCGAGTTCTTCCTCGAGGGAGTGGCCCAAGTCGCGGCAGACGCCACAACCCGGGCGCGCAAGATCCTCGCTCTCAGGGAAGAGAGCAGGGCGAACGTCATGGACCATGCCGGCCGAGGAGCGCGCAATGCCTTGGCCTTGCTCGACTTTCTCTTCAAGCAGCCCGTAGTGACCGCTCGCCTGGTTGGAAAGGTGTTGGATGTCTCGCAGCCAACATCCTCGGCACTGGTTGCCCGTCTATCCCAATTGGGAATCCTCCAGGAGACCACCGGCCAGCGGCGAAATCGGAGCTATGCATTCGCTCCCTATCTCGAGCTCTTCCCCGGCGCGAATCGCCGCAGTTGAAGCTTGCTACGAACCCAGCGTGGTGATCGGACTCAGAACGCGGCGTGGACGGTGATCGCCACCCGGGACGGCCACTTGCCCCGCGGGGGGCCGCCTGCTGCGCGGCGCCCGATCCTGACCGAACCGAGGCGTCGCCCCCGCCGAGGGGGGCAAGAAATCCGTTCAAAGCCCAACCCGTTTCCTGAATGACGGTATGAGATCCACGGTCAACCGAGGTCAGTCCGCAAACGCGCGCATACGCGCGAAGAGCGCCTAACGTTCGTCATTCCGGTGGCCGATGACTGACGCCGCCGTGGACGCTACGAAGGGATCAGCCCTTCGAGGCTCAGCAACAGTTCGAGGATGGCGAAGAGAGCTACGGGCAGGACGACCGCGGTGGCCACGGCCGGTGGGTATGCCCCCAGGACTCGTCGGCGGGCGAGCACCACACCCCCCACCACCCCTGCCCACAGCAAGGGGGCGGCCGCATCCCAGCCCCGCGGGGGCGCGCCGGCGTAGTAGCCAGAGCGGGGCCGGATGACCGGAGCCGGTGACGCCGGTCGGGCGCCCCGAACGGCCGTCGAGGCGACCAGCTTCGCCCGTACGACGATACGGTCGGTGCTGAAGCGCCCCGGGGCGCCGGTAACAAGGGCGAGCGTGGCCTGATCTCCGGCCGCCGGTCCCAGAGCCGATGCCGCGACGCGCGCGGTCTCGGTCACCTCGAACCCGAGCGGCTTGCCGCTGCCGTTGCGGTCCTGCACGATGATGCTGTCGCCCGGCACCAGCTCCTGCAGACGGGCGAACGGTGCCCGGTAGCGGCTGCGGAGCCCCACGATCAGCGCCTCGCCCGGCTGGCCCGGAAGGGCGGTGCCGATCCGGTGACCCGGGCCGGAGCGCAGCTCCGCCGGCGCATCCCCCTCCACGACGAGAGCGTTCAGATGGATCCGCCCGATCTGCAAGAGGGCAAGGGCTTCTCCTGGCCGGACCTTCCCCGTCTGCAAGAACTGGGCCGCGAGGTGTCGCTGGCGCATCTCCTGCATGAAGGTCGCCACGGGCCCTTCGTAGGCCAGGATGCCCAGGATCCCGATGCCGACCCAAACCAGCAGGAGCACGGCTCGGCGCCCAGCGGCCGGAGTCCTCGGCACCCTTATCGCCCGACGCGCCGCCGCTGACGGCGCCGGTACGCGCGGGAGACGGTCCAGAACAGGGCCGCTCCCAGCCCGAGCGTCACCGGAGTGTCGGTCCGGTGGGAGCCTGAGAATGGCAGGCCGTAGAGGAGGCGTGCGGCCGGCACCGGAGCGGATGGGCCGCCATTGGCGGCGCCGGTGGCGGCTTCGACCGGTGCGAGTGCCTCGCTGGAGGCCGTGGGCTGCGTCCGCCCGATCAACTCTCCGAGGCCCACGAGCGGTGCCGTCGAGAGGCCTGCCGGGCTCACCGCGGTCGTGGGGCGGGCTACCTGGGGAGCGGACACGGCGGGCACACTTGCAATCCCAGGGGACCCTGACGGTGCCCCGGCGTCCTCCGGCGTGCTGCCACTGCTGGGGGCCGCCCCGGTTTCCGCGAGGCGCTGGCACACCAGTCTCGGTCCCACGGCGTCCAGGGCGTGCGGTGTGGGCGCGGAGGGCCCGGGGTCGGTGGTCGAGACCAGGGCCACGCCCGGCCCCGTGCAGTTGCCACGCACGAGGTCGTCGGCTCCCTGGAGAGCCTGGGGGACCAGGGCGTCGGGCAGGGGGATCGTCCCCGTCGCCAGCGCCGAGGCTCGGCCGGCGGTGACGGCGTAGCGGATGAAGGTGGCCAGTGCGTTCGTCTTCTCGACCGAGAGTCCGCTGGCCGGGGCGTAGATGGAGTCGACCCAGCTCAACGGGTAGGCTCCCGGCTCCGGCGACGTGAGCGCCGACAGAGCCCGCCCCCCCGCCGCGACGACGGCGGCCTGCACCGCGGCGGGGGTCGGCGCCACCCATTCGCCGGCAGCGTTGCGGATCTGCAGGAACTGCCAGGTCCTGCCCGGAGCATCGGCCTGGGCCGCCTGCTGCGCCCAGGGAGGCAGAGGAGCAACCGCTCCGTCCTGCCGAGCCTCGGCGCCCAGCGCAGCCTTGACCCCGGTTACCGCGACCGGCGTCTGGATCTGCTGGGTCACGGGCCACGACTCCGACACCAGGCCGGCGGGGTACTTGAACTGAGCGAGCCATGCATCCCACGCCGCAGGCATGACCTCGTGGAAGTACTGCTCGAGGTAATAGGTGCTCTCACCGGGTGTGAGGTCCACCACGGCGGTGGGGGGCAGGGTGGGAGCGTTGCTCTGCACGGTGACGTCGGCACCGGCGACAACCCCGCCGAGGCCGACCCACGCATTGTCGACGGGGTTGGTCGTGTTGTCGTGGGGCGACCCGTCGAGGTGCCGCAGGAAGAAAGCCTGGGCAACGTTGGCCGACGGCATCCGGATCTGGCCCGTGTACAGCCCCGCCGTTGCCGTCGTCGAGAACCCTGCGGAGGGCTGGACCAGCAGGAGCCCGAGGGCATCGGACTGGAGGGGGATCGCCACCAGGCCGCGGTGGTCCTTCGCCAGCGCCGCCTGCTCGTCCGCGGTCGGCCCCAGCCCGCCCACGAAGAAGTCGAGGGCGCCATCCAGGTATTCGTGACGGGCCGGAGCCCCGCCCTGGGAGAGGTACCGCACGTTGACGGGCGCCGGCGCACCGAACAGGTCGGTGCCCCAGGCGTTCATGGCCTGGAGGGCACCCCAGGTCCCGTCGCCGGTGAGCCCCACCGGCGTCGGGGCGTCCACGGGAGCCCGGACCGGCAACCGCGCCGCGGACCCCGCCGCAACCGGGGACGCAACGACGACGAGCAGGAGCGCAGAGACCAGCACCGCCCCCAGCGGCCCCGTCGCGCGCTTCACCGACGCGCCCTCCTCCGCCTAACCGTTCCGCTGAGGCCAAGGCCAAGCGCCGAGAGCGCGGCTCCCGCCGCGACCGTCCCCAGCACGTCGCCCGCTGACGGCGGGATCGGCGCTCCCACGGAGAGCGGGGGCCCGAGGGCCGCGGGAGTGGCGGCGCTGCCCGCGGGAGCGACCTCGGTGCCGGTCGTGGCAGCGGCGCCCCCTTCTGCGGCCGCCACGCCCGAGGCCGGTCCTGCTGTCCCGCGCGGGCCACCCACGGCCGGCGCCAGCGAGGTCTTCGAGGAGGCAGGGGCCAGGGCGGACCGCGACGTGGCGGCCCCGGGGCTGCCACGCGGGGCTCCCCCGCCGCCGGAGGTGGCCGCCGACGACGAACCCGCAAGCGGATCGGCGGCCGGGCCCGCTACCGGGCCGGTGCCGGGGTCGGGAACCTTGCAGGGGTAGGCCGGCCTCGCTGGGGCGCCGGGGATCCTGGCGATGTCGTCCAGCGCCGAGCTCACGATGCCGCAGGCCAGGGGGGCATAGCCGAGGAGCTCCGCCTGTGCCTGGCCGTCGGTCACCGCGTGGTCGAGGAAGCGGGCCAGGACCGAGCCCTTCGCCGGATCGAAGCTCGTGGTCGGAACCAGGATGTAGCTGTAGGTCGAGGGGAAGTACACGTCGGGACGGGGCGCGTCGAAGGCGAGCCGCAGGGTGCCGTCGCCTGCGGTCGTGGCGAACGCAAGCGCCTCGTTGACGTTGGCGGCCGTCGGCTGGGTGTAGGCACCCGAGGAGTTCCTGATGGAGGCCACCGGGAATCCCCTGACCTTGGCGAACCCCGTCTCCACGTAGGTGATGTCCCCGTCACCGATCAGCGGGCTGGCGACCGTGTTCGCATTGGTGTCGGCGTCCCCGATGAGGCAGTTGCACGGCTGCGGCCAGATCGAGTGCGGCTGGCCGTCGAGGAACACCGGGTGCACCTCGGCGGTCTTGGTGGCGCACCACTGGATGCACCAGTTGATGGCGGCCTTCCAGACGTCGGGGGCATCGGCGATGCAGAACTGCATGAAGACGTAGCTCGTGCCGGCGGGGTCGTTGCGAGCGACCGGATGGACGAGCTCGTGGGGCAGGGACACGTCCGGGTTGACCGCCTGGATGTCCGGGGCATCCCAGTAGTTGTCTGTCCCGCTGTAGGTGAAGAACCGGCAGACCTGCTCGGGTGTGAGGTCCAGCTGGTTGACCCGGTTGCCCTGGGTGTCCGTCAGGTGGAACATGAACCCCAGGCCGCCGGCGCTCACGTTGACGTACAGGAAGGGCCGGGTCGCCTTGACGGGGTCCTCGGGCTGGTATGGGATGTCGGTGCCGGCGAAGTCGACCAGTCCCTGTGCGAACTGGGTGCGGCCCAGGCCCGACGACGACGAGCTGTAATTGACGCTGACCCCCTGCACGGCGACATCGCGGCGCCACTGGTCGAGCTCCAGCTCGGCGAACGACGAGCCGCCCCCGTTTATTGCCGGACCGGCCGCCCGCGCCGGGGAGGCCACGACAGCCAGGAGCACGCCGACGGTGCAGGCGATCCGCACCGCCAGGCCAGCTCCCAACCGAACCGCCCCTCCAGGTCGTCGAGGATGCGCGGCGACAGGCGGTCCGGTCATCGCCGCATCCTGGCCCACCGCCGTGGCCTTCCCCCGGAGGACACGACCCGTGCCAGGGCGAACAGAACCAGGATCAGCAGCACGAGGACGAGGGCCCCGGTCCACGCCCGGTCGATCTGGCGGCTGTTCGGCTGCCGCAGCAGCGACCAGACGAACAGCGGCAGGTCGGCCTGGGGGGCGTGGAACGGATTCCTGTTCACGGCGGAGGCGCCGAACGCGGTCAGGATCATGGGTGCGGTCTCCCCGACGACGCGGGCGACGCCGAGAACGCTGGCCGTGACCAGGCCGGTGCGGGCTGCAGGGAGCACGACCCGAGCGACGTTCCGCCACTGCGGGGCTCCCAGCGCCAATCCCGCCTCACGCAGCTCGTCCGGGACGGTCCGCAGGACCTCCTCCGACGTCCGGGTAATCGTCGGCAGCATCAGCACGACGAGCGCGGCGGAGCCGGCGGCCCCGGAGAAGCCCCCCCGCTCGGCAACGATCCACACCGTGTACACGAGCAGACCGGCGACGATGGAGGGCAAGCCGCCCAGCGCGTCAACGAAGAACCGGATCACCGCGGCCAGGCGGCCGCCGACCTCGTTCAGGTACACCGCCGTCAGTACCGCAACCGGGGCCGCCACCACGGTGGCGAGCCCGACCTGCTCCAGCGTGCCGATGATTCCGTGCAGGGCACCGCCCCCCGGGTTGAGCGGGCCCGCTCTCGACAGGTCCTGGGTGAAGAACGCGGGGCGGAGGGCCGGAAGGCCCCGCAGGACCACAAAGCCGACCAGCCAGCCGAGGGCGCCGAGGGCGAGCAACGCGCCGGTGGCGATGGCCAGGGTCATCAGCCGATCGGTTGCCACCACCCGGCCCCCGGATGCGGAGGCAAGGACGCGGTAGAAGGCGAAGAACGCCGCGTACGACCACACCACGGCGGCGAGCGATCCGTGCCAGTCCATGACGAGGAAGAGCGCCCGCACGGAGCAGCCCGCCGCCAGCGCGGCCGCGGCAACCTCCACGGCCTGGCGGCATCCGAATCTCCGGATGCGCCGTGGCGTGGCCCCGCCGGCAGGAGACCGTGGCCTCACCGTGGCGCTCGGACCGACGCACGAGCCACGATCGAGCGGGCGACGACCGTGACCAGCAGGGTCGAAACGAAGAGCGCCAGCCCTGCGGCCACGAGGCCGCTGCGGGCCAGCCCCGCCCCGCTCTCCCCGAAGCGCGTGACGATGAAGGCCCCCACGGAGCCGCCTCCCGCCTCCAGGACGTGGGTCTGGAGCTGCGGCCCGAGCGGGGCGAGGATCAGGGCGATCGCGATCGTCTCCCCCGCCGCCCGGCCGAAGCCGAGCAGCGTGGCCCCCACGATGCCCGTCCGGCCGAACGGCAGCAGGACGTCGCGGACCATTCCCCAGCGGGTCCCGCCGAGGGCGAGGACCGCCTCGCACTGGTCGCGGGGACAACGGGCCAGCACGTCCCGGGTGATCGATGCGATGACCGGCACGACCATCACCCCGACCACGACGCCGGCGACGAACACCGAGGAGGCGAGGGCGGCGGGACGTCCGGCGGCCTGAGGCGTCAGGCGGAAGACCGGGATGGCCGACAGGTAGGTGCCCAGCCACCTCGCCGGGCCAACGACGTGCGGCTGGAGCGAGAAGAAGCCCCACATGCCGAAGACCAGGCTCGGGAGAGCTGCCAGCAGGTCCATCAGCGGCACCGTCAGCCGGCGCAGCCAGGGCGGAGCGTACTCGTTCACGAAGATGGCCGTGGCAAGCGCAATCGGAAGCCCGACCGCCAGTCCGATGCCTGCGATCAGCACACTGCCGGCCAGAAGGCCTCCAACGCCGATCGCCCGCGCCTGGGGGCTCCAGGCGCTGGAGACGAGAAAGTGCCAGGGCCCCGCCAGATTGAGCGCGGGCAGGGCGTACAGGAGCAGGAAGAACGCCGTGGCGCCGACGACACTCAGGCTGACGAGTCCGGCCCCCCCGGCAACAACCCTGAACACCCTGTCCGCATTCGTGGCCCTCCACCGCAGGACCCGCCGGCTCCACGCTGCGTCGTGGCTAGAACGTGAACCAGATACAGCTATCGGAGGCTCCGGTGCTGGGGTTGACGTTGCCGGGGTTGGTGGATTGCGTCGTCTGGTTGGGCGGTGGGGCAACGAAGCCCTCGGCCGTCACCTTGGACACGATGTCAACCCGGTACTTCTTCCCTGTCGTGGGGTTCGTGATCGACGACGTCGTGGTCTTGCAGACCCAATCCCGGTAGGCCCGGATGGCGCCGAGCTGTCCGATGCCGGGCGGGTCGCTGCCGGGGTTGACGGCGGGCGCTGCCGCGTTGGCTGCAGACAGGCTCACGTCGAAGAACTCCTGTTGCACCGGCCAGCGGCCCGGGCCGCCGTTGGCGGGGTCGCAGGTGTCGGGCGTCGGTGGGGACGTGATGGAGCTGAAGCAGGAGGTGGTTGCGTTGCTCAGCACCACGCCGTCGAGCAATGTCCAGGCGCTGCCCGTGCCCCGAAGGGGAGGATGCGCGGTCAGCACGCCGTTGGAGGCCCACCACAGGGCGTTGGCACCCTGGGGATCTGCTTCGATGGGAGCGCTGTTGTTGACGGTGATGAGGTGGGACGAGCCGAAGCGGGACAGGATGCACTGGTTCATCCCGTTGGGGAAGGTCGCCGCAGCGTTGGGGATCCCCTGGAAGAGATACCTCGTGACGTCGACGTAGGTCCCGGCGGTGAATGCGGGGCCGTAGAGGTCGATTGACGCGGTGTCGGTGGCGAAGGCACCCGGGATCTGGTTCCACGTCGTGATGGTGCAGTCAAGGAAGATGTGCTGCAGCGTGGCCAGGCTGAACCCGAGGGGCAGGCTGTTCGCCATGGTCCTGCCCTTGAAGGTCCAGAGGGTCTGCGCATCCTTGGCCGTGCTGAACCAGGTGAGACCTGCGGGGTCCGGAGACGCCTGCGGAATGCTGGTGTCGGTGACGGGTGAGCGGTTGGTGTCGGCGATGTCCACTCGGTGCCCGGCAAGCACGGTTGGCGTGACGACCCCTGGATACGCCGTGTGCTGGAGCATGGCGAGGCCGTTGCCGCTGGTGATCTGGAAGGCGCGGGACGCCACGTTGTGGTCGAAGTTGGCCCCGACGGGCGCGGTCGCCAGGGTCGTCACCTGGCAGTTGTTGAAGTTGAAACCCGAGGGGTTCGCGTCGAGGGTGCAGCCGGGCGACCCGTTGTACAGGTTGTCGATCTGCTGGTTCATCAGGTAGGGCGTGACCGCCCCCTCCGCCTGGATGAAGTGAACGTTGCCGTCGTAGCCGGGATCCGGCGTGGCGGCGACGGCAGGGAGTGCGGTCAGGCCCACGCCGGCCGTCATCAGGGCAATCAGCGTCAGCAGCTGTGGTCTGGGCAGGTGCTTGAGCGAACGCATGCAACCTCCTGTCGGCAGGGTTGCTCAGCCGTGCCATGGTCCCGCCGAAACTCTGCAGGCTGAGGGGACGCCAGGATACTAGTGTGTGGCTAGGATAGTGTCAAGCAGTTCCTATAGCCAAAGGGCACCTTGCGTTAGGAAACTATCGTACGATACTATACGATCCTTCGTAGCGCGCTTTGTGCCCACCGGGCTGAGCGGCCCGCATTCAATACCGAGCGCCCGCCACCGCGCTACAGAGCGCGTCGAAAGGGGAGGGTTCATGCTAAGAACGTCAAGGCGAGCCGTTTCGTTGGCAACGGTGATGGGCCTGGGGACGAGTCTCCTGCTGGGGTTCCTGGGGGGTGCTGCCTACGCCGCCTCGGGCAGCGTCACGCCGGGAACCGTCACCCACAGCCAGCGGGTGCACGTCACCTGGAGCGGCATGGCCGCGCGTATGCCGATCTTCATCCAGCAGTGCGACAACGTCATCAACACCAACCCCTCGGTCTTCGACCAGACGACCGACTGCTCCAGCCTCACGCAGCAGGCAATCGACGGCCAGACCTTCAACGCCTCGGGCAGCGGCGAGAGCGGGGACAACCTGGCGACCGACCCCGACTTCAAGACGTTCGTCGGCCTGGAGCCTTCCACGTTCCAGGGCTGGGGATGCTCGCCGTCCGGCAGCCCCACGGGGGTGAGCGACGGGAGCGGCAACCTGCTTTACAACCCCTGCACCATCCGGGTGTCGGACAATACCCCCAACGGCCCCACCAACTCCTTCTTCCTGACCCTCACCCTGGCGGCCCCCTCGGGCACGCTGCCCGTCTTCACCGCCGACTCCCCCCCGACCTCGGTGGTCAACGGGTCCCAGTTCAGCTACACCTTCGCCGCCTCGGGCAGCCCGGCCCCCTCCTTCAACTGGGTCTTCGGCACCGCCGGCCCCTTCCTGAGCCTGAACACCGCCACCGGGCAGCTCCAGGGCACGCCAACCCAGAACGGGAGCTACACCTTCCGAGTCCAGGCCGACAACACGGCTGGGGGGACCCTTGGCGCCATCCACACCCTCCTGGTGGGCACGCCACCGTCGTTCACCGCCGACTCCCCGCCGTCGTCGATGACCGTCGGGACTGCCTACAGCTACGCCTACGCCGCCACCGGTAGCCCCGCTCCAACCTTCTCCGTCACCAGTGGCACCCTCCCGACCGGGCTGAGCATCGACCCCAACACCGGCGTCCTGTCGGGCACCCCCACCACCGCGGGATCGTTCACCTTCACCGTGTCGGCTTCCAACGGCGTGGGGTCCCCGGCCACCACCCCGTCGACCACGATCACGGTGGTGACGGGAGGCTCGGTGCTTGCGGGAGGCGACAACGGATTCGGTCAGCTCTGCAACGGCACCACGGCAGGCACGTCCACGGCAACCCAGGCAGTGCCGCCGGCGAACGCGAACGTCACCAGCGTGGCCGCCGGGGCCGTGTTCAGCCTTGCCCTTCGCTCCGACGGGACGGTGCTCTCCTGCGGGCGCAACAACTTCGGCCAGTTGGGCAACGGCACCACCAACGACAGCTCGACGCCCGTCGCGGTTTCGATGCCCGGTGGCGTGAGTGCCACCGCCATCGCTGCCAACGGCTACCACGGCCTGGCCCTCACCTCGACCGGGGCAGTCTACGGGTGGGGCTACAACGCATTCGGCCAGCTCGGCGACGGCACGACGACGAACCGGCTCACGCCCATACCCGTCGCCCTGCCGGGCGGGACGACCGTCACGGCGATCTCGGCCGGCTGGTCGTACAGCCTCGCCCTGACGTCGTCGGGGTCGGTCCTGGCCTGGGGGTGGAACGCCGAGGGAGAGCTCGGGGACGGCACGGGTGTGCAGCGCCTGACGCCGGTAGCGGTCCTGGCTCCGGCGACGGGCGTGACCGCCATCTCGGCAGGGTCGAACCACAACCTGGCGCTCCGCTCCGACGGCACGGTGCTTTCGTGGGGCCTCAACAACTCCGGGCAGGTGGGCGACGCCACGTTCGTCTCGAGGCTGGCCCCGGTGCCGGTCCTGCTGCCTCCCGGCCAGGCCGTGACGGCCATCGCCGCGGGCGGGGCCCACAGCCTGGCGGTGCTCCGTTCCAACGGTACGGTGCTGGCCTGGGGCTGGAACAGAAAGGGCCAGCTCGGCGACGGCACCCAGAACGACAGGAGCACGCCCGTCGCGGTAGCCCTGCCCGGGGGCGCCACCGTGACGTCGCTCGCCGGCGGTTACCAGCACAGCCTTGCGCTGACCTCAGCGGGTGCGATCCTGGCGTGGGGGAGCAACGCCTCCGGTCAGCTTCTCGACGGAACGACCGTCGACAGGCCGAGCCCGGTCTTCTCGTCGCCTCCCGCCACGACCGGGGTGTTCTCGCTCTCCGCCGGTTGGAGCTTCAGCCTCCTGGCCAAGCCCTGAGCTCGGAGTTGATCCATGGCCGGCCCTCGGCTCTGACGGCGGCTGTGGTGCTCGCCGCCACGACTGCCTGTCTTGGAATCGGAGGGGTTGCGCGGGCCGACGGGGCGGGCGGGATCACACCCTCCACGGTGACGGGGCGTCAGTCGGTGCGCGTGACGTGGAGCGGGATGGCCCCCGGCAAGCCGGTCTTCATCCAACAGTGCGACAACGTCGCTGCCGTCGACCCCGCCAACTTCACACCGGAGGACTGCAGCAGTGGCACGACCATCATGGTGCCCGCCGGCGAGAACGCTTCGGGGAGCGGCTCGACCGGGACCGGTCCTGCCAACCCCGACTTCCGAGTGGCTGTCGGGCCGAACATCGAGAGCGGTCTCTGGGGTTGCTCACCCGTGGGGACCCCCACGGGCACGGACGTCGACGGCGTCACCATGTACAACCCCTGCCTCGTGCGGGTCATGGACACCTTTGTCGGCAACGCCGCCAACCAGTTCTTCGTCAGCCTGCATTTCGGTGCCAACGCCGCCTTCACCGCCACGGCCCCCCCGCCGGTCGCCGCCCAGGGCGTCCCCTACGCCTACCGCTTTGCGGCCAACGGCGTGCCGCCTCCGACCTTCACGGTCAGCAGCGGGACGCTGCCCCCTGGCCTTGCCCTCGACACCACCAGTGGCGTGCTCTCCGGTCTGCCCACGGTGACCGGCACGTCGACGTTTCGGGTCTCGGCGTCCAACGAGGTGCCGAGCGAGGCCGTCAGCCCCCCGATCAGCATCACCGTGACCCCGCCGGCCCCGCCGGTCTTCACCAACGCGGCGCCACCGGTCACGATGACCGTGGGCACGTCGTACCGCTACGTCTTCACGGCGGACGGGAGCCCGAGCCCGACGTTCACCGTCACGAGCGGTTCGCCCCCGGCCCCCATGTCGCTCGAGGCCACCAGCGGGGTGCTGTCGGGGACTCCCAACGTCGCCGGCACGTTCACGTTCGCCGTTTCCGCCTCCAACGGGCAGGGCAACGCTGCGATCAGCCCCCCGATCACCATCAGGGTCTCCTCGCCTCTTGCCTTCGTGGCCGCGGCCCCGCCCGACACCTCGGTGGTGGGGACGCCGTTCACCTACGCGTTCGCCGCCACCGGAACGCCGCCGCCGACCTACTCCGTCGGCAGTGGAGCCCTCCCCCCGGGGCTGAGCCTCGATCCCGTCACCGGGATCCTGTCGGGCACGCCGGCGTCCTACGGCCTCTTCAGCTTCACGGTCATTGCCTCGAACGGAGTGGCGATTCCGGTCACCACACCGCTGCTGACCATGAACGTGCTGGCAACGCCGGTCTTCACCGCGAGCTCCCCTCCCACCCCCGCCACGGTGGACTCCTTCTATGCCTACACGTTTGCTGCATCGGGCAACCCGGCCCCCACGTTCACGGTCACCGCCGGAACCCTTCCGCCGGGACTCGCGCTGCAGGCCTCGAGTGGCGTGCTGTCGGGTTACCCCGGCACCGTGGGGACGTTCACCTTCACGGTGTCCGCCTCCAACGGGGTCGGCACTGCACCGTCGGTACCCGTCACGCTGGCATCGGTGCCCTCGAACCCTGCAATCCGCCTGTCGGCAACCGCCGCGACCTTCTCCCCCCAGGCGGTCGGGACCACAAGCGGTGAGCTCGTGCTCTCGGCCACCGCGACGGGTGCGAGCACCGTCAGCATCGGGAGGGTCGCTGCCGGCGGTCCGAACGCCGGCGACTTCGCAGTCCTCGGCAACGCCTGCGATGGCAGGACCCTCACGCCGGAGCAGCCGACCTGCAGCCTCTCCGTCGCGTTCGCCCCGACGGGGGTCGGACCCCGCACTGCCGTGCTCACGTTCATCGACAGCGCCGGGAGCCAGGTGGTCGCCCTCTCGGGGATCGGATCGGGGACCGGAGATCCGGCTCGCCGCGCGCTGGACCTCGCCACCGACGTTCCGGCCGGCCGGGCCGTGCAGGCGGCCGGCTACTGGATCGCCGGGCGCGACGGCGGCATCTTCGCCTACGGCTCCGCGAGGTTCTTCGGGTCCACGGGGTCGCTGGCCCTCAGCCGGCCCATCGGCGCTCTGGCGCCGCTCCTGCCGGGCAGGGGAGTGGGGGCGCCATGACGGCGGTGTGGCGGGCCGGCGTAGCGTGGCTGGCCGTGACGCTGGCGGCGACCGCGGCGGTCCTGCATCCGGCCGAGCCGGCCCGAGCGTCGGCGGCGGCGGTGCGGGGGGCGTCGGCGGGGGTCGACGCAACACCGACCACCATCTGGACGACCGGGCAGCGGATCCATGTCACCTGGAGCGGCATGACGCCCCGGTCCTCGGTCTACATCGACCAGTGCGACAACATGCAGGCCGTCAAGCCCCAGGCATTCGACTACGGATCGGACTGTGCCACCATCAGCGAGCAAGCGGTCGACGGACAGACCTACGACGTCGCCGGCAGCGGGGCAACGGGGGTCAACGGCGCCGTCGACCCTGACTTCAAGACCTTCGTCGGGCCCGAGCCCTCCGTAACCCTGGGGTGGGGATGCGGTCCCGACGGTTCTCCGGACGGCGTGCAGGTGGGCGGGAGGCTGGTGTACAACCCCTGCCTGCTCCGCATCGCCGACAACGCGCCCGCCACTCCCGTCGACGTCGTGTACGTGAAGCTGACGATGGGCTTGCCCGGGGCAGCACCCCCGGCGGCGATCCGCCTGTCGCCTGACTCCCTGACGTTTCCGGGCGCGACGGCCGTGGGAGCGACAAGTGCACCGCGCTCCGTGAAGGCGAACGCGGCCGGCAGCATCGCCCCCACGATCCGGGCCGTCGGCCTGAGTGGAATCGACCCGCTGGACTTCCACCTCGCGGCCGGCAGCTGCATGGGGGTCGCCCTGGCCCCAGGCGCACCGGGCTGCAGCGTAGCGCTCACGTTCTCGCCGCTGAAGGCGGGGACCCGGACCGCCACGCTGACGTGGTTCGACACGGTACCAACGGATCCGCCGGTGGTGGTCACGGTGAGCGGCACGGGGACGGGAGGGCTCTCGGCGGCGGCCTCCCAAGCCTCCCAGACTTCCGAGACGGGGCCCCCCGGACAGGGCGGGCATGCGAGCACGGCCAGCCCGGCGCGCAAAGGGATTACCCCATCCTCCACTGCCAACGCGTCGGGCCCCGTGGGCCGCTTGGCGCCCAGCAGGCGGGGACTGGTTCCATGGGTCCTCGCTGGCGCGCTCCTCGCGGTTGGCGTCGTCGCCGCCATCGCGCTGCGACGGCGCACCTTGGGGCGTCGCCAGTGAGGATGGGCGTCGATCGCGCGTATACGCGCGATCGCGGACTATCCTCGTGCCGCCCATGATGAGACACTCATGTATCCGGATGCAGAGAAGCCCGAGAGGGGGAATATGAGGACCGTGCTTCGCCATTCGGGCCCCGCCGTGGGGCGAGGCCTTCGGGACATCCTTCTTGTAGCGCTTGCGGTCATAACCGTTGTGGCCGTCATCGCCGCTGGAGCCGCCGACGCGTTCCTCCACGGGGGCCACGGAGGCAATCGGGCGACCCCTGCTGGGGTCGCTGCAGCGGGCACCGGCGCACCCCCGCCGGCGGCCGAGGCTCCCGAGGGAGCGGTGGCGACAGATTCCCGGATCCTGCCGACGTCCGGCTCTCCTGGCGCAGGAGCGCCAGCCGGGGCCCAGACCGCTGCCGGCCGGCCGCACGTCGCAGCACGCCGGGCGGCGACCATGCCGATGACGATGCCCCCGGCACCGGCCACGGCGCCTGCGCAGATGCCCACGCCGAACGTGGCGACGGTCAAGGATGGGCCACTCCCGGTCCTGCCCGCCCTGCTCGGCCAGCCCTTCGACCTAGTGGCAGGCGTCCCGCTGGTCGCCGGCCTCCCCGTGCTCACGTCGCCGTGCTCGAACTGCTATGTGACCGGCATCCAGATCGACATGGTGTTCGCGGACGGACGGTCGGCCAACCTGGACAGCGGCATGATGCTGCACCACCTCGTGCTGATCCAGCCGGGGCTGCCCGACACGACCTGCCCGGCCTCAACGCTGCTCGGGGCCCTCGGGCAGCGGTTCTTCGCATCGGGCAACGAGCGCACGCCGGGCGTCCTGCCGCCCGGGTTCGGCTACCACCTCGGCTCGGGCCCGCTGCTGGCGGTGTTCGACATCATGAACATGAGCAGCTCGCCCCAGCTCGTATGGCTCGTGGCGACGGTGAGCTGGCTGCCCGACACGACGCCCGGGATCAAACCGGTGACGCCGGTTTGGCTCGACGAGAACAACTGCTCGAACTCGACCTACGCGATCCCCGCCGGGCCCACAAGCCGGGCGTGGACCTGGACCTCGACGGTCACCGGGCGAGTCGTCACCGTCGGCGGCCACGTGCACGACGGAGGGATCGAGACCATGCTGACCGACCAGACGTCCGGGCAGCGCATCTGCACGTCCCACGCCGGCTATGGCACGAAGCCTGCCTACATGGGCAGCATCGAGTCGATGACGACCTGCAGCCACGACCGCCTCGGCACGGTGCGAGCCGGCGACGTCCTGGCACTGGACACCTCCTACAACTCGCCCATCCCCAAGACGGACGTGATGGGCATCATGATCGCCTACGTCTATCAGACCAACGATCTCACCGGGGGCAGCGAGGATCCGGCCGCCATGGGACCGGCGTCGCCGCCCGAGACCCCCGCCGGAGGCATGGGAGGGATGGGCCACTAAGGTTCGACGACCTACGGCAGGCGAGGCGTGTGCCGGGCAATGATCGCCTCGAGGGCGGCGCTGTCCGGGAGGGTGCCGAAGGCCAGGCCCCCCTCCCCGCCGAGGCGCGAAGCGCAGAATGCGTCGCTCACCGCAGGCGGGGCATGGCGGGTCAGCAACGCTGCCTGCAGCACCAGCGCCATACGCTCCGCCACCCGCCGGGCCTCCCCGGGGGTGCTGTCGGAGGAGCCCAGGGTCCGGCGGAGACCGGCAACGGCGGCGTCGAGCCGGCGGTCGGCCCCCCGGGCGAGCTCCACCTCGGCAAGGAACGACTCCGCGGTCTCGGGCTCCCGGGACAGCGCCCGCAGGACGTCGAGCGCGTTGACGTTGCCGGAGCCCTCCCATATGGAGTTCAGCGGAGCCTCGCGGTACAGACGGGGAGCGATCGACTCCTCGACGTACCCGTTGCCGCCGAGGCACTCGAGGGCTTCGGCCGTGGTCGCGGGGCCCCGCTTGCACACCCAGTACTTGCCAACTGCCGTGCCGATCCGGCGGATCCGGGCCTCGTGCTCATCGCCCTCGGCGCGATCGCAGGCGCCGGCGAGGCGCAGCGCCAGTGTGGTCGCCGCCTCAGACTCGATGGCGAGGTCGGCCAGGACGTTGCGCATGAGCGGCTGGTCCGCCAGCCGGCGGCCGAAGGCGCACCGGTGGGCGGCGTGGTGGGTCGCCTGGGCGACCGCCTGCCGCATGAGGGCGGCGGTCCCGATCACACAATCGAGCCGCGTGGAGTTGACCATCTCGAGGATCGTCTGAATGCCGCGGCCCTCCTCGCCGACCATCCATGCCACGGCCCCCGCAAGCTCGACCTCGGCCGAAGCGTTGGAGCGGTTGCCGAGCTTGTCCTTCAGCCGCTGCAGGTAGAACGCGTTCGTGCTCCCATCGGGAGTGACCCGGGGCAACAGGAAGCAGGAGAGCCCCGACGGCGCCTGGGCCAGCACGAGGAAGGCATCGGACATCGGGGCGGAGCAGAACCACTTGTGGCCCGTCAGCCGGTACTCCCCGCCGGGACCTCCCTCCCCCGCCGGCACGGCTGCCGTGGTGTTCGCGCGCACGTCCGAGCCGCCCTGCTTCTCGGTCATCGCCATGCCGCACAGCGCCCCCGCCTTGTCGCTCACAAGGCGCAGCCCGGGGTCGTAGCTTCGAGACCCGAGCGCCGGGACCCAGCGCTCGGCCAGGCCGGGCTGGGCTCGCAGGGCCGGGACGGCGGCATAGGTCATCGAGATCGGGCACCCGACCCCGGCGTCGACCTGCGACCAGAGGTAGAACGCCCCGGCCCGCGCCACGTGGCCCCCGGGCTGCCGCTCCACCCACGGGGTGGCGTGCATGCCCGCGCCCACTGCGACCTCGAGCAGGCGATGCCAGGCAGGATGGAACTCGACCGTGTCGATCCGGCGCCCAAACCGGTCGTGGGTGCGGAGGACCGGAGGATGGGCGTTGGCATCGAAGCCCCACGTGATCGCCTCGGGCGAGCCCGCGAGCCGCCCGATGTCGCTGAGGCGGCCGGCAGCCCAGCCGCCCCCTTCCCGCGCCACCCCTTCGCGGAGCGCCGGATCGGACTCGAAGAGGTTGTAGCCCTCGAGTGGGGGGGACTGGTTGGGGACCTCGTCCGTCGGCATGATGCTGCCCGACAGTATGGCGGACCGGCGGCCGTCAGCCCTGCTTGACGGCGTAGTGCTCGAGGCCCCGCTCGAGGATGGCAAAGACCCGTTCGATCTGGGATCTCGACGTTGCGGCGAGGGCCGGGCCGTGGCGCCCCGCAAGGACCTCCGAGCGGACGTGGGCGACGACGGCCCGGTGGGCGCCCATCAATGCGTTGGCGACGACCCAGGCCTCGATGTCGCCGGACGAGCTTCCGGATTCCTCCGCGATCAGCAGGGCAAGGGCATCGGTGGAGTCGGCCACGATCTCCCGCTCTCGGGCTCGGAGCGAGGGGCTGGCTCCGACGATGCGCCCGGCCATCGAGATCGCCACGGCGGTGCTCTCCCTGGCGAGGTGGTCGGACCCCTCGTCGATGAAGCGGCGAAACGCCGCAAGGACCGACTCCCCGCCCCGGCGCCCGCGCACTGCCTCGATCAACGACTCCTCGAACGTCTGCATCTGGCCGAAGAAGAGGGACTCCTTCGTTGGGAAGTAGTTGAAGACCGTCGCCTCCGAGACGTCCGCCGCCTTCGCCACCTGCGCCACGGTCACCGACTCGAAGCCCCGCTCGTTGAAGAGCCGGAGCGCCGTCTCGGCGATCACCTGGCGCGTCTGCTTCTTCTTGCGCTCACGCAGGCCCAGTTCGGCGTCCATACCTTGATGGTACCAGAAAACTCTTGCCACTATAAGATTAGATGAACTATGATCTTGGAGTGACTCCATCAACGCCGAGAGGAGAGGGCAGATGACCACACGCAGCGATGACATCGAGGGATTGCTCACCGAATGGACGGCCGCAGAGCGAAGCGGCGACGCAGCGGCACTCGACAAGCTGCTGGCCGACGACTTCACGGGGGTCGGCCCGCTCGGCTTCACGCTTTCGAGGCAGGATTGGCTCGACCGCCACGCGGCCGGGGGCCTCGAGTACCGGACCTTCGAGCTCGCGGACGTGGCGATTCGACGCTACGGCGACGCTGCGGTCGTGATCGCCCGGCAGAGCGCCGCGGGCGCCTACCGGGGCCGTGAGGTGCCCGGGGATCTTCGAGTCACGCTCGTGGTGGCGGATGCATCCGGCTTCCCCAAGCTCGCCAGCGCCCACATGAGCTTCATCGCTGGCACGCCCGGAGCGCCTCCCGTCCCCGGGCGCCCCTGACCGGCTCGACACCAACCAGTGAGAGGGGCATTCGATGGATGAGCAGCCGATGCAGGGCCGGGTTGGGCTTGTGGCGGGGGCCAGCAAGGGGATCGGGGCCGCGACCGCCGAGGCGTTCGCGAGGGCCGGCGCCGCGGTGGTGCTCGGGGCTCGAAACGTTGCGGCGTTGCAGACGGTCGTCGCACGCATCGAGTCGGCGGGCGGCCACGCCATTGCGGTCCGCACCGACGTGGCGGATGTCGATTCCATGCGCAACCTGGTCGACCAGGCGCTGGCCACCTACGGGCGCCTGGACGCAGCCTTCAACAACGCCACCGACGGGCCCCTGCCGGCGCCGCTTGCGGACATCGACCCCGACGAGTTCGACCGTGGCATCGCCACCAACATCCGGGGGACGTTTCTCGGAATGAAGTTCGAGATCCCGGCCATGCGGCGAACCGGCGGAGGGGCGATCGTGAACATGGCCTCGGTCGCGGGGCTGAACGGCACGGCCAACCTGGCGGCCTACGTTGCCGGAAAGGCCGGGATTATCGGGCTGACCAAGGTCGCCGCCCTTGACTACGCGGACGCCGGCATCCGGGTCAACGTCGTCGCCCCCGGTCCGATCCTCACGCACCATCTCGAAGCTGCGGGGCCAGAGGCGCAACGGTTGGCCGGGCTGGCCACCCCGATGCGGAGGACCGGCACCCCATCGGAGGTCGCGAATGTGGTGCTGTGGCTCTGCTCCGAGCAGGCCGCATTCGTGACCGGTGTGGTCGTGCCGATCGATGGTGGGCAGTCGGCGGGGAACAAGCCCCCACAGATGTACCGCCAGGGCCAACCGATGCCCGCCCCGAACCAGGACTCCTCGCCCTCGCCCGTGCCGCGCCCGTCAACAAGCTGACCGGGCGGGCCGGATGCCATGCCGCTTGCCTTCCGGTCGTGGAAGTTGGAACATCGTTCCAGCAACCGACGGGGAGGCCGCCATGGCGAGTTGGGAGGAGCAGGCAGCCATCAGCGAGGCGGTAGCCCGCGACCTGAACGAGGACATCGAGGCGGCCCACGAAGAGGCCGGCCGGAAGGGCATCGTCCCGATGCTGTGCGAATGCGGCAAGCCTGACTGCGAGCACGTGGTGCCGATGACGCTCGAGGAGTACGAGGAGGTGCGGGCGGACCCTCGCCGCTTCGCGGTGACGCCGGATCACGTCGAGCCGGAGATCGAGCAGGTCGTCGAGGACGAAGGACGATTCCTCGTCGTC
>DASXNO010000291.1:0-7918 GCA_036495025.1 Actinomycetota bacterium | reverse complement strand
CGGCGCAGAGCAGCGCCAGCAGCACGTAGGCCGCGGTCTCGACACCCTGGAAGTGCCAGAACCGGCTTGCCGGTTGGTAGCTGACTCCGAGCCGGTAGCCGTGCTGGGACAGCCAGGTTGAGAACGAGGAGATGCCCGCGTCGGGTGCCCGCGCCGGCCCGGTCTGGGCGGGGCCGGCGGCGGGCGGTGCAAGGTTGACGTTCGCCTTCTGGAGCAGGGCGAAGATGTCCGAGGAGCCGAGTCGGTGACCGGCGGCGTCCTGGGTCCAGCGGGCGATCTCCCAGGCGCCATGGGGGGCATCCGTCCCGACGCTGACGCTCTGGGGGTTCGAGAGCTCGATCGCGATCGGGGTGCGCTCCGCCCCGGTCGCGGCCAGGAAGGTGATGGGCTTCTCGATGAGGGGCCGGAGCCAGATCATCGAGGGCACGACCACCGCGAGCCAGGCCGCCAGTGTGGCCGCCACTGCCGGGACGGTGCGGCGGATGACCGTCCCGACGAGGGCGCCCAGCATGAAGGCGAACAGCGTCCTGGCAGCGAAGACAAGCCCGGAGACGTCGTAGGCCTGGGTGGGGTTCATCCTCCCAGCGATCGTCAGCCAGGGCCCGTACCACCAGGCGAAGAGGAAGGAGAACCCCAACGCCAGGGCGGTCAGGAGGGTGGCCAGGATCACCAGCTTCGCGACGATCCAGCGCACCCGGCTGCGGCCCTGCGTCCAGGCGAAGCGGTAGGTGCCGGACTCCAGCTCCCGCGCCACCAGGGGGCCGCCCACAAAGGCGCCCAGCAACCCGGGGAGCAACAACAGGAAATGCGGCAGGCCATCGACCGCACCCTGGTAGTGCTGCTGGAACAGTTGCAGCTGCACCTGGCACGCGGAGCCGAAGAGGTTGCCGCACGTCGTGAGCCCGAACTGGCGGAAGGCGTGATGCATCGCCCAGCCGTCGGCCACCAGGAACGCCCCGACGGCGCCGAGTACCAGCAGGGCTCCGGCGACCGCGACGCGGTGCTGGCGCCAGGTCACCCAGGGCAGGCCGCGCAGGACGCGCCGCCGGGGAGGGAGCGGCACGGCCTCGAGCGTGGTCGCGCTCATGCCGTGGCCCTGACGTCGGCGTCTGGCGAGGGCTGGGGCCCGGGAAGGGCGCTCGCCGAGCCCGACCGCAGGTAGGCGAGAACGAGCTCTTCCAGGTTCGTGGGCCCCACGGCCCACCCTTGTGGCGGGACGAACTCCTGGGACGTCCGGGCGAGCAGGCTCGTCTGGCGATCCCCCTGCTGCGCCTGCACCACGGCCAGGGACGCGGCGGCCGCCGTCGCTTCCGCCGTGGGACCGGTGAAGATCCGGTGCGAGTCCAGCAGGCCATCGACCTCGCCGGCCACCTGGACCTTGCCGTGGTTGAGGACGACGAGGTAGTCGCAGACTCGCTCGAGCTCCGCGACCACGTGGCTGGAGAACAGCACGGAGATGCCCTCCTCCGCGACCGCCGCCATCAGGATGGCCATGAAATCGTGCCGGGCGAGGGGGTCGAGGCGGGCCACCGGTTCGTCGAGCACGAGCAGCTCGGGGTGCCGGCCCAGTGCGACCGCCAGCGAGACCTGCGCCTGCTGGCCGCCCGAGAGGTGGCCGACCTTGCGGGTGAGGGGGATCTCGAGCCGGGCGAGGTGCGCCCGGGCGCTCGCCTCGTCCCAGGTCGCGCTGAGGTTGGCGACGAGCCGGAGCGTGTCGGCAACGTTCAGGTTCTTGTAGAGCGGAGTGTCCTGGGCAACGAAGCCGATGCGCTCGAGCGCAGGATCGGAGCCGGGGAGCGCCCCGCCCAGGACCGTGATCGCTCCCCCGGTGGGCGTCGTGAGGCCGACGGCCAGGTGCAGGAGCGTGGTCTTGCCCGCACCGTTGGGGCCGACCAGGGCGACGACGCGCCCCGCAGGGATGGCCAGCGTGCACCCGTCGAGGGCCCAGGTGCGGCCGTAGCGCTTGGACAGCGAGCGGGTCTCGATCGCGTTCATGAGGCGGCCGCCGTCTGGCCGGCCCCGGGTTCAGCGGGTGCTTTTCCCGGTGACGATCGCTGTGTGCGGTCGTGCAGGGCGCTGGTGAACAGTGCGGTGATCCCCTCGGGGTCGAGACCAGCCTCCAGGGCGGCGTCGAGCCACTGGGCCAGCCCCTTGTGCAGGGTCTGCTGGTCCCGCAGCGGGACGACCTCGAGGGTCCCCTCGACAAACGTGCCCTGCCCGGGGCGGCCTGCGGCGAGGCCCTTGTGCTCGAGTTCCCGGTAGGCCTTCAGCACCGTGTTCGGGTTGATGGCCAGGGCGGCCACCACGTCCTTCACGGTCGGGAGCCGGTCCCCCGGCACCAGGTAGCCGAGACGGAGGGCATGCTCCACCTGCCGGACGATCTGCTGGTACGTCGGCACCCCCGAGCCCGGGTCAAGCCGGAAGACGATCGAGGGTTCGTCGACCTCTTTATCTATCACCATAGTGGAATGGTTACATAGAGCATCGCCGACGTCAAATAGACCGGGAGGCCTTGCGAATGTTCCAGCGGGGATGCTTCAGAAGTCCGTCAGGCGATGCGCTCTTCCCGCCAACCCGTGTCGTCGTTGCCTTCGAGCATCTCGGCTGGGCCGGAGAACCGATGCCCGGCCGCGCAGATCACGTCCACGATGATGAGCACCTCGTCAGCCTCCGTGGCGTAGATCGTCCCGCCGGAGTTGATGGCCTCCCACGTACGGCAGCGGGTCGCGCCCTTCTCTCTCACGTCCGCCGGGGCGCCACATTCAGGGCAGGAGATCATGCCGTCCCCCCGTACGCCCTTCACGAGCACTCATCGAAGCTCCCTTGCCACATCGAGGGCCAAAGCGGCTGAGCACATCGGCGGTCCACCGGAGCCGGTGATCCGCTGGTGGGCGTCGTACACCTTGAGAGTCCGGGAGCCGCCGCAAAGATACATGGGTTATAAGGTGTGGAGACGATTTACCCGATCGATGCGTTGGCACACTGGGGACCGGTGATCAAAACGTCCGCAGGTCCCCCTGTCAGCGGCCCGAGCGACCTCGGGGCAGCAGGCCGGGCGGCGCGCCGGCTGGCCCCACGCTCCAGCCACGGCGACTGGCACCCCGACGTCGACCGTCCGGATCCGGTGAAGACCCTGATCGACCAGGCCGAGGGCCGGGTGGCCGAGCTGCTGCCGCTGCGGTACGGCCGAATGCTCGTCTCCCCATTTTCGTTCTACCGGGGCGCGGCGGCGATCATGGCCCGCGACCTCGCCGGAACGCCAACGTCCGGTCTCTCCGTGCAGCTCTGCGGTGACGCGCACCTGTCGAATTTCGGTACCTTCTCCTCGCCGGAGCGGGAGCTGGTCTTCGATGTGAACGACTTCGACGAGACGCTGCCCGGTCCCTGGGAATGGGATGTCAAGCGCCTTGCGGCGAGCGTCTGCGTCGCCGGTCGCGACCGTGCATTCGGGGGCAAGGACATCGCCAGCGCCGTGCTGGCGACCGTCGCGGCCTACCGTGAGGCGATGGCAGCCTTCGCACAGCAGGGCCATCTCGACGTGTGGTACGCCCGGGTCGATGTGGACGAGCTTTCGCGCTTGTTCACCACGGGCATCGACGTCAAGCGCAGGGAGCTCCTGGAACGTGAGCTCGAGCGGGCACGCACCAACACCAGCGTGAAGGCGTTGGGCAAACTCACCACGATGGTAGAGGGAAACGTCGGCTTCCTGTCAAAGCCGCCGCTGCTCGTCCCCGTCGACGAGTTGCTGTCCGGGGACGAGCGAAGGGATGCCGAAGACAACCTGAAGGCCCTGCTGAGTGGCTACCGCAAGAGCGTGGCCCCGGCCCGTCGGACCCTCCTGGAGCGCTACCACTACGTGAGCATGGCCCGCAAGGTGGTCGGCGTCGGCAGCGTCGGCGAGCGCGACTGGGTGATCCTCCTTCACGGACGGGATGGTCGCGATCCCCTGCTGCTGCAGGCGAAGGAGGCGGCCAGCTCGGTGCTCGAGCAGCATCTGGGCCCCTCCGCCCACCACAACCACGCCGAGCGCGTCGTCGAGGGTCAGAAGCTCGTGCAGGCTGTGAGCGACATATTTCTCGGCTGGCTTTGTGCCCCCGGGCCAGACGGCGGCGAGCGCGACTACTACATACGCCAGGTGGCGGATGGCAAGGGAGCCATCGACATCTCGTTGCTGCTCCCGGGCGGCCTGTCGGCCTACGGTCGCCTCTGCGGCTGGACGCTTGCCCGCGCCCACGCACGGACGGGCGACCGGGTCGCGATCGCGGGCTACCTCGGCCGTGGCGACACCTTCGACCGGGCGATCGTTGCGTTCGCCGAGCGCTACGCCGACCAGAACGAGGCCGACTACAAGGCGCTGCACGACGCGGTGGCCGCGGGTCGGGTCCGGGCGGCAACGGCAGCAACCGGGTAACGCAGCGCTGCGGCCCCCTGGACGCACCCTGGGCGCCCGAGGTCGGTTGCGACGGCGGACAGGCGTCTCGTATCCCACGTAGCTCGCATACCTGGTGCCGTCACAATTTCCCTATGTGGGAGAAGAGGTACGACTTGCATCGGCTCCGCGGGCGTCTGACTCCAAATTTTTCCGGTGTTGGTGGGGTTTCTGTCTGCTTGTTCGTTTGTATAGGGGTGGAACATTAACTGCCGAGGCGAGCGGAGATGGCTCATGATGAGAGAAGAGGCTCGACACCCAGCAAGTGCCAAAGTCCAGCCCTGGAACTCCCCGGCGGCGGACGGCTTCGAGAGTGAGTGCCGGCACGGATTATCCGATCCGATGTGGTGCAACATTTGCTCGCAGGACCCTGCACATCAGGGGGCGGTGGCGGCCAAAGGGCACGAATTTCCATGGACTAAGAGGGCCTGAGCAGCAAGGCTCCCGAGAAGCTCGATGTAAGCTGGCAGCATTGCAGGGAGAGCGCACATCACCCTCATGGCGGTGCCGGACGTGGCAAACTCCGCGTATCTGCCGTTCGCGTAAGGTGGATAATACCGCCTATTGAGAGGGCCTAAAGGCGCACGTGTCCTCGATGGTTACCTCGTTGCATGTACCACGCGCGAATGCCTTCGTTCTCACGGTGAGAGGGTCGGTGAACGGCCCATAACCCTGACGAAATGAGGTGTCTTGCGTTGGACGTAGCGGGAGGCCTCAGCTCGTAGGACTCCGCCAGTAGTAGTAGGCGAAGTGCAGCATGCGGTGCGACGCGCGAAGGTCGAATAGACCACCGCAACCGCAGTCGCAACGGAGGTAGCCCCCCTCGGGCCATGGGCGCGCGCCCACCCCCGGAAGGGACGACATTTCGTTGCCAGGGAACTCTTCGCCAACCTCGTGCCGGCGCGATGCGCCTGGGGGCGAAGGGCTCTGGACGTCACCCATAAAATCCCTCTCTTGCCGCAACCGTGTCGGATATCGCACAATGAGGCGCCGGGACATCGGCGGCCACTGGTCCGAAACGCCACCGCTTGGGCGGAAGGGCGCCAAGGGCGGCAAGCGGAGGGGGTCCATGAGCCAGGCGATTCGGCAGGACGCCATCTACGCACTCGGCTACACCGACGAGGAACGCCAGCGTCTCACGGAACAGGCGGAGCTGTTCCGGAGTTGCACGTCCCGCTTGCTCCAGGACGCGGGCCTCGGACCGGGGGCCCACGTGCTCGACGTGGGATGTGGCGTCGGCGACGTGTCGCTCCTGGCAAGCTCGCTTGTCGGACCGGACGGCAGCGTGGTCGGCATCGACGTCGATCCCCGATCCCTGGCGTTCGCACGGCAGCGGGTCGCCGAGCGCGAACTCACCAACGTGAGCTTCATCGAGGGTGACTTTCGTCAGTTCGCCTCCCCGCGGCCGTTCGATGCCGTCGTGGGGCGGTTCGTGCTCATGTACCAGGGCGAGCCCGCGGCGGCCCTGGCCTATCTGGCCGGCCTCGTCCGCCCGGGCGGCGTCATCGTGTTCCAGGAGCAGGACTTCCACTGCCCACACATCGCCCGGCCGGGAACCGTCGACACCTGGTGCGAGGCCCTCGAGCGAGTGACCGAGGTCTTCGAGGCGTCCGGCATGCACACACGAATGGGACTGGGACTCTACGATCTGTTCACCGAGGCGGGGCTACCGCCGCCGCACATGCACATCGACGTCCACGTCCTGACGCCGGCCGACGTGCTCGGCCCGAAGGTCGCCGCCCACACCCTTCGCAGCCTCATGCCGATCTTCGAGCGGTTCCGCGTCGCCACACCGGAGGAGCTGGACCCGGACACGTACGCGGACCGGCTCCTGGCCGACCTCGCGGCCAGCCGGGCCATCCTGGGCTGGCCCCCGCTCGTCAGCGCGTGGACACGCCGCTAGCGAGGCGCCGGGCCTAGGAGTCAGGTCCGTCCGCCGCGGCACGGGTGTCTGAAATCCGGCGCTGTGGGGTACCTCCGAAGTAACTGTGCGACATCTTCGAGACGTCATCGCCGTCACTGCCGCCCTCGGGGCGGCCCTGTCCTATGCGGCCGCGTCGGTCATGCAGCAGCGAGCGGCCCAGGACCAACCGCCCGGCGAGGCCCTCAAGCCCGGGCTCCTGCTGCTCCTGGTGCGCCAGCCGCTCTGGCTGGCCGGTCTGGCAGCGGACGGCCTCGCGTACACGCTGCAGTTCGTCGCCCTCGGTCACGGTTCCATCGCCCTGGTGCAGGTCCTGCTCGTGAGCGGGCTCGTGTTCGCCCTCCCGTTGGGAGCGCTGGTCGCTCGGTGCCCGATCTCGCGCTCCGACGTGGTTGCCGGGGGTCTGGTCGTGGTGGGACTGGCCACGTTCCTCACGGTCGCCGCGCCCGAGGCCGGCCGTGGGGAGGCGCCAACAGCCACCTGGGTGGCCATCGGCGCCGGTGGTGCCATCACCATCGGTGCCCTCGTGCTCCTCGCTGGTCCCCGTGCGGGCGTGCGCCGTGCGACCGCCCTGGGCGCGGCGGCGGGTATCGCCAACGCCCTGGTCGCGGTCTTCAGCAAGGCGAGTGCCCACCTCCTCGCCCATGGCCTCCTCCATGCGCTGACGTCATGGCAGCCCTACGCCCTCGTTGCGGCAGGAGCTGCCAGCCTCTTGCTCGCATCGAGCGCATTTCAAGCAGGGTCATTGGCGGCGTCGCTGCCCATGATCACCGTCGTCGACCCCATCGCCGCCACGCTCATCGGAGCACTGTTCTTCCGCGAGAGCCTGACGGTCCAGGGCGCAGCGCCCGTGCTGGAGGTGGCCAGCATCGCCGCGATGGTCGCAGGCGTCTTCATGCTCGGACGGTCACCGCTGGTGCGCTGCACCCGGGGGTCCGGGACGCCCGAGCCGGCGCCGGGCGAGTACGCAGGAGCCGGCAGGGCCTGAGCGAGCACAGCCCCTCGCGGAGTGCCTGATGCCGGGAAAGAACCCCGTGCTGGGCCTGAGCAAGGGTCAGCAGTGCCCGGTCTGCATTGTTCACATGTGTAGATAAGCACAAATTTAGGAGAAGGTAAGGAGATGGGTGAAAAACTCGTCGCTATCCGGGGTAAATCTCACCCACCCCGAGCTACGGGGTCGGGTCGAGCGGCGTGAGCTCCCGCCGGAGCGCAGTGCGGACCATCTCGGCCTGGGAGTGCAGGCCGAGCTTGGCGTAGGCCTCGACCGCCCGCTGGGACAGCGGCGGGCTCAGGTAGCGGCGGCCCTTCGGAGCCCGGCGGCCGGCTACCGCGGCACGGGTCCGTACGCAACCTTCAGGAGCTGTCCGAGACCGACTTCGAGGTCGACACGGCGCGAGGACCCTTGCTCGACCGTGTCGCCCTGCAGTCTCGAGACCTGCAGGGGCCGGGTGGCGGCGGTCCCGTTCAGCACGCGGCCCCCTGCGAGCCGGTTCTGGTTTGCGAAGAGGAAGTCCTGGAGCGCGAGGGCCGCTTCTTCGACGGACTCGTACACGAGGTACTGGGGAGCT
>DASXNO010000290.1:0-16404 GCA_036495025.1 Actinomycetota bacterium | reverse complement strand
TACGGCGCCACCAAGCTCAACAAGGCGCTGTTCTTCGCGGACCACCTGCACTACAAACGCCACGGTGCTGCCATCAGCGGTGCCGCGTACGAACGGCTTCCCCGCGCGCCCGCGCCCCGGAGCCTGCTCGCGGTCCGCCAGGGCCTGGTCGACCGGGGCGAGGCGACGCTCGAGACCCGTGGGTACCTCGGGCACCTCCAGCACCGGCTGCTGGCGGTGCGTCCGCCGAGGGAGGAGGACTTCACCGAAACCGAGCTGACGATGGTTGCCGATGTCGCCGGCGCCCTGCGCGGTCATTCGCACACGAACGTCCTCGGATGGCAGCTCACAGCGGAGCGCGAGGAGATCCCCTACGAGTCGGCATTCCTCTCCACGGCCACCCCCAACCGGGCCGAGCTCGATCGAGGGGCAAGGCTCGCAGCCGACCTCGGGCTCGCCGGCAACGGGAGTTCCCGGCGGCGGGGGTCCGGCGGGGGTGAGCGGGTACTGCGCACCGTCGCCTACGAATGCCAGACCGACGACCTCCGGGCTTCGTACCCCCGGGCTCCCGAGGTGCTCGCCGGCATCGGCTGGGCGCTCGCCCGGTGGCCCGACGGCTTCCACCGCATCCCCGGCACCCGGCTGCATCTGCTGAAGACGGAATGGCCCGTCCCGGCACTGGGTACGTGGTTCTCACTGGAGAGCGAGAGCCGGTGCACGGTGTGGGCCGTCGACGAGATCCTGCCCTACGTCCCCGAGGAGGACGGGTCGGACTGACCCCGGCGAGGCCCCACAGGAGGGCGCGTATATGGAGCGACGACCGTTCGGCCCCTCCCGGGTCATGGTGCCCATCATCGGCCAGGGCACGTGGAGGATGGAGCGAGACCGGGCGGAGTCCATCGCCGCCCTGCAGCGGGGCCTCGATCTGGGGATGACCCACATCGACACCGCCGAGATGTATGGCGGCGGGGCCGTCGAGCAGGTCGTCGGCGACGCCATCCGGGGCCGGCGGGACGAGGTCTTCCTCGTGTCGAAGGTGCTGCCCTCGAACGCGACCTACCGGGGCACCGTCGAGGCGTGCGATCGGAGCCTGCGCCGCCTCCGGACCCACTGGCTCGACGTCTACCTCCTGCACTCCCCCAGCTACCATCCCCTCGAGGAGACGATGAAGGGGTTCCGGCGCCTCATGGACGAGGGCAAGATCCGGGCCTTCGGCGTCTCGAACTTCGCGGGGGAGCTGCTCGACGAGGCGGTCGCCCTGGGACGGCCGGAGGGCGTCGCCTGCGACCAGGTCCTCTACCACCTGAAGGAGCGCTGGATCGAACACCGCCTGATCGACGACTGCTTCGCCTTCGACGTGGCCGTCGTCGGCTACAGCCCCTTCGGGCAGGGCGACTTCCGGGACGACCACCCCGTCCTGCGGGAGATAGCCGCTGCGCACGGCGCGACGCCTCGCCAGGTGGCGCTGCGGTTCCTCCTCCGCAAACCCGGGACCTTCACCATCCCGAAGGCCTCCACCGTCGCCCACGTGGAGGAGAACGCCGGGGCGGCCGACGTCAAGCTCGAGCCCGATGAGATCGACCGCATCGACGCCGCCTTCCCGCTCGGCCCCGTCGAGGAGGGCCTGCCCAGGCTCTGACCCCGTGTTTCGGCGGCGCCGCCCGGCGGTATGTCCTTGTCCGTAGGCATGGCCGGGCCGGACCGACGGGGCCGTCGCAGGACCCATCGGCGGGGCCATCGAAGGGAAGGGGAGAACAGATGGTAGAGCTTGCCGGGATCATCACCGGGACCATCAAGCTGCTGATCGGCATCGGCGTGATCATCGGGCTGGTGATTGCGTTTCTGCTCGTCAAGCTGTTCGGCGGAAGCAGGAGCAAGAGCTAAGCTGACCCGAAGTGAGGTAAAAATCACGCGTATACGCGCCATTTTTACCTCACTTGTGCGTCGGACGGCCCTGGAGTGCGAGGCCGTCGCCCTGCCAACGCGCAGGTCCGATTTCCACTAGCACTGGCGGCGCCCAGGGGCCACGATGGGTCCATGGGAATCAGCGACCTCAACTTCGACCAGTGCTACTCGGCGGTGGCGAGCCGGGACGCCCGTTTCGACGGACGGTTCATCGTCGGGGTCCGGACCACGGGCATCTACTGCCGGCCGAGCTGCCCCACCCCGATCACCCCCAAGCGGGAGAACGTGCAGTTCTACGTCTGCGCCGCCGCAGCGCAGCTCGCCGGCTTCCGGGCCTGCAAACGCTGCCGGCCCGACGCCATCCCGGGCTCGCCCGAGTGGGACACCCGGGCGGACCTGGTGGGCCGAGCGATGCGTCTCATCGCGGACGGAGCCGTCGACCGGGACGGGGTGGCAGGGCTCGCCCGGCGCCTGGCCGTCAGCGAGCGGCACCTGCACCGGATCCTCGTCGATGCGGTCGGGGCGCCGCCGCTCGCCCTGGCACGTGCCCAGCGGGCCCAGACGGCCCGGGTGCTCATCGAGACGACGGAGCTGACCTTCGGGGACATCGCCTTCGCCGCCGGCTTCCCGAGCATCCGCCAGTTCAACGAGACGATCCGCGAGGTGTTCGCCGCGACGCCCTCGACCCTGCGGGGGGCAACACGGCGGGGCCAGCCGGCAGAGGCCGGCACCCTGACCGTCCGGCTACCCCTGCGGCCGCCCTACGACGCCGGTGCGGTCCTGCGCTGGCTCGGCCATCGGGCGGTGGCCGGGGTCGAGGACGTGGACGGGGGGTGCTACCGCCGGACGCTCACGCTGCCGGGCGGCACCGGCACGGTCACCCTGAAGCCGGCCGCGTCCTCTGAGGCCTCAGGGAAGACCAAGACTCGGCTCGGACGACCGGCCGGCAACGAGGTGGACCACGTGCTGGCCACGCTGCGCCTTGGCAGCATCGCCGATCTGCCGGCCGCCGTTGCCCGGAGCAGGCGGCTGCTGGACCTCGATGCGGACCCCGAGTCCTTCGGATCCGTCCTCGGGGCCGATGAGGTCATCGAACGGCTGGTGCGGGCCCGTCCCGGCCTGCGCGCGCCCGGAGCCGTCGACGGGGCCGAGTGGGCGGTGAGGGTGATCCTCGGCCAGCACATCTCGGTGCGGGCGGCACGGACGGTGGGCGGCCGCCTCGTGTCGGTCTACGGCAAGCCCCTCGACCGGCCCGACGGGAGCCTCACCCACGCCTTCCCCTCGCCGGAGACGCTCGCCGAGGCAGACCTCGAGTCGCTGGGCCTCACGAAGGCGCGGGCGGCAGCCGTGAGGACCCTCGCACGGCACGTCGCCGGCGGAGAGCTCGTGCTCGACGTCGGAGCCGACCGCCGCGAGGCCGAGGAGCGGCTGCTGACGATCCCGGGCGTCGGCCCGTGGACGGTGGCGCACGTCGCCCTGCGGTCGCTGGGCGATCCCGACGCCTTCCCGGCCGGGGACCTCGGGCTGCGGCTTGCGGCGACCCGGCTCGGGCTGGCGGATCATGCGGTGGGGCTGGCCCGCCGCGCCAACCGGTGGCGTCCCTGGCGGGGCTACGCCGCCCACTACCTCTGGGAGGTACCCCTATGAAGTACGCGCACGTCGACACGCCGATCGGCACGCTCACGGTGGTCGCAGCGGACACGGGGATCCGGCGCATCCTCTGGGACGGAGAGGATCCGCCCGACGGTGCCGTCGAAGGTTGCAGCGACGTCCTCGACGCGGCGGTGGCCCAGATCCGGGAGTACTTCACGGGCACCCGGACGGCCTTCGACCTGCCGCTCGACCTCGGGGGAACCCCCTTCCAGCAGAAGGCCTGGCGGGAGCTTGGCTCGATCCCCTTCGGGACCACGATCAGCTACGGCGAGCAGGCACGGCGGATCGGCCGGCCGCAGGCCGCGCGGGCGGTCGGTGCGGCGAACGGGCGCAACCCGGTGCCGGTCGTCCTCCCGTGCCATCGGGTGATCGGCTCGGGGGGGGCGTTGACGGGCTTCGGCGGCGGGCTCGACACCAAGCGCACCCTGCTGCGCCATGAGGCAGAGGTCCTGGCTGCAGAGAGATGATTTAACTCTGTCAATAGAGATTTATACTTTTTGAGATGATTGACAAGGCAAACCTTTCCGGGTACACATGGGCATGCTCCAATTTGCTCCAACGACGGGACTCCTCGGTGGCCGGCCGTGAGTAGCGGACGGCGTCCTGCGAGCTCGTTCGAGGAGCCCGGGCCCGCATCCGGGCCCGAAGATCCGCTGGCACCCACAGACGTCACCGGCTTGGCTGCCTCGACCATCACCTCCGACTGGGCGACGCCGCCCGACGATTCGGCGACCACCGCACAAGGCCCGACCTTCGTCCCGGCACCCATCGACGGTGAGGTGGCCGCCGAGGTCGTTGACGCCGTCAAGATCTACGGCTACGGCGACACTGCGGTCTATGCCCTGGCCGGGATCTCGGTCGCCTTCGGCAGGGGCCATTTCACCGCGATCATGGGTCCGTCGGGCTCCGGGAAGTCGACGCTGATGCACTGCCTCGCGGGCCTGGACCGGCTCACCCAGGGCAGGGTGCTGATCGGTGAGACCGACCTCAGCACCCTCAACGACAAGGCCCTCACCCAGTTGCGGCGCGACCGGGTCGGGTTCATCTTCCAGCAATACAACCTCGTGCCGACGCTCACCGCCATGGAGAACATCACGCTGCCCCTCGACCTCGCCGGCACCCGTCCCGACGGAGTCTGGCTCAACAGCGTGGTCGACACCCTCCGCATCCGCGACCGGCTCAAGCACAAGCCCGACGAGCTGTCCGGCGGCCAGCAGCAGCGGGTGGCGGTGGCGAGGGCACTCGCGACCCGGCCGCAGATCATCTTCGCCGACGAACCGACGGGCAACCTCGACACGAGAGCCGGGGCCGAGGTGCTGCACATCATGCAGGACTCGGTTCGGGAGCTTGGCCAGACGGTCGTCATGGTGACCCACGACCCCGTCGCCGCGGGCTATGCCGACCGGGCGATCTTCCTCATGGACGGCCAGGTCGTCAGCGAGATGTACGACCCGACGGCCGAGCTGGTGCTCGACGAGATGAAAACCCTCGGCGGGTAGCCTTCCCGTGCTGAACGCCACGATCAAGAGCCTCATGGCCCACAAGCTGCGGCTCGCGCTCACCGCGCTGGCGGTGGTGCTCGGCGTCATGTTCATGGCCGGCACCTTCGTCCTCACCGACACGATCAAGCACAGCATCAACGGGCTGGTCAACCAGGGCACGGCGGGCAAAAACGTGATCGTGCGGGGCATCGCCCCCTTCTCGTCCGGCGGCCTCAGCGGCAGTGGGGACAACCTGAGCGGCAACAACCGGCCGCTCGTCCCCGAGTCGCTGCTGACCGCAGTGAACGGCGTGCCCGGCGTTGCCGTCGCGGATGGTCAGGTGCAGGGGACGGTCAGCATCGTCGACGCCAAGGGCAAGGCGCTCGGCCCCCAGGGCGGCGCTCCCACCATTGCCCTGAACTGGCTGCCGGACCGGGCGCTCTCGCTGCTCGTGCTCCACAGCGGTCGTGAGCCCCAGAAGGCCGGCGAGGTCGCCCTCGACAACAAGACGGCGACCTCGAAGAAGATAAGGCTCGGCGACACGATCACCGTGACCGGCAACCTGGGACCGCAGCCCTCCACCGTGGTGGGCACCTTGAGGTTCGGGACCCAGGACACGATCGCCGGGGCGTCGCTGGTCGCCTTCGACACCGCGACGGCGCAGGCAGTGGCCGGCCGGCCCGGCTTCTTCTCCGAGATCGACATCGGAGCCTCGCCCGGCGTCGTCACCGACCAGCTCGTCACCCGCGTCGGTGCCATCATGCCGCCGCACTACGAGGCGGTCAGCGCGGCGCAGGCGGCCTCGGAGACCGCGGCCAGCTTCGACTCGTTCTTCAACCTCTTCAACACCTTCCTGCTCGTCTTCGCCGTCATCGCCCTGCTGGTCGGCGCGTTCCTGATCTTCAATACCTTCACCATCCTGATCGGGCAGCGCACCCGGGAGCTCGCCCTGCTCCGGGCCGTCGGCGCCGGGCGGGGGCAGGTGTTGACGTCGGTCATGGGCGAGGCCCTGCTGACGGGGCTGTTCGGCTCGGCGATCGGTCTCGGGCTTGGGATCGCCCTGGCCTACGGGCTCTATGACGTCCTGAAGCGCAGCCTCAGCCTGTCGGCGACAAGCCTGCAGATCCTTCCCCGGACGTTCATCGTCAGCCTGGCCGCCGGCACGCTGATCACCGTGGTCTCGGCAGTCCTCCCCGCCATGCGGGCGTCCCGGATCCCGCCGGTCGCCGCGATGCGGGACGACGTCGCCGTCTCCGAAGGATCGCTGCGGCGCCGGGCGATCTTCGGCGTGGTTCTGCTCGCCGCCGGCATCGCCGGCCTCGTCATCGGCCTGGTCGGCAAGACGCTGCTGCCGGTCGGCCTGGGTGCCCTCGCGATCTTCCTGGGGGTGGCCATGCTCGTACCGCTGATCGCCTCCCCGATGGCCAGGGTCATCGGCGCCCCGTTGCCGTTGATCCAGGGGGTGAGCGGCAGGCTCGGCAGGGCCAACTCGGCCCGCAACCCGCGGCGGACCGCCGCGACGGCGTCGGCCCTGATGATCGGCATCGCCGTCGTGGCAGCGATCGCCACGCTGGTCGGATCGCTGCTGGGATCGTTCAACGGGATCTTCGACCGGAGCTTCCAGGCGAGCTACGTCGTCTCCACCAACAGCGGCCAGCCCTTCCCCGCCGGGCCGGCCGAGGCCGCCGTCCAGGCGGCGCCGGGCGTCACGGCGATGAGCGGCTTCGCGCAGGCCATGGTCCATCTGAAGGGAGCGAGCAAGTCGCTCTCCGGCATCGACCCCGTCCAGGGGCCGCAGGTGTTCCGGATCACGATGACGAAGGGGTCGGTGGCTCCGCTGGCCCAGGGCCAGCTCCTCGTCGACGAGACCACCTCGACCGGCGACCACGTGCACGTGGGCGACAAGCTCACCATGACCTTCGCCACCACGGGCGACCAGACGTTGACGGTGGCCGGCATCTTCCAGGACAACCAGCTCCTCGGCAGCTACGTGACCTCCAACGCCCTGATCGCGGCGAACACCAACTCGGTCCGCGACGCCGTGATCCTGGCGAAGACCTCCTCGACGACCCCGGCCGTGCAGGATGGGCTGAAGAAAGCGGTCGCCGGGTTCCCCGAGCTCAAGGTGCGGACGGGCGCCCAGTTCAAGGAGGACCAGAAGAAGGCGATCAAGGGCTTCCTCTATTTCATCTACGCGCTCGTCGCCCTCTCGATCATCATCGCGATGGTCGGGGTGATCAACACCCTGGCGCTCTCGGTGCTCGAGCGGACCAGGGAGATCGGCCTCGTCCGGTCGGTGGGCATGCAACGGCGGCAGGTCCGCCGCATGATCCGGGGCGAGGCGGTCGTGGTGTCCGTCCTGGGGGCGGTCCTCGGACTCGCCCTCGGCGTCGCACTCGGCGCCGCCCTCGTGTCGACCATCTCCGGCACGGGGACCGGGATCACCCAGGTCGTCATCCCCGTGGCGACGATCGTGGAGGTCCTGATCGCCGTCTTCATCTTCGCCATCCTCGCGGCGCTCTTCCCTGCGGCCCGTGCCTCGAAGCTCGACGTGCTGAAGGCCATCACTTCGGTCTGAGCCTTTCGCGGCTCTCTCCCTGCGGCTTCAGGGCCGCCTCGCTGGCGCCCGGCTCCGGCGGATACTGAGCGCATGACCACCGAGAGCCAGGTCCGGATCGCCGCGCCCAGCGTGGGGATCGCGGGCCGCCGGTACCCGGTGCTGCTGCCGGCGCTGCGGGACCCCCGGCTGCACCTCGCGGTGGTGATCGTCTCGCTGCAGGTGCTGGGGCAGGCCGTGCTGGGCTTCGAACTTTCCATCGCCCAGATCCTCGCAGCGGTCCTGACGTGCGCGGTGCTGGAGGTGGCGCTCACGTTCTGGCGGCGGCGGGTCCTCATGTGGCCGGCGAGCGCGCTGCTGACCGGCAACGGGGTCGCCTTCCTCCTGCGGGTGCCAGGCACGGCCCACGGCGCCTGGTGGAGCCTGCGGGGAGCCGGCATCTTCGCGGCAGCCGCCGCGGTCTCACTGCTGTCGAAGTACGTCATCCGGGTCGGGGGCCGCCACGTCTTCAACCCCTCCAACCTCGGGCTGGTTCTGGTCTTCGGGCTCCTCGGGACCCGGCTCGTGAACCCGCAGGACCTGTGGTGGGGGCCGATGTCGCCGGGGCTCGCCCTCACCCTCGCCGTCATCGTCGCCGGGGGCCTCGTCATCGTGTCCCGGCTCCGGATGCTGGGGCTGGTCGCGGCCTTCTGGCTCACCTTCGCGGCTGGCACCGGACTGCTCGCCGCATCCGGGCACTGCATGACCGCCCGGTGGCACGTCGGTCAGGTCTGCGGCGGCTCGTTCTGGTCGGTGCTGGCCCTGTCGCCGGAGATCCTGGTGTTCATGTTCTTCATGATCACCGATCCAAAGACGACGCCGGCGGGGCGGGTCGCCCGAGCCGTCTACGGAGCCTCCGTCGCCTTCCTGGCGGCGCTGCTGGTGGCTCCCGCCCGGACCGAGTTCTCGACGAAGGTCGGGGTGTTGGCGGGCCTGGTCGCCGTCTGCGCTGCGCGGCCGGCCGTGGAGCGCCTCCTGGCGGCCCGGGGAGGCCGGCTGCGTGCGCCGGCCCTGGCGGGGGTCCTGGCCGTGGCCCTGGGCGGCGTGCTGGTCGTGGCCGCGACGCGCGCCCGGCCCGCTGGGGCCGTGGCGGCTCCTGGGGCCATGGCGGCTCCTGGGGCCGGGGAGCGCTTCGCCGGTCCGGCGGCGGCTGTCCCCCCCGTCGCGATCGACCCCAGCGTCCGGAGGATCGACGCCTCGGTCACTGCCCAGTTGGCGCAGGCAATGGGCCAGGACGTCGCGGGCGGCCTGGCAGCGAAGGGCCCCGCCGTCTACGTCCTCGACCGGATGACGGTGGTCGTGGTGACCAACCCGCTCCGGCCCCAGGACGCTCCCAGGATCGGGATGGCGGTGCATGGCACCAGGAACGGGGCGCCCTACAGCGCCACCCTCGTGCTCAGCCCCCTCCCGGGGGGACACTACGCGATCGGGACTGCGCAGGCGCCCTGATGGCCACCGGGAAGCGAGCTTCGGGAGGCGTCAGAACTGGGACAGGATCTTCTGCATCAGGGCCTCGACGGGTCCGAGCGCGGTGGGCGCGCTGACGAGCACCTCGACGTCGCCCTTCCGGACGACCAGCGTCGTGACGCCGACGCTGCCCGGGACGGGGAGGACGGAGCTGAACGCCTCGTCGCCGTAGCCGCTCACCGCGGTGGCCGTCGTCTGGCCCCCGCTGTCGTAGACGGCCTTGTCGTCCGCAAAGGAGTTGGCGTCCTCGCCGTTCTGGATGCGGACGATGACCGTCCTCGACGACGTCCCGCCCGCGAAGGTGCACACGGTGGCCGGCGGGGTGGTGTCGATATGGCGGGCGGTCGCGGTCGTCCCCAGTGCGGCGTTGACCTCGGCGACGGCCACGATGGCGCAGGATACGTTCGAGGTGGGGCTGGGCGGCGGCAGACCGATCCCCGATAACCCGCTCGAGTGGCTTGGCGTGGCGCTCGGGCGGGGGTTCGCGGAGCCGGGCTGTGTGCGCGGCGCCTTCTTTGCGCACGCGCCGAGCACGACCGCCACCACGAGGAGGACCACAAGGAGCACCGGAGCGCGCTGCCTGACAGACATACCGGCAACCAGTGTAGAGCGGGAGTCGCGGGCTCAACCCCGCTCGCCGACTCGGTGGCCGCTCACGCGGCAAGGTACGCCAGGATCTCGCAAGGAAGTCGAGACCCTGACGTACCGGAAGCCTGGCGTAATGATACCTTGCGGAAGGTATGGCGTCCACGGGGCCGGACGAATCTCTTGAGACGGCTGCCTCGGTCCAGAGGGGGCCTCAACCCAGGCGCACGGAGCCCTCGGTCAGGGGCGTCAGGTTGTCGTCCGCGAGCTCGAGGTGGACGGTATGTGCTTCGAGCGACCGTGCCCAGCAGCGGACCGACGCATGAGCGTGGACCATGCGAAGGAACCGGACGTCACACCCGAGGAACCGGTGCCGGTTCGCACTTCCCGCCGGCGTGGTGAGCGCGAGGGCGGCCTGACGGAAGGCCTCGAGCTGCACCATGCCCGGCAAATGATCCAACGGGTGGTCGAAGAGCGCGGGGTGGTCCGGGTTGACCTGCACCCGCCAGGATGCTGCGGAGCTTCCCCGGCGCCAACCCGGCCCGTCGCAGAGGAGGACGTCGTCTTCCCACCGACGCCCCACGACCGCCGGGTTCAGGCGTGGCAGCGGAGGGCGAGGAGCCGGGGGTGCCAGACCTCGCCGTGCCCGAAACCGTTCGTACGCGCCGGCCGGGACGCAGACCAGCAGGCCCGAGCCGTACGCGAAGCGCGCGCCATCCCGCAGGAAGCCAACATGAAAACGCGCACGCCGGAGCATCCCGCCCTTGCGGACGACCTCCGAGCACGAAAGCGAAACGACGGCTTCAGGATGGTCTTTTTCTACAATCAGAGCAGCCGGGTTGATCAGGTAAAAAGAGATATCCACCATAATAAATTGGGTACGGAAGGGCACGTCGTAACCAGCGTGGGCCACAAGGATGCCTGCCTGGCGCATGGTCTCGGCGATGAGCATCGGGTCGTGGCGGTTTGTTTCATCCGGGTGGTAGAAGCTGTGATCTCTGGGCCAGCGTGCCGCGAGCAGGAAGGCGTCGTCGCCGTCACGGGAGACGCTCGTGATGAACACCTCGGACTGGGCGGACCGGTGCACCAGCTCTTCCGGCACGGGGCGCGACCAATTCAACCCTTCGGTAAGATATGTTGATCTGGTGCCGACCGCGCTTCGTTCCTCTGCCACCTTGGCCACCGACCTCACGTGGCAGCTCTCCCCCGGCGGCTGGGAAGCAGCCTAGCAGTAGATCGTCCGAAAGGTACGCAACGCCCATGAAGGCGTCATGAGTCGATCACCCCGACCGATCCCGCAGCAGCAGGACGAACCCCGTCGGCGGGCGGCGACTCGCCGATCCGTGCGCGGGGACGCCCCCCGGGAAAGGATCATGGAGGCGGCCGCCCGGGCCTTCGATCGCCGGGGCTATCTCGGCGTCAACCTCAACGACGTGGTGCAGCAACTGGGCCTCACCAAGGGAGCGCTCTACCACTTCTTCCCCAACAAGGAGCGCCTCGCGACGGAGATAGTCCGCCGCCACTTCGCCGGGTGGGATCGACTGGCCAGCAAGGTCCCCGGCGAGCACGAGAACCTGGTCGACGCGCTGATCGACATGAGCTACCGGGTGGGCCGCAGCTACCAGACCGACAGCTTCGCCCGCGCCGCGGTCCGGCTCCAGAACGAGCGCAACCTCATCCGGGCCGACCTGCCCGAGCCGTTCGTGGGATGGATCGAGCGCGTGACGCAGCTTCTCGAGACGGCCAAGGCTCGCGGCCAGGTGCGGCCGAGCGTCGATTCGGCCGCGGCAGCGCACCTCATGGTCTCGTTCTTCTACGGCGCCCAGGCGGTCACGGAGCATCTGACCGACCGCAAGGACCTCCTGGAGCGGCTCGACACGTTCTGGGAGCTGATGGAACCGTCGCTGCGGCCCGCACACCGGGCGCCAGAATCGACGACGTCCCCGCTCGCCTGACGGCGCAACGCTGAGGTCAGACCGCCGACCGGGTCGGTGCCACCCCCTCGTGGGCCCGGAACGCCGCGCCGGCGAGGCCGAGGGGCCGCAGGAAGACCGCACCGTCCCCACCGTCACCGGGCACCCCTGGCGACCGCGCGCCGGGCGCCGGAAGGCTCCGGTCCTCCACGGGCCCGTCGAGGGCCACGGCGAGGTCGTCTGCCCTCATGGGACGGGCAAAGTAGTACCCCTGCCCGAGGGTGCAGCCCAGGCGGTGGAGCAGCCTGGCCTGCCAGCGCTCCTCGACACCCTCCGCGACCACCTGCATGCCGAGGGTGCTGGCCAGGTTCAGGATGGCCCGGACGAGGGCGGTGTCCTCCGCCCCCTCGCCGAGGGCACGGACGAACGAGCGATCGATCTTGAGCATCTGGATCGGGTAGTGCCGCAGGTAGCCGAGCGCGGAGTACCCGGTGCCGAAGTCGTCCATGGCGAACAAAAGCCCCAGCCGGCGCAGCCGTAGCATACGCTCGATCATTGGCTCGGTATCGGCCGCCAGCACGGTCTCGGTGATCTCCAGCACCAGCGTCGTCGGGTCCATGCCGGAACGGTCGAGGGCCACGGTGAGCTGCTCTTCCATGGAGGGGTCCGTGAGCTGCCGGGCGGAGAAGTTGACGGCCAGCCGGAGGCGGTCGTCGCCGTTGCGGCGCTGCAGCCCTGCGACGTGCCGGCACGCCTCCTCGAGGATCAAGTTGCCGATGGGGATGATCAGGCCGGTCTCCTCGGCCAGGGGGATGAAGTCGTCGGGCAGGATCAGGCCACGCTCCGGATGCTGCCAGCGGGCGAGCGCCTCGACCCCGGCGATACTGCCGTCCCCGAGCCGGACGAACGGCTGGTAGTGGACGACGAACTCCTCTCGCTCGACGGCGCGGCGCAGTTCCTCCTCGAGCTCGAGGCGGTGGACCGCAGCCACGTGCATCTCCGGGTTGAAGAGCTCCGAGCGACCCTTGCCCTGCCGCTTGGCCTGGTACATGGCGACGTCGGCGTTGCGGAGGAGCTCGTCGGTCGTGCCGGCGCCGGACGTGGTGGTGGCGATCCCGATACTGACCTGCGGCCGGATGGAGCGACCGTCGATCTCGACCGAGGTCTGAAAGGCGGCGAGGAGCCGGTCGGCGAGGGCGACCGCCTCCTGCGGGTCGGCCAGGTTCTCCGCCAGGATGGCGAACTCGTCCCCCCCGAGCCGGGCCAGGATCGAGCTGTCGGCGGCCCCGAGGACCTGCTGGATCCGGTCCGCAATCGCCTGGAGGAGCTGGTCGCCCGCGCTGTGGCCCAGGCTGTCGATGCGCCTGCGGTCGCCGAGCTCGATGACGAGCACCGCGCACGACTCGTGGCTGCGCCGGCCGAGCGCGAGCGCCTGACCGACCCAATCGAGGAAGAGCGCCCGGTTGGGCAGGCCGGTCAGGGGGTCGTGGAAGACGATCTGGCGGAGCTGATCCTCGAGTGCCCGGCGTTCCGAGACGTCCCGGACCGTGAGCACGAGCCCGCCGACGTTGGCGTCGTCCAGGAGGTTGACGACGGCGGTCTGGGAGCGTAGCCATCCACGAGCCCCACGCCGCAGGCGGATGTCCCGCGTCAGGGTCGTCCCGGGAAGCTCGACCGCTTCGGCCAGGAGGGCCTCCACCCCCGGCCACTCCTGCGGAAAGACAAGGTCGGCGAGCGTCCCCCCGGCCAGGTCCCCCGGGCTGCGCCCGAGCATCCGCTCCACCGGGCCGGTCGCATCGATGATGCGCAGGTCACGGCCCACGACGACGACCACGTCGGAGGAATGCTCGAGCAGGGCGCGGAAGCGTTCCTCGCTGCGGCGCAACGCCTCGGTCCGGTTGGTCCGCTCGGTCCGGGTCCTGGTCCTGAGGGCGGCGCCGAACCGGCTCCAGCCACGGGGCTCCGTCGGGCCGCGTGGGGCATCCCACCAGAAGGCGGCGGGGGCGCTCGCCCCGCCCTGCGCCGTGTCGCTCCCATCCATGGTTGCCATGGTTGCCTCCCGCCCCGGCTTCTCGGGGGCATCGCTGTTGCCGGAGCCGCACGCTGGTGAGGTGCAGGGATGCTCCTCGATGAGTGTCGACCGGGGGCGCCGTTTCCCCAGGCCCCAAACTGATCAATCTGGATGGGTATTTGGGTGATCCACAACGGTGCGATAACTAGGGCTCTGTCGTTGCTCGGCCCGCGCTCCACATGATGCTCGGGCCGGACTCGCCGATTTAATCGCGCTCTTCGGCGACAATCCGCTGGACGAGGGTAGCTGTTGGTAGCCTGGTCCCATGCCCCCGTCACTCTCCGCCTGTCTGCGGGGACTCAGCCCAGGAGACTTCGAGTCGCTGCTGCAACGCAGGATCGAGGTCAAGACGTACCTGGGTGGGCAGTGGCGCAAGGACATGAGCACGCTCGCCGACCTCCTGGCGAAGCCGTTCGCGATCCATGAGGCGGTGGCGTCGCTCAACACGTTCCTTGCCCAGCTCCTCCAGCTCGCCGTCTGGCTTGGCCCGCGCGTGACCGCGAACGAGCTTGCGGCCCACGCCCCGGAGGTCGAGCCGCAGCAGCTTCGCAGCGGGGCCGAGGAGCTCACACGGTGGGGCCTCGCATTCATCGACACCAAGGCTGCAGCCCCGTCGGGGGGCTGGGCGCTGGACCTTCCCGCGTGCACGCTGGCGGCGGTCCCCATGCCCGCCGGGTTTGGTCCCCTGGCCCGCCGCCTCCTGGCGCACCGATCGATCCACTTCCTGGCGACACTCGGCCGCAACATCGGGCTGCCGACGGGCCCCCGGCCGGACAAGGAGTCCATCGTGGGCGAGGTGACGGCAGCGCTGGCCGAGCCGGCACGGCTGCACCGGCTTCTGGAGGAGGCGGAGCCGAAGGCCGCGGCCCTGTTCGCCCTCATCCTGGACCACGGAGGCGTCGTCGGGCGGCGGGAGCTGATGGCCTCCGGCCACATCCGGTGGTCGGACCCCCCGTGGTCGGAGCGCCGGAAGGTCCTGACCCCGCTGGACTGGCTGGAGAGCCGGGGGATGGTGATCCACGACGAGACCGAGATCTACTCGGGCGCCGCCGTCATCCCGGCCGAGGTGCAGCTTGCCCTGCGGGGAGGGCGCCTGTTCGACGGCTGGCAGGTGGAGGCGCCCCCGCTGCCGCTCGTGCCGGCACCCGGGGCAGAACAGCCCGGGGATCCTTCCCGGGTGCTCGGCGACCTCGAAGCCGTGCTGGACGAGTGGGCGCAGAGCCCGCCGCCGTGCCTGCAGAAGGGGGGCCTCGGGGTGCGGGAGCTCAAGAAGACCGCCAAGAACCTCGGGTTCGGTGAGCGCTACGTCTCCTTCCTCTACGCCCTGGCGGTGGAAGCCGAGCTCATCGGCGTCGACGATGCGAACCGGGTCGCCATCTCCCCCGTCACTGCGGAATGGGCTGCCGAGGCCCCGGCCCAGCGATGGTCGGCGCTGCTCGGGAGCTGGATCGGGGCCACCCTGTGGACGGAGGAGAGCGACGGCCTCGTGCCGATCGACAAGGTGGTCCGCATGGACTGGCTGGCCCACCTCCGGGCGTGCGTGACGACCGAGCTGGCCGCGTTGCCTCCCGGCATGGGGACCGATCTCGCAAGCCTCGCCGCCCGGGTCGCCTGGCGCTTCCCGAGCCGCATCCGCAACGCGGACGTCGCACTCGGGTTCGTCGGGCGGGCCGTTGAGGCGTTGACCTGGCTGGGCATCGCGACCGGCCCGAACCCGATCGCTGTCGTGGAGCCGGGCCGTTCCGCCGCAAGGGAGGCGAACTGGGCCGACAGCGACGGTCCGGGGGCGAGGGCCTTCGCGGCGGAGGTGGAGACCTGCACGGTAGGCGCCGACCTCAACGTGATCGTGCCGGGTCCGCCCGCCTACGAGCTTGCCTCGGCCCTTCGCCGGTTCGGGGACCTCAGGGCCTCGTCGCCCGCGCGCATCTACAACCTGTCCGAAGCGTCGGTGCGGCGTGCCCTGGACGGCGGGATGGAGGCCTCGGAGATCATCGAGACGCTTCGGCGGCATTCCAGTACGGAGGTCCCCCAGAACGTCCTGTACCTGATCGAGGACGTGGCTCGCCGCCACGGCAACCTCGTGGTCGGGCGGGCGTCGCTGTACCTCCGGTCCGAGGACCCGGCGCTGCTGCGGGCAGCCGTGGCCGACCGCCGCCTTGCCTCGATGCGGCCGCACCTGATCGCCCCGACGGTGGCGGTCCTGGAGGCCGACGACGTCGAGGTCCTGCTGGCGCTGCTGCGGGCTGCGGGGTACCTGCCGGTGGCGGAGCGGGACGGGACCAAGCTGGCGCCGGGGTCCGGCGATGGGGACGAGGGGGTGCGGCGCCTTCTCCGGCCGTCCCAGCTGGCCATCGCCCTCTCGCCGGCCGAGGCTGCTGCGCTCGCTGCGACGTTGCGGGCGGGGCCGCGGTCGCCCGGGTCTGCTGGGTCTGCTGGGTCTTCTGGGGGGCCGGCCCGGGGAGGTCGTGCGCCCGAGCCGGCCGCGGCTCGACTGCCGGAAGGCTCCGGGGCACTTCCTGCCGCCGCGGGGCTGCGGGACCTCCGGCTCCTGGACGGGCGGACTGCCAACAGGCCCAGGGAGATCCAGCAACTCCTCGAGCTTGCCGCCGACCATTCGATGATCGTGGAGATCATGTACCACTCGCAGGAGGGCAAGACCACCGTCAGGGAAATCGAGCCCTTCGAGGTGGACCGGGTTGGGGTCGTTGCCTGGTGCCGCCTCCGGGACGACGAGCGTCACTTCCTCCTCCCCCG
>DASXNO010000289.1:0-23218 GCA_036495025.1 Actinomycetota bacterium | reverse complement strand
TGGCGCCTCCGGTGGTCGTCGAGATGTCGATCGAGATCGCGGCCCCGCCCGAGGCCGTCTGGGATCGCCTGGTGGACTGGGAGAACCTCGGCCTCTGGATGAAGGAGGCCTGGGACTTCCGGGTCACGTCGCCGCAGCGGGAGGGCGTCGGCGTCGTCGCCAGGGCGAAGGTCCGCATCGCCGGGATCACCACGCTCGACACGATCGTCGTCAGCCGCTGGGAGCCTCCGGAGTGGTTCGAGATCGAGCACCGGGGCTGGGTGGGGGGACGGGGCCTCATGCACGCCCGCCGGACCGCCACCGGGACCTACCTGTGGTGGCAGGAGGCCCTCGACCCTCCCCTCGGGTGGCTCGGGTGGGCCGGCATGGTCCTGGTGAAGCCGGTGATGGCATCGATCTTCAACCGGGACCTGCGGCTGCTCAAAGACTTGGTCGAGCGCGAGGCGCCGCGTTAGAGTTTCGCTGTGACGAGGAAGCCACAGCCGGCACCACAGCGCGCAATCCGAGACCGGAGAATCTTCTACCGCTGGCTGTGGCTCGTCTACGCGCCACTGGTGGTCGGCTTCCTCGCCGTCTTGGTGTTCGCGTCCGGGGCGATGCCGGGCTTTCTTGCGCTCCCGTTCGTTGCGCTGCTGGCCCTGGACGCGATCAGCATCCGCCTGGTGGTCGAGCGGCGCCGCCGCAAGATTGCGCTCCGGGTGCCCCCGACGCTGTTGATCGGCGTCGGCGCCACGTTCGTCGCGGTGCTGGCGGGGGCGTTCCTTGCCTGGATGGGCATCGACCGGCTCTCGTCCCCGACGGGCCCACCCCTGCTCGTCACCGGCGGCTTCCTCATGCTCGCGGCCGCCTTCGCCCCCGGCTTCAAGCTGCTCGACCTGGCCGCGCGCGTGACGGCCCGCACGTTGCTTCGGATCAACGGGGAGCGGGGGCCGGGCCCATCACCGCCGGCGCGCCGCCGGCCCCAGCCCCGCCCCCGCAAGGCAGCCTGAGGGGCCGGCCGGACGCTGCGAAGGAGTGGACGACGACGGGCAGACTAGAGAGAGCCCCGCGTCTTCACCCAGCAGCCGCTGTGGTAGTGGCGGCGGTCCTCCGGCCTGCCGGACGGAAATGCCACGACGTGCGCCGTGCCCGGCTCGACCGAGCCCTGGCAGTAGGGGCAACGGTACCGCCGGTCGCCGGTGGTGGTCCGGACCTCGAAGCCCTCCCGCGCCAGCGCCGGCCGGCCGGCGATCCGGGCAGCGATCTCGGCCACCTCGACAGGCGGCGGCTCCGGCGGGCCACGGCGGCGTTTCACCGGCGTTTCGTCCCGCCGGCTGCGCCGAGGCATGCCGGTCAGGCTTTCACTTCGCCCTGCGCCGAGGGCCGCTGCTCGAAGAAGAAGCCCTTGAACGCCTCGGCGTACTCCGCCCCCGTCCCCCCCTGCTCCGCGGTCAGCTTCGCCATCTCTCTCACCCGGTCGCCCAGACCCTCGTAGGCGCCGAGCTGGGATACGTGGGCCTGGAGCGCCTTGATCTTGGTCCCCATGTGGGCGCTGATGTCGACGTAGTAGTCGGGATTGGTGGCTGCCATGAGGAGCACCGCCTTGAGGGGATGCGGGCCGAAGCCCTGATCGTAGAGCTCCGGCCGGTACAGGGGCACGGTCGTCGCACCGGGGTTGATCGCAGCGCTGAAGGCGAGCCCAACCGCCCGGTGGTCGGGATGGTTGAGGTAGCGCTGGTCGATGAAAAACGTCGAGGGATCGGGGCCGATGGCGATATCGGGGCGGAGCCGGCGGATCTCCCGGATGATGTCCCGGCGGATCTCGTGGCTGTCCTCCAGGTAGCCGTCCTCGTACCCGAGGAACACGACGCCGGCGGCCCCCGCCGCCGCGGCGGCCGCCCGCTGCTCCCGTTCCCGGGTCGCGATGAGGACGTCCCGGGCGACGCCGGGATCGTTCGAGCCCATGGCCCCGTTGGAGACGATGCAGATCGTGACCTCTGCACCCTCGGCGGCCAGGCGCGCGATGGTGCCCCCGGCCCCGAACTCGACATCGTCTGGGTGGGCCGCCACCACCAGGGCGGTGCTCACCTCGATCCCTTTCATTGTCATGCTCACAGCGCCCTCCTTGCTAACCGGTCGGCGATTTTCGAGGCGATGAGGTTCATCAACGCTCGCGCGTGCACACTCCAGTAAAACTCGGTGTGGATCCCCACAGGCAGGACCGGCCGGGCAAGCTCTCGGGCGACGCCATCCTACCGTCAGGCCTACCGTCAGGCAGGACCGGCCGGGCGAGCTCTCGGGCGACGCCATGTCATGCCGAGCGTCCGCCAAAGCTCAGCCGTGACAAATGTTCCAAGGTCGGGGAGACTTCCGCGGTGAACAAGCAGCGGATCACCCTCGGGGTCATCGCCCTTGCCGCCCTTGCGTTGGGCATCGTTGCCCTGATCGGCGCCAACGGTTCCCAGGCCCACCGCGCCCAGCCCACGGCGGCGAAAGGCCAGACGACCCCGCGGGACCCGGGGCCGTCGCCGTCCGTCTCCCCGACTGCCACCCCGACGCCCACGGCATCCACGCCTCCGGCTCCGCCGCCTCCGCCACCGGACCCCTATCTGCACGTGGGCTCCCACGGGGCCGACGTCCAGACGCTGCAACAGAGGTTGACCTCGCTCACCTACATGACGGCGGGGGTCGACGGGAACTTCGGGGGCGGCACCCGCGACGCCCTGATCGCCTTCCAGAAGGTCAACGGCCTGAAACTGACCGGCGAGGCGGACCCGCCCACGACCGACAAGCTCGCGTCGGCGAGCGCCCCGACCGCTGCCTACTCGACCCCCAGTGACCACCTCGAGGTCGACGTCGGCAAGCAGGTGGTCTACGTGGTCCGGGGCGGGACGGTGGCCAACACGCTCACAACCTCCACCGGATCGGGCCAGAAGTTCACGTCGCAGGGCGTGACCCAGCGGGCGATCACGCCCAACGGGTCCTTCCACGTCTACTGGAAGATTCCCGGCTGGCACGATGCGCCGCTCGGCCACCTCTACAAGCCGTCGTTCTTCAACGGGGGCATCGCCTTCCACGGCTACTACGACGTGCCGACCTACCCCGCCTCCCACGGCTGCGTGCGGCTGCCGATGGAGTTCGCCGACTGGTTCTACGACAGCGCCGCGCCCCCGGGTGCGACGGTCTACGTCTTCGGCGGCCCCAACGGTCCGAACCCGGACCCGATCCCCGAGACCTCGACGTCGACGACAGCTCCGCCGCCCGGCGCTGCCTCCACCTCGCCGGTGGTGTCCCCGCAGCCCCAGCCCACTCCATCGCCGACCCCGCAGGGGGGCTGCCTGAACTCCCTCCTCGGCCTTCCCTGCCCGACGCCCACCCCCACCTCGGCCCCCACGCCGACTTCATCTGCAACGAGCCCGTAACCGGTAACCGGCCCCTACCTGACGATCCATCCCGGCGCATCCCCCGGATGGGGCAATCCGAGGTGATGCTGGCATCCCCCCGAAAGACGCATGCTGGCACCCCTTCGCCTGCCCGGGGGGGAAGCCGATACTGCTTCTACGCAGGTCTCCGTAGTCCCGCCGGGGTTTGGGGAAGCGGGATGGGCAAAAGGGGGGGAATCCGTTGGAAGTTCAGGCCGAATGCCCGTGGTGCGGGATGGTGACGTTGCGCCCGAAGGAAGTGCGGTGCGAGGTGGACCCGCGGACGGACGAGGCCCTCTGCGAGATCAACTGCCCCGTGTGCCACCGTGTCGTCTACGCAAAGACCACCCACGACGGCGTCCGGCTGATCCGGGCGGCCGGTGCCGTTGGCATTCAGGGCCTGGTGCCATTCGAGCTGCTCGAGCGTCGCTCCGGGCCCGCGCTGCTCTGGGACGAGGTCCTGGACATGCTCGCGGACCTCGATGCGACGCTGTACCCGCAGGCCGAGCTCGCCAACCAGCTCTACGCTGCGATGCCCAGGCCCGACGATGCGCCGGAGGATGCGTCCAGCCGCACGCCGTAGCTCGTGGCAGTCCAGGGAAAGCAAAAAGGCCCCTTCGGGCCTTTTTTGCTAGGACGAGTTCTTTTTAAGACCTGTCGGGACCTTCTCCTTCACCTCGGCAACCTTGCGGCGTGCCGAGGTCCGGACGGTCTCCCCCGCCGTCTTCGTGGCCGTCTTGGCGACGTCGGCGGCGGAGCGGGCGGCTTCGGCGGCCTTGCTCTGCACCTTCTTGACCTCGCGGGTCGAGCCGAGCCCTGAGGCACCCGCAGCCACCGCGGAGGAAGCGACCTTGGCGGCGGCTCCAATGGCCTTGAACGCCTCGCCGGCCTTGACGCTCACCTCCTTGACCTCCTTGGAGCGGCGGATCTCCTCCTTCGTCGCCTTGGCGATCTTCGCCGCCTTGTCTGCGGCCTTCTGGAGGCTGAGTGCCGCTTCCTTCACCCTCTTCTGCGTTTCCTGCACCTCAGCCCGCAGCTTGCGATCCATAACGTCCCCTCCCTTCGTGAGGCGTGCAGCCCACGAGACGACTGTGAATTCCTTCCTGATGTATACCCCCGAATCCCCCGGCCAAAAGGGCGCTGCAGGCACGGGGCGTCAATCGATCAGGAGGGCAGCACCGGTGGGAGCTCGACGGACGTGGCCGTCCGGGCGGCGACGCCCTCGTCGAAGATCTCGCTCATGAGGGCGTCGAGCTGGTCGCCGACCAGCTCCTCCCGCTCCAGCAACTCGTCACGGATCCGCTCGACCGCAAAGCGACGCTTCTTCAGGATCTCCGTCACCTCGGCCTTGCACTGCTTGAGCAGGGCGTCGACCTCTTCCCGGACCTCTTCCTGGGACAGCATGAAGGGGATGGTCTGCTCCCCGGTGGCGTTGGGCGGGATGACGCTGTAGGAGAGCAGGTGCTTGCCCATCCCGAACTGACCCACGTACTGCAGGGCCAGCATCGTCGCCTGGTGGAGGTCGCCGCCGACGCCGCTGGTCGACGTCCCGAACCAGATCTCCTCGGCCACCATGCCCGCCATCTTCACGCGGATGATGTCGAGCAGGTCCTCCTTCGTGCTGCTGTAGCGCTCCTCCCGCTCCATCGAGCTCACGAGGCCGAGCGCCTCCTGGCGCTTGATGATCGTGATGACCTGGATCCTGGCCTCCTCCGAGCGCAGCTCGTGGCCACACACCGCATGGCCTGCCTCGTGCACGGCGGTCATCACCTTTTCCTTGTGGGTGTACTTGACGGGCTGCTTGAGGCCGATCTCGTCGATGAGCTTGGCCTGCCAGATGTCCTCCCAGGTCAGGGCATCCCGCCCGTCCTGGAGCGCGACGATGAGCGCCTCGTTGATGATGTTCTTGATGCGGGCCGGCGAGTAGCCGATCGTGACCTGGGCGAACTTCTCGATGTCGAGCGGCTTGTGGGCGACCTTCGCCAGGTAGTAGCCGATGACGTCGGTCCGGCCCTCCTTGTCCGGCAGGCCCACGTGGATCTTGCGGTCGAAGCGCCCGGGGCGCAGGAGGGCGGGATCGAGCACCTGGGCCCGGTTGGTCGCCGCCATGACGAGGATGTTGTAGGAGGGGATGCGGGGCTTCATGCGCAGGAAGCGTCGGAGGTGGCGAGAGAGGCCCTTGGGCTGCACCATGCCGTCCATCTGCACGAGGAGCTCGTTGACGATGCCGGCCCCCAGGCCCCCTCCCGGGCTGAGGAAGCGCTCGATGCGCCCCATGAGGCCCGGTCCCTCCGTGGCGGCGGTCGCCGTGCCCGAGCCGCGGGACCCGATGGCGTCGATCTCGTCGATGAAGATCACGGCGCCGTCGTACTTCTTGACGAACTTCTTGGCCTTGCGGAACAGCGCCATCACCCGGAGGTTGCCGACGCCCATGAACATGTTGGCGAAGCCCGTGGCGGAGGTGTAGATGAACGGCACCCCCACCTCGCCGGCCACCGCCTTGCCGAGCAGGGTCTTGCCGGTGCCGGGCGGACCCTCGAAGAGGATGCCGTGGGGCGGGAAGCCGCCGATCTTCTTGAACTCCCGGAACCCACGGAAGAGCTTGACGACCTCTTTCACCGAGTCGACCACGGGGCCCTGGCCCCGGACGTCGGCGAAGTTCGTCTCGTACTCGTGCGGAAAGATGACGTACGAGCGGCCCCGGGCCATCAGCCAGAGCATCGCCCCCATCTCCATGAGCACCGCCCCGCCGAGGATCAGCGCGATGAAGAGGATCGGCCCCGCCTGCTTGAGCCCGTGGCCGAGGGCGACGTAGGCGTCCTTCGGCCCACAGGCCCGGGCGAAGCCGTCAGCGGAGAAGCAGTGACCGGTGGCTTCGAAGGCCCAGACCGCCAGGAGGTAGACCCAGACGAGGACGAGGATCCTGGGAAGCCAGATCCGAAGGCGGTTTTTCCAGGGCATGAGCAAACCCAATCGCTACGAGGGCGGCTACGGGACGGCCGGCGCGCCCCTCCAACCCTTCAGGGGACCGCCCACCATGATACGGCTAGTCCCTTCTTCGGCCTTTTGGGGGATGATCTTGAGGCCGATTCGCGCTTATGACCCGTTCGGGCTACCCGGGGTGGGCCCGTCTGCCGGGTCGTCGCTGTCGCCATCTCCGCCCTCTGCGGCTTCTTCCGCCTTCGGGTCGCCGGAGCCATCCTTGCCGGCCATTCCGCCCTCCGAGTCCGAATCGGGCTCGAACACGGGCCGCTCGAACCCGGAGCGTTCCAGCAACTCGCCGATCCGCGAGTCGGACCACCCCTGGCGCCGGAGCTCGATGGTCAGATTGATCGGGCCGAGGTGCCGGCCGCACGTCGGGCAGTAGGACCAGACATACCCGCCTTCCGGCAGGCGGCTGCCGCACCAGGCGCAGGTGTCCTCGCCCGTGCGGTCCTCCGAGAAGGCCTCGTAGCCGTCGAGGAAGCCGAGGGCGTAGTCCCAGGTGACGTATTCGTCCGGGTCGGGCTCCCAAGCGGGCTCGTGCACCGGCGGCTCGCCCGACTCCAGGATCTGGCGGAGGTTGTCGGCAAGCAGGTCCCAGCCGAGGAAGTGGTCGTCCTCGCAGTCGGGGCAGTAGACGACGACGCCCTTGATGCCGCGCGAGGCGAGCACCGACTTCAAGGTGTTGACATCGATGAGGTCTTGCTGAAGAGCTTCCCGCTCCTCGGCGTCGATCTCCTCCGAGTCACCGTCGAAGTCGTCGGGGGGGTCGACGTGTTCTTCGTAGGCCATCTCACCTATCCTACTCTCAGGTCGCTACTCGCAGGCCCCCAGCGTGGGGCCCCGGAGCACAGCCCGCAAGAGGTCTCGGCAAGAATCCCGGGGGAACCTTCCCAAGACCGGAACCAGTACAAAACCACAAACGAAGCCAGGACGAAGCAAGGAGGAACGCGTGATCGAGGTTCGCATCGGCATCATCGAGAGCCCGAAGGAGCTCATCCTCGAACTCGAAGAGGAATCCAAGGAGCTTATCGAGAAGGTGAACGCGGCGCTGGAGGAGGGCTCCGGCCTCGTATGGCTCACCGACAGCAAGGGGAAGCAGATCGCCGTGTCGGCCAGCCGGATCGCCTACCTGGAGATCGAGGCGGAACGAGCCCGGACCGTCGGCTTCGGAAGCTGAGCGCCGGCCGGGAGTCCGGAGCGGAACGCCAACGCCTGCGACCCTCGAGCAGGCACCTGCACGGCCCGGACGAAAGCCGACGGGTCCTGCGACCCCTCCCCTATAATTCGCCACGATGGCCCCGCCGGGTAACTTTGCCTCCCTGCTTCGCGCTCGACGCGGGTACCTGGCGACCGTCGGCTCCCAGGGCAGCCCGAGGGTCCTCCCGGTGTGCTTCACCTGGGCAGGAGACATGATCTGGACGGCCATCGACGGCAAGCCGAAGAAGACCGACCTCCCCCAGCGCCTGCGGGACATCGGGGGCGAGCCGAAGGTTTGCTTCACCGTGGACCGTTGGGACGAGGACTGGAGCCGGCTGGCCTGGCTCCAGGCCCGGGGCCGGGCGCATGCCCTGCCCGAGGGCCCCGAGAGCGAGCGTGCCCGCGCCGCACTGCGGGACAAGTACCCGCAGTACCAGTCCACCCCGCTGCAGGGCCCGGTGATCCGCATCGAGGTCGAGAACTGGGTCGGCTGGGACGCCAACAGCGCCGACGACTAGCGGCGCTCGTCTTCGCTCAGTCCTCCACGGCCTGACCGACGAGGGTGCCCACCCGCTTCAGCAACTTCACGGGCTCGAACGGCTTGGCGAAGACGTTGTCGGGCCCGATCATGTCCCGGCACCGGTCGAGCGCCTCGTAGCGTCCGCTGACGACGATCACCGGCATCCGTCGCGTGCCCGGGTCGGCCCGCAGCCGGGAGATGACTCGCTCCCCGTCGACCTGGGGCATCATCAGGTCAACGATCATGAGATCGGGTCGCAGCGCTCCCGCCTTCTCGAGACCCTCCAGCCCGTCCGAGGCTTCGACGATGGCGTAGCCCTCGACCTCGAGGAGCACCTTGAGGAGCTCCCTCACGGAAGGGTCGTCTTCGACCAGGAGAATCGTGATGCTCATCGCCTCGCTCGGCCCATCGATCTGGCAATCACCTCGCTCCATCGATCGATTCCGAATCAAACCCTACGCTCCAGCTGCTGTTTATGCTCGACCGCCCCGACTGGCATGAGTGGCATGAGGCGGCAACCGGTGGTCGCGGTGGGCGCCGTGGCGGTGCGCGATGACGGCGCACTGCTGCTCGTCCGCCGGGGAAGGCCGCCGGCCCTGGGCCGTTGGTCGCTGCCGGGCGGCCGCGTCGAGTGGGCCGAGGTCCTGTCGGACGCCCTGCGCCGGGAGGTCGTCGAGGAGACCGGGGTGGAGGTGGAGCCCGGAGACCTCGCCGGCCTCGTGGAGCGGATCTATCCCGACGAGGGGGTTCGGGGGAGCCACTCCACCGCAGAAGAGGGCTTCCACTACGTGATCCTCGACTACCACGTGACCGTCACGGGGGGGACCCTGCGGCCCGGCGGCGACGTGACCGATGCCCGGTGGGTGCTGCCGTCCGAGCTGGCGTCACTGGAGCTGAGCGACGGCCTCCTGGAGGCGCTGCGGCAGTTCGGCCTTCCCGAGGCGCCCCTCAAGGCGCCGGACAAAGGTGAGGTCTAGTTCCGCGTCAAGCCTCGGCCTCAGCTTGGGGCGACGAGGGGACGGAGGCCTCCTCTTCCTCTTCTTCCTCCTCCTCTTCTTCTTCCCCGGGCCCCGGAGCCGTGGCGGACGGCACCGGCGGGAACTCGGAAAGGAACAGGGCCTCGTAGGCGAGCGAGCCGAGCAGGCCCCCCAACAGCGGCCCGACGGTCCAGATCAGCCAGTTGGAGAGATGGACACCGGCGAGGGCGGGCCCCAGCCACCGGACCGGGTTCATTGCCGCCCCGGTGAATGCGGCGCCGGCGAGGCCCCCGGCGATGACGACCAGGCCGACCGCGAACGGCGCCGCGATGCGGGGGCCCCGCTCGTCGATGAGCACCGCCCAGAAGGTGAAGGTCAGGAAGAAGGTGAGCACGACCTCGATCGCCGCTCCCTGCACCACCTTGATCCCGGAGGCGAGCCCCGGCACGCCGCCGGAGACGAAGTCGAAGGCGCTCTTCGGCATGATCGCCCGGAGCAGGAAGGCCGCGACGATGGCCCCGGCCACCTGGGCGAGGACGTAGCCGGCGACCTCGGAGAGCGACAGCCGGCGGGCGACGTAGGCGGAGATGCTGATCACGGGATTCAGGTGCGCCCCCGAGATCGGCATCACCGCCAGCATGGCAATGGCCACCGCCAGCCCGTAGGCGACGATGATGCCGAGCGGTCCGAAGGAGTCGGCCAGCCGGGTGCGCGTGAGGAAGACATCGGCGACGACTGCCCCCGCCGCGACGAACACGACGATGAACGTGCCGATGAACTCAGCCAGATAGCGACGAAAAGCCTGCATTGGGGGCTCAACCTAGGTGCTCCGGGTCCCCCGGTCAAGCGCCGGGCAGGTCGTAGACTCTGCAGTCCGTGCGCCTTCTGGAGATCACCAACGATTTCCCGCCCACTCTTGGTGGCATCGAGAACTACATCTACTCGATCGTTGCCCGCTGGGATCCCGCGGATGTCGTGATCGTCACCCGGGCGACGAGCGGCTGCGAGGAGGTCGACCGGACACTCGACGCCGAGGTGCGGCGAGAGCGCGTCGCGACGCTGCTCCCGACCCCCGGATTCCAGTCCAGGGTCGTCGGCCTGCTGGCCGATACACCGTTCGACATGGTCCATTTCGCCAGCGCCACCCTGCCGCTGTCCCTCCTCGGGCCCCGGATCCGGCGCGCGACCGGCATTCCCTATGCGGTGAGCGTCCACGGTGGCGAGTTCATGATCGGCGCCAGGCTGTTCCGTCCCCTCATGCAGCGGGCGCTCGGCGAGGCGGCCGTGGCCCTGCCGGTCTCGGCGTTCACCCAGGAGGCGGTCCTCCGCTACCTGAGGGACCCGCCGCCGACCGAGGTCGTGAGCCCAGGTGTCGACCCGGCCCGCTTCGCCTCATGCCGGAACCCCGGCCTCGAGCCGGCTCCGGCAGGCAGCGCGCTCGGGAGCAACGAGCCGGGTGCGGGGCCGGTGATCCTGTGTGTCTGCCGCCTGGTCGCCCGGAAGGGGCCCTCCACCCTCATCGCCGCCCTGCCCAGGATCCTCGACCACCACCCCGGCACGATCCTGCAGATCGTCGGGGACGGTGCCGACCGCGGGCGCCTGGGCCACGCCGCCCGCCGTGCCGGGGTGAGCTCCTCGGTGCGCTTCGCCGGACCGGTGCCCTGGAGCAGCCTGCCCGCGTACTACGCCGCGGCCGACGTGTTCGCTCTCCCGACCCGGGAGCGATTCCGGGGCCTCGAGACCGAGGGCTTCCCCCTCGTGTACCTCGAGGCGGCGTCGGCGGGCCTTCCGGTGGTCGCCGGTGCCGCGGGCGGCGTCGGGGAGGCGGTGGCCGATGGCGAGACGGGGATCATCGTCGACGGCCGCAGCCCCGAGGAGACGGCCGCCGCCGTCATCCGCCTGCTCGACGACCCGCCGCTCGCCGCCAGCATGGGGGCGCTCGGCCGGGACCGGGTGCTCGGCGGCTTCACCTGGGACGACACCGTCGACCAGTTCCGGACGGCCCTCGCCAAGCATGCCAGCTGACGGCGGCGGCGCCGGGGAGGCAGCGGTGCCCGAGCCCCGGGACCAGACCGCGGGGCGCGGCGTGTTCGACGTCGTCGAGGCGGGCAGCCGGGTGTTCCTGCGCCGGCCCGCCGAGGACGACCGGGACGAGTTCCTGGCGATGGTGCAGGCGAGCCGCCAGCTGCACGCCCAGTGGATCCACCCGCCCGCTCGGGCTCGGGACTACGAGGCCTTCCTGGTGCGGTCGCGCCAGCGGGCGGTGGTGTCGTTGCTGGTGTGCCGGCAGCCCGACGGCCTGATCGTGGGCGTCTTCAACCTCAACGAGATCTCGCCGCGCCTGCGCACGGCGTTCTGCAGCTACTACGTGCACGCCGGCTTCGCCGGTCAGGGCCTCATGACCGAGGGCCTCCAGCTGCTCCTGCGCCACGCCTTCGTCGGGATGGCGCTCCAGGTGCTCGGAGCCAGCATCCAGCCGGGCAACCTCGCTTCGATGGCCCTGGTCCGGCGGGCCGGGTTCCGGCCCGAGAAGGCACCTCCCCGGTACCTGCGACTCGCCGGATCCTGGCGGGGCCATCCCACCTGGTCGATCACGGCTCAGCGGTGGCGCCAGCTCGCCGGCGGCCAGGCTCCCTGAGCGCCCGGCCCCGCGGCTACGAGACGGCGATCGCCTCGATCTCAACCCGAGCCCCCTTCGGGAGGGCTGCCACCCCGATGGTGCTCCGGGCGGGAGGGGCCTCGTCGAAGTAGCGGGCGTACACCTCGTTCATGGCCGGGAAGTCGTCCATCGAGACCAGGAACACCGTCGTCTTCACCACGTTGCCGAGCTTCAGGTCGGCGGCGGCCAGCACCGCGGCAAGGTTGTCCAGCACCCGGACGGTCTGCGCCTCGATGCCCCCCTCGACGAGCTGCCCGGTGCGGGGATCGAGCGGGATCTGGCCCGAGCAGAACACGAGGTCGCCCGAGCGCACCGCCTGCGAGTAGGGGCCGATGGCACCTGGGGCACGGTCGGTCGCGATGACGCCGTGGTCGCTCACACCTTGATCCCGAGGATGGCGCGGAGGTCGGCAAGGACCCTCGCCGGATGCATCTCGATGTCCTCGACCTTGTAGGCCTGGCGGATCGTGCCCTCCGGGTCGATCAGGTAGGTGACGCGCTGGGCCAGCCCCGCGGCGGGGTCGGCTGGGTCCCTCAGGACGTCGTAGGCCGCTCCCACCTCCCGCTCCGTGTCGGACAGGAGCTTGAAGGGCAGCCGGCGGGCCTCGGCGAAGAACTTGTTCTCGGCGGCGGAGTCGAACGATGCTCCGAGGATCTCGGCCCCCGCCTCCCTGAACCATTGGGTTCGGTCACGGAACCCTTCACCCTCCTTCGTTCAGCCGCCGGTGGACGCCTTGGGGTACCACCAGAGCACCACCCAGTGGCCAGCGAAATCGGCCAGTGACACCGGATCGGCGTCCTGGTCGGGTAATGTGAACGACGGAGCTGCGGTTCCAGGGCTCAGCACAACCCCCACGCTACCAGAGCCCGCCCCCCCGCCGAAGCGAAGGGCGGTGAGAGAGCTGGGGGAAATGTCGTGTTAGCCTCCGGGTGCCCGAACCCGCAACGGGAGGCCGCCACAACGAGGCGTCAAGAAAGGATCCTGTATGGCGAGCTATGAGGGCTACTGCGTCAAGTGCCGGGAGAAGCGTGAGTTCGAGGGCGAGAAGAAGGAACTTCCCAACGGCCGGTTCGCTGCCCAGGGCCAGTGCCCCAAGTGCGGCACGAAGATCACGCGGATGCTCGGCAAGTCTGCATGAGCGGAGGGCCCACCGAAGCTGAGGCAGTCCCACAGGAAGGGGCCCGAGGGCCCCTTCCTCGCGCAGTTGGCCTGTAGGCCGGGTTCTGTCCCCCGCCGGACGTGGGGTCCGGGCGGGTGGGCGACCATCCATCTCGAACCGGCGTTGCCGCCGGCCTCTAGCGACCTACCCGGGGCGGTGGGAGCGGGTCACTCCATGTCCCCTGTTGGTCTTGCTCCAGGTGGGGTTTGCCAAGCCGCTCCGGTCACCCGGTGCGCTGGTGCGCTCTTACCGCACCGTTTCACCCTTACCTGATCTGGCTGACCTTTCGATCGCAGCCAGATCGGGCGGTTTGCTTTCTGTGGCACTGTCCGCCGGTCGCCCGGCCTGGGCGTTACCCAGCACCCTGCCCTGTGGAGCCCGGACCTTCCTCAACCCCGACCGTGTCGGGGCCGCGGTCGCCTGGCCAACTGCCCACCCATTCTACTGCCGGGGTGCCCGGCGCACGGCGGCGCGCCGCGAGCGTGCCGGACCGGAGAAACTCCCTCCGCGCTCGGGGCTTGTCCAGGCCGAAGGCGACGGCGATGTAGACGAGGGCGGCGATGCCCACCACCTCCTTGACGATGTCGCCACCGCTGAGGGGCAGCACCCTGGCCACCAGGTGGACGCCGTCGGGCAGCCGGACGAAACGAGAGCCGAGCAGGGGCCAGAACAGCCCCACGGGATCGCCCAGCATCCCGGCGAGGAGCAGGTGGATGACGACGGCCATCGGTACGACGAACCAGCGCCGTGCCGTTGCCCCCCGAAGGAACGTCATCACCACGAGCGCCAGCACGAGGGGGAACAGGAACGTGTGGAGGTACAGGTGCACCCCGAGCCGGGAATGCGGGAAAGCGAGGATACGGATGACCACATCGGCCAGGGGCAGCGCGAGGCCGAGCAGCGCCAGGCGGTAGTCGATGCGGCGGGGGCCGAGGGTCAGCAGCAGGAGGGCCCAGCCGACGCCCAGGTACCAGAAGAACATCTAGAACAGCCGCTCGGACCCAGCGCCCGGCAGGGGGGCCTCCACCTCCGGATTGTCCCGGTCGATGCCGAGGTTGGCGAGCTCGTCGGCGCGGCGGTTGCGCTCCCGGGGGACGGCGACGTAGCGGACCTTCCCGACCTCCCTCGCGAGCTTGCTCGCCAGGGAGAACAGCGGCTTCAGCCCGGGATGCTTGACCTTCCACCGGCCCTTCATCTGCTCGACGAGCAGCGTCGAGTCGGAGAAGACCGCAAGCCGGTCGACCCCGTGGGAGCGGGCAAGGCGCAGTCCCTCGATGAGGGCCTGGTACTCGGCGACGTTGTTGGTGGCCCAGCCGATGCCCTTGGCCAGCTCGTCCACGGTGGCACCGTCGGGGCCGATGAGCACGACCCCGATCCCGGCCGGGCCCGGATTCCCCCTGGCCGCGCCGTCGGTGCGGAGCTGCCACTCGCCGTTGCCGGCACCACGGTCGCCCACGCTCAACGTGGCGCTCAGATCACGACCAGGATCCGCTGGCACTCGTCACACCGGACGAGGCCCCCGGTGGTCCGCACCCGCTCGGCCTCCTGGGCCGGCAGGCGCATGTGGCACCCCTGGCAGGTCCCGTCGACCATCGCCGCGGCCCCGACACCCCCCTTCGAGGCCCGGATCGTGTCGTAGACCTGGAGAAGCTGGGGGTCGACCCGAGGAGCCCAGCGCTGGCGCTCGGCCTCGGCCGAGGTGAGCTGCAGGCCGGTCTCCCCCGCCGCCGCATCCCTCGCGACCCGCCCCCGTTCGATTTCGGCCGCAAGTGAGGATCGCTCGGTGGTCAGCGCCTCCAGCTCCTTCTCCACACCGTCCCGCTCCTCCATGACTTCGAGGTCGTTGTCCTCCAGCACGGACTTCCGCCGCTTGAGGGCCTCGACCTCCCGGGAGATGTCCTGGAGCTCCTTGGCGTTGCTCACGACCCCGGAGTAGAGGCGACCCGACTCGGCCTTGATCTTCTGCACCAGGGTGTCGACCTCGAAGTCGAGGCGGCGCTGGCGGGTCGAGACCTCGTCGAAGACGGCCTGGCGCTCGGCGATCTCAGCGTCCAGCTCCCGGGCCCTCGCTTCCAGGGCGTCGAGCGCCGCCTGCTCGGGCAGGTGCGCCAGCCTTGCCTGGAGCCGATCGATCGTGGAATCCACCCGTTGGAGCTGCAGCAGCGTGAGCAGGGCGTCACGGGAAGTATCCACGCCAGCAGTTTATCCAGTGCGGTGGATCACCCATTCCTGGTGGAGGGCCTCGACCTGGCCGACATGCTCGAGATAGTGGTCGTTCAGCCAGCCCCAGACGTCCTGAGGGCTCGTCGGCAGCGCCTCGGCTGCGCTCGGGAACCACACCGCGGCCTTGCGGTCCCAGTCCTCCCGGGGGAGCCCCGCCACGGTGGCCACGAAGCCCTCGTGCTGGCGGTCGAGCTCGCCGAAGGCGGCCGCCCGCTCGTCGGGCTCGAGTCCGGCACGGGCACGGCGACCCTGCTGCTCCCAGAACCCCGGCGGATCCTCGGGACGCACCTCGCCGAAGGCCGAGTCGAGGACGGCCGACAGGACGCGCCGGTAGTGCTCGAGGATCGCCACCACGTGGGTCACCAGGCCGCCCAGGGCGTAGTCCTCGCCCGGTTTGAGGAAGGCGAGGGCCTCGTCCGGGACGCCGGCGTAGGCACCGACGAACGCCGACCTGGCGGCTTCGAACTCCCTGAGCGCTGCGTCCCGGTCCGGCGTGGTCACGAGGCCGGCAGGCCGTCCACGTGGACGATCTCCCCGTCGTTCCACTCGGGGTCGGCGTCCAGCAGGGCCCGCAGCTTCTGGTAGCGCGCATCCTGCCCGGGGCTGTCGGCGTTGGCCCGGTACGCCTCCCGGCTCTCGAAGGCAACCGCCAGGACGTACTCGTCGGGGTCGGCGTCCATCTGGTAGACCCACGTCCCGACCATGCCCTCCGGACGGTCCTCATGGAACTGACGGCCCATCTCGGCGAGCAGCTCGCCCGTCCCCGGCTTTGCCTTCATCCTCGCGACCGTTCCGTACATCCGGCGCTCCTTCCGCTCAGCCTGGTCCCCCTCGGCCCAGGGCCCGCACGCTGGGAGAGTGTCGCGCCGATCGAGCGATCTTCCAAATTCTGGTTGGTCAGGACTCGGGCGGCGCCCCGGGCGGCGCGAGGGCCACCCCGGCCTTGGCGGCGATCGCCTCGAGGGCGGCGTCCTGAGCGGCCAGGTGGGACTGGATCTGCTGGGCCTCGTGGAGAACGGCCTCGGCGTCGAGGTAGGTGTCCTCGGCCCGCTTGTCGGCGGCGGCCGACTGGACGTTCTGGCCGACCATGATGATGCTGAGGAGGACCAGCTGGAGGAACGTCTGGGCAACCCAGGCGACGATGGTCGAGATGCCTCCCTTGATGGCCGCGGGCAGACTCAGGAGGTCGAAGGCGGCGAACAGGTAGGCGCACCACATCGAGCCGACCATCTTGGTGATCCGCACGGCGAACCTCGCGTTGAAGCGCTGGATGGCGGTGTCGCGCGGCATCTGGTCCGCGACCTTGACCGGGCCCCGCTGCCGGTGGTTCGCGATGTGGGGATGCGGGATGTGCTCGTAGAGGGTCATGGCTCGCCCTTCCTCTCCTGGGTCTGTCGGAAGTGCTTCTCGTCCTAGAGTTCGGCGAGCACGAGCATTCCTTGACTACTTGGGCTCGTTCACCAGTCCGAGGCGGATGGCCTGGCGCACGGCCTGCACGCGGTTGGAGACGGCGAGCTTGCGGTAGACGTTGGCCACGTGGGTGTTGATCGTGCGCTCCGAGAGGTCCAGGCGCCGCGCCATCTGCCGGGCCGAGAGGCCCTCGGAGAGCAGGCGGAGGACTTCCTTCTCCCGGGGCGTGAGGGACTCGCCGCCCGGCCCCCGGTCGGCGACCTCCCGCAGCGTCTCGAGCTCCTGGACCATGCCGCGGGCCTGGTCGGACTCCATGTAGAAGGCACCGGTGCGGACCACCTGGACGGCATAGCCGATCGCCGTGGCGGTCGATCCCCTCGGCAGGAAGCCCGACGCCCATTCCATGACCTCGGCGAGGACCGAGGGGTCCTGCCCGGCCGTGACCAGGATGACGCTGGCGCCGGCGGCACGGGCTTCCCGCCCGAACTCGGCGACACGGGCACGGGAAGCGGACTCGAGGTCGACGATGACCACATCGGGCAGGTCCGTCTCGAGGAGGCCGGTGGCCTCGCCGACACCTCCGGCGGCGGTGACGCCGGCAACCTCGGGAATCCCCTGCGCGTTGGCCTCCAGGTCTCGACGGCGCTGTGGGTCGTCATCGACGATCAAGAGCTTCCAGCCGCCGGAACGCCTCCCCATATGTCGCGCCTTTCCCCCAGATACCCCGGGCCAAGCCTATAGCAAGGGTGAAGCGGCCAGACGATTTCCGGTAGCCTCAAGGGCGCGATCGGATCACCGATCTGCCCCCTTGACGCCAGAGCCGACGCCAAGCCGACGCCAAGCCGACACGGAGTCGGCCATCGGAGGAGCGAGACCATGATCGACGGCATCACGTGGTTCAAGCAATCAGCCTTCCTTTTCCAGCGTGAGCACAACCTCTACATCGATCCGCTGGGCATTCTGGACGGCTCACCCATGGCCGACGCGATCCTCATCACCCACGCCCACCTCGACCACTTCTCGCCGGACGACATCGCCAAGATCCGGCAGGACTCGACCGCCGTGTACGCGACGGCGGACGTCGCCTCCCAGATGGAGGGACCCGTGAACGTCGTCGCACCCGGCGACGCCTTCGAGGTGCTGGGGTGGTCGGTCGACGCCGTCCCCGCCTACAACACCGCCGAGGAGCGCCTGGAGTTCCATCCGCGCTCCAACGGATGGGTCGGCTACGTCTTCACGATCGACGGCGTCCGCTACTACCACGCCGGGGACACCGATCCGATCCCGGAGATGGAAACCATCTCGTGCGACGTCGCCTTCCTTCCGATCGGCGGCTACTACACCATGGACGCCAACGAGGCTCCGGAGGCCGTGGAGCTCATCGATCCCCAACTCGTCGTCCCGATGCACTTCGGCTTCTACGTGGGGCTGCCGTCCGACGGCGTGCGGCTGGCCAAGCTCGTCGCGCCGAAGCCGGTCCACGTCTTCGTGCCGAAGAACCCCTTCGAGCGCTAAGGGGCTCCCGCTCGCAGCCGGGACTGACGTACCTGCGCCCGGTGGACCTCGGCCAGGAACTCCTCCGGGCGGTGCACTGTCTCGGCAGTGGCGTGGATGACAGCCCAGCCTGCGGCGGTGATGCGGTTGCGCCGGTTCAGGTCGTGCTGCCAGTCGAGCTTCGAGGAGTGGTTGGCCCGCCCCTCGACCTCCACGACCACCCATGCGCCGAAGATACGAAAGTCGGCACGGGCAATGAAATTGCCGCCCTCGTCGGTGATGACGTATTCCTCCACGACCTCGAGGCCGGCACCGACGAGCAGCCTGCGAACGGACGCCTGAAGCTCGGACACCGAAGGCTGATAGCCGGGTTCCCGCTGCTCGACAAGCTTGCGGAGCACCCCGACGCCCCGCCGGCCCGACTTCTTCTCCCGGTCCACGAAGCGACGGAGAGAGTCCATCGAGACGAGCCCCTTGCGCAGCGCCTCGTCCAGGGTCTGGTTGGCTCGGCGCCCATCGACGACCGCGACGACATCCTGCAGGGTCCGAAAGGCGTTGGTCACGGGGATGCCCGCCTTCCGGGTGGTCCACGCCGGATCCATGAAGGCGCGATGGACTCGGAACCTGCCCGGGAAGCACTTCTGCTTGCGCGTCGTTATCTCTAGAGGTCCTTCGGGGAAGCCGTCGAGCGCCCAGAGGGCGGCGGCGGACCGGTGTGAGGCCACGGCCGCGTCCCCGCCCCACAGACAGGCAGCCATCAGGGCCTGGTGCCAGGTCTGTGGCGTCCCCGCCACCCGGTACACGCAGGGCAGGACCTCGATCAGGGCCTGGTCTTTGATCAGCCGCTAGATCGTACCGTCCGAAAGCCCCAATTGATCCCGCCGCACGACCCCCCACTGGCGGGATGCGACCTCACTCCAACGCTCCATACCGCCATTCTAGAATTCTTTGCTTGTCTGACCGCGCCCCACGCGGTAGGACAAGCAAAGAATTTTGCCGGGGGGGCTTGTCAGGGGAATGCCGGGGCCCAGCAAGCGTTTATATGCAGGACAAGCAATAAGCTTGCAGATTGAAAGTTGCGTGTGAAAGTGAGGCCACCCATGGAAGTTGACACCCAGGTGCTGCCGATCCTTCCGCTGGAGAGAGCGGTCATTCTTCCCCACATGGCCGTCACGCTCTCGATGGAAAGCGGCGAGGCGAAGGAGGCCCTTGCGGCCGCCCGTGCGGAGGCAGGCCTCGTGCTCATCGTCCCGAGAATCAACGGGGTGTATGCGCGAGTCGGCACCATTGCAAAAATCGAAGACACGGGCCGGCTGCCCAACGGCAGTGAGGTCGTCGTGATCCGCGGGCTGAACCGTGGCATCATCGGCGCCGGCGTCCCCGGCGCGGGCAGCGTCCTCCGGGTGCAGGTCGAGCCTGTGTCGGATGACAGCCCGAGCCCGAGGGCGTACGAGCTGGCCCGGGAGTACAAGGCCATCATCGAGAACCTGCTCGAGCAGCAGGGCGCTTCGGAGGCTTCCCGGTTCCTGCGGGGCATGTCCGACCCCGGACAGATCGCCGACACGGCCGGCTATTCGCCCGTCCTCAGCGCGGAGCAGAAGGTCGAGGCCCTGGAGACGATCGACGTCGCCGAGCGCCTCGAGAAGCTGATCGCCTGGGGCCGCGAGGCACTGGCCGAGAGCGAGCTCAAGGACAAGATCCGCACCGACGTGACCTCGGGCCTGGACAAGGCCCAGCGGGAGCACCTGCTGCGGATGCAGATGGACGCCATCCGCAAGGAGCTGGGAGAGGGCGATGACGACATCGTCGCCGAGTACCGCAAGAAGATCGAGGATGCGGGCATGCCCGAGGCCGTCCGGGCCGAGGCCGAGCGCGAGCTCGACCGGCTCGAGCGGAGCACCCCGCAGAACCCGGAGCACGGCTGGATCCGGACCTACCTGGACTGGATGGTCGAGCTGCCGTGGTCGAGGCGGTCGGACGACACGTTCGACATCGCGGAGGCCCGGCGCATCCTCGACGCCGACCACACGGGGCTCGACGACGTCAAGGACCGCATCATCGAGTTCCTGGCGGTGAAGAAGCTCCGTGCCGATCGTGGCATCGCCACGGCGGGCGGGCGCGGCTCCGGCGCCATCATCACCCTGGTCGGTCCTCCGGGCGTCGGCAAGACGTCGCTCGGCGAGTCCGTCGCCCGGGCCATGGGGCGCAAGTTCGCCAGGGTGTCGCTCGGCGGCATCCACGACGAGGCGGAGATCCGGGGGCACCGCCGCACCTACATCGGTGCGCTGCCGGGCCGCATCGCCAGGGCGCTCAAGGAGGCGGGCACGAACAACCCGGTCATCATGCTCGACGAGATCGACAAGGTCGGCTCCGACTGGCGGGGCGACCCGTCCTCGGCGCTGCTCGAGGTGCTCGACCCGGCACAGAACCACTCGTTCCGGGACCACTACCTCGAGGTCGACCTCGACCTGTCGGACGTGCTGTTCATCCCGACCGCCAACGTCTGGGAGACGATCCCCGGGCCGCTGCTCGACCGGATGGAGGTCGTGACCCTCGACGGCTACACCGAGGAGGAGAAGGTCGCCATCGGGCGCAACCACCTGCTCGGACGCCAGATCGAGCGCAACGGGCTCCAGGAGGGCGAGGTCGAGGTGACCGACGATGCGCTCCGGCACATCATCGGCGACCACACCCGGGAGGCCGGCGTGCGCAACCTCGAGCGTGAGCTCGGCAAGGTGCTGCGCAAGGCTGCGACGCAGATCGCCGCAGGCGAGCTGACGCCGCCGGTGGTCGTCGACGCCGCGGCGGTGCGCAAGTTCCTCGGCAAGCCGAAGTTCCACTTCGAAGCTGCCGAGCGGACGGGCGTGCCGGGTGTCGCAACCGGCCTGGCGGTCACCGGAGCAGGGGGCGACGTCCTGTTCATCGAGGCGACCTCCATGGAGAGCGGCTCGTCGCACGGTGGGCTGACCCTCACCGGCCAGCTCGGCGAAGTCATGAAGGAGTCGGCGCAGATCGCCCTCTCCTACGTGCGAAGCCACGCGGCGGAGCTCGGGATCGACCCGAAGGCCTTCGAGAACCGGACCTTCCACCTGCACGTGCCGGCGGGAGCGGTGCCGAAGGACGGGCCGTCGGCGGGCGTCACGATGACGACCGCCCTGGTCAGCCTGCTGACGGGGCGCCCGGTGCGCAGCGTCGTCGGGATGACCGGCGAGGTCACGCTGCAGGGTCGGGTGCTGCCGATCGGTGGCCTGAAGCAGAAGGCGCTGGCCGCCCACCGGGCGGGTCTGAAGGAGGTCATCCTTCCGGGCCGCAACGAGGTGGACCTTGACGATCTGCCCGAGAGCGTCAAGGACCAGATGACCTTCCACGTGGCGACCGAGGTCACGCAGGTCCTGGAGTGGGCGCTCGAGCCCGCACCGGCGACCGTGCAGCCGGCAGTGGCCGCGTAACACCAGCTCGACAACGAATGGAGGCCCGGACCGAAAGGTCCGGGTCTCTGCGCGCCTGCGGTCCGCCAGGCCTAACGCCCCAGGCGAGAGATGGCGATCAGGACCGCCGGCTCCGAACCGGCATTGCGGAGGCAACGCAACGGCAGGCCGGCCAGCCAGAAGATGGCGCCGGGATGCAGCCGGACACGGCAGCCGCTCAAAGCCTCCAGCTCCAGCTCGCCGCACTCGAGGACGACGAGGGCGTCGGCCCAGTCCGCACTATCGAAGAGGCGGCTTGTCCCGGGCGCCAGGGTGATCACCCGACGCTTGAACCCCGGCCGTCGATGACTCACTCCAGATGAGACGGCGATGAGGGACGGAACTCATCGCTCCCCCACCAATCGGCGGTGCTCAGGCATCATGCACCGCTCGAAGACCACAACCAGGCCCGCCTCGCGGGCAAGGCGTACCGCCTCGCCCGTGTGCGTGCCGAGCTGGAACCACAGGACCCTGGCCCCACAGGCCACCGCGCTGGCGGCCACCGCTTCCGCCTCGGCGGGGGGCCTGAACACCTCGACGGCTTCGAAGGCGACGTCGACGTCCTCGAGGCGGCAGTAGACCTTCTCACCGAGGATCTCGCCGCCTCGAGCTGACGCAGCGGCGTGACGGACGGGATTGACGGGGACGATGCGGTATCCCTGTTCCTGGAGATACCGGGGTACGAAGTGGGAGGGCTTGTCGTCGTGCATCGATGCCCCCACCACGGCGATGGTCCGGACTTCACGGAAGATGCGGCGAAGCTCCTCGTCCGACGTCACACCGCGAGGATACGGCGGCTCGTGAGGTGTCAGCGGGTCTGGGAGGTCGCCATGGCGACCTTGGGGATGGCAGCCGACGCCCCCGTCACGAGGCCCGGCACGGCGCCGAAGAAGCCGGCGTCCCCGAAGTTGAAGATGCCGCCGTCCCGGCCGAGCAGGTAGTAGCCGAAACCGGTGGGCGTCGCGCGCATCGTGGTCACCGGCTGGTTGAGCCGGATGCCGCCGGTCGACCCGAAGAACCCCGCGTCGCCGAAGGCGAAGATGCCGCCGTCGGAGGCCACGAGCCAGTACCCGCCGCCGTCGCCGGTCGCCGCCATGCCGACCACCGGCGAGTTCAGCACCAGCCCACCCGTCGATCCGAAGAAGTTCGCCTGGCCGAAGGTGAACACCCCGCCGTCCGACGCCACCAGCCAGTAGCCGCCGGCGGGGTCGGCCGCCGCGCTCACGATCGGCCGCGCCAGGGCCAGGTTCAGCGTGTCCCCCTCGTAGCCTGCGCCGCCGAACGTCAGCACGCCGCCCGCGGCGTCGACGATCGCGTAGGCCGAATTGGTCGCCGCACTCGAGCGCGGCGCCGCCGCGCCGGCTCGCTCCGGGCCGGGCCGCGTGCCGGCACCGATCGCCGACGTGGCGAACAGCGCGAGCATCGCGAGCAGGGCGAGGGTCGCCCGCCACCTCCGTGACCCCGTTCCTGCCATGAGGCCTGCGATCTTAGGAAAGCAGGGGCGCGTCGCCGGCGCGGCCCGGTGTCACAGGAGGCGCAGCTGTTGCGCCGGCACCTCCTCACGAACCGCCGGGCGCGCCGCCGTCTCCTCGGGGCGGACGGCCCGGGTGCGGTAGCGGTCACGGCCGGTCACGCCGCAGCGCCGGGCGGCCTCCCGCACGATCCCCTCGATCCGCTCGCGCGCGTCGTCCTCCTGGTACGCGCCGCGCCGGAAGCGTCGCCGGTG
>DASXNO010000288.1:0-2300 GCA_036495025.1 Actinomycetota bacterium | reverse complement strand
AGGACACGTTCCTCTCCGGGACGGAGCCGACCGAGGAGAACTACTCCAGCTGGCAGCCCTCCCCACAGGGGATGGTGATCAGCTTCCAGGACTATCATATCGGCCCGTACGCCTTGGGGGAGCCGCACTTCACGGTCCCCTGGTCCCGCCTTCCCCTGACCACGTTCGGTTCGTCGATCCTCACCCAGTAGCCGGCGTCTGATGCGGCTGGCCCCGCCAGGCCACCAGACCTGGATGTTAGGCGTCGATCGCGCGTATATGCGCGATCCGGGACTATCCTCGCCGCCGCGCAGCCTTCCCAGCCCCAGACCATGGCGGGCGGAGGGCCGGCGGCGTAGGTTTGTGGTTCTCGTCCAGCTCGCTGCCACCAGGAGGCTCACCATGCCAGCGCCTCTCCTCCCCCAGGTCAGCGATCGATCCCCTGAGGGATCCGGCCGCTTCGCCAGGACCTACCACCGTTCGCTCGCGGAGCCCGAGGCGTTCTGGGCCGAAGCCGCCGCGGGAATCGACTGGGTCGAGCCGTGGGAGCGGGTGCTCGACGACGCCCGTGCCCCGTTATACCGCTGGTTCGCCGGCGGCAGGCTGAACACCTGTTACAACGCGCTCGACCGTCACGTCGAGCGGGGACGGGGGGATCAGATTGCGTTGATCTACGACTCGCCCGTTACGGATACGACCTCGACGTTCACCTACCGTGAGCTGCTCGATGCCGTGGCACGGTTTGCGGGTGCCCTTGCCGGGCAGGGGGTGGGGCGCGGCGATCGCGTCGTCATCTACATGCCGATGGTGCCTGAGGCTGCGATCGCGATGCTGGCGTGCGCGCGGCTCGGGGCCATCCACTCCGTCGTGTTCGGCGGCTTCGCCGCCAACGAGCTCGCAGGCCGTATCGCCGACGCACGACCGAAGATCGTCGTGTCGGCCTCGTGCGGCATCGAGCCAGGCCGTACGGTCGCCTACAAGCCGTTGCTCGACGCGGCCATCGACCTCCTCGCCGTCAAGCCTGAACGCTGCGTCATCGTTCAGCGGCCCCAGCTCGAGGCAAGGCTCGCTTCCGACCGCGACATCTCGTGGGAGGACTTGGTCTCCAACGCCGAGCCGGTCGACTGCGTGCCGGTCGACGCGACCGATCCGCTCTACATCCTGTACACGTCGGGGACGACGGGCCAGCCCAAGGGCATCGTGCGAGACAACGGCGGGCACGCTGTGGCGCTCAAGTGGTCGATGCAGCATGTCTACGGCGTCGACCCCGGGGAGGTGTACTGGGCAGCCTCGGACGTGGGCTGGGTGGTCGGCCACTCGTACATCGTCTACGGCCCCCTCCTGCACGGCTGCACGACCGTCCTCTACGAGGGCAAGCCGGTCGGGACTCCGGACGCCGGCGCCTTCTGGCGGGTCGTCTCCCAGCACGGCGTCAGCACGATGTTCACGGCCCCCACCGCTTTTCGGGCGATCCGCCAGCGGGATCCCGAGGGCGAGCACATCGCCCGCTATGACCTCTCGGGCTTCCGGGCGCTTTTCCTGGCGGGCGAGCGGTGCGATCCAGAGACGCTTCGATGGGCCGAAGACAAGCTCGGTGTGCCCGTGATCGACCACTGGTGGCAGACCGAGACGGGCTGGCCGATCGCCGCCAACTGCCTGGGTATCGAGCACCTGCCGGTCGTGCCCGGCTCGGCCACCCGCCCAGTACCGGGCTGGGACATCAGGGTACTGAGCGCCGACGGCCGCGAGGTCCCGGCAGGTCGCACAGGCGCGTTGGCCGTCAAGCTGCCGATGCCCCCGGGTGCGACACCGACCCTGTGGAACGCGGAGGAGCGTTTCCGCGAGACCTACCTGAGGTCATTCCCCGGCTACTACCACACCGCGGATGCAGGCTACATCGACGAAGCTGGCTACGTGTTCGTGATGGGCCGCACCGACGACATCATCAACGTCGCCGGCCATCGCCTCTCCACGGGATCGATGGAGGAGGTCCTCGCCGCGCACCCCGACGTGGCGGAGTGCGCGGTGATCGGGGTTGCGGATGCACTCAAGGGGCAGGTGCCCCTCGGATTTCTCGTCCTGAAAGCGGGCGTGCAGCGCCCGGACCAGGACATCGCCGCGGAGGTCGTGCAGATGGTCCGTGATCGGATCGGCCCCGTCGCAGCGTTCAAGATGGCGACCGTCGTCGCTCGACTGCCGAAGACCCGCTCTGGAAAGATCCTGCGTGGCGTCATGCGCAAGATTGCCGACGGCGAGCCCTACCGGCCTCCGGCTACGATCGACGACCCGGCAATCCTCGACGAGATCACCGAGGCCCTCGG
>DASXNO010000287.1:0-18359 GCA_036495025.1 Actinomycetota bacterium | reverse complement strand
CCTTTGCCTCCACCGCGCCGGTCGACGACGATGCGATCGAGGCGGCGATGACGGTAGCGAGAGGCTTTCGCCGGCTCTGGTCAACCACTCCCAACGAGGCCCTCCGGGGGCCGGTGCTCGGTCACCTGCGGCTCGTCTCCCGGCTCCTCACATCCGCCACCTCGGAGAAGGACCAGGCGAGGGTGGCAGCAGCGGCAAGCTACACCGCCCTTCTTGCGGCCTGGCTGGCGGAGGACATCTGGGACCTCGGCGCAGCTCAGCGCCATTACCAGGAGGCTCGGACGTACGCCGAGCGGTCGGGGGACAACTTGCTCCAGGCCTATGTGGCCGGATGCAAGAGCTACTGGGCGTCGAGGACTGGGAATGGAACCGAGTCCGTAAAGGCGGTTACACGGGCCAAGCGTCTCCTCCCCACCGGCGCGCCAGCAGCGGCTCACGCCTGGGTGGCCGCCCGTGAGGCGACCGCCTACGCCACCGCCCACGACGAGCCCGCAACGTCGAGTGCACTCATTGAGGCGGAGAAGTCGCTTGAGAAAACTGAGGGGCCAAGTGAGGCGACCTGGCCCTGGGTGTTCCCCATAAACGGCCAGGAGGTCACCCGTTACCGCGGACTTGCAGCGTTGAGCCTCAATCTTCCTGCCATGGCAGTGCCGACCCTCCACGAGGGCCTCGACGCTCTGGGGCCGGCTCCCACGAAGAGACGAGCGTATACGTTGGGCAAGTTGGCCGAGGCCTACTGCCAGTCGGGTGACGTCGACCAGGCCTGCGCTCTGGGTGCTGATGCCTTCGCGTTGGCAACACAGTTCGGAGACACCGAGAGTCTGATCGGACTTCGCAACGTGCGGGTCCAGCTCATGCCGGTGGAAACAACGCAGGCGGTGAGGGTTTTCGACGACCGGGTGCTCTCCACGCTGCTGACGTTGCCCCGATAGTCGTCACCTCCATTGAGCACCAAGCGTTGCCTTCCTGGCCCGGGACAACTCCGGTTGAGTCCGGACGCGTAGGGGCCGGACTTCCCCGGGCGTTCTCACCCTGCCAGCACCACTACCTGGAAGTATCTGCCACCACCCTTGAGCGCTCCCCGCCGAAGCGAAGAACGCCTCAGACACGCTCCGACGCGGACGACCGGGAGCTGGTCCAGTCCGTCATCGACATCGCTTCCAGCCCCGTGGTCGCCGGTGGGCCGGTCTGCCTGCTGCCGTTCGCCGGCCGTTGGTAGTGGTGGATTTTCATCGAATACCGAGGAGAATCCTCCACGCGTGAGCACCTTGGAGCCTGAAGGCGCCGGTCAACTCCCGTCCCGGAGTGCGTCGGCCAGGACCTGGGCACCCGAACGATCGACGTCGCGCGTCGCCGTCAGCAGGGTGACGCCCGCTCCCTCCGCGAGGCGGCGAAGCTCCCGCATCGCTTCGGCCGCCGCCGGCGCCTTCAGCTCCGTCAGGTAGCGCCGGCGGAACTCCTCGAAGCGCTCCGGCCGGTGGCCATACCAGGTGCGCAGCTCCGTGCTCGGTGCCAGCTCCTTCGCCCAGCGGTCCAGGTGGAGGTGCTCCTTCGCGATCCCCCTCGGCCACAGGCGGTCGACGAGCACCCGAGCCTCGCCGTCGGGCTCGACATCCTCGTACACCCGTCGCACCTGGACTCGCACGACGCGGCTCCGATCCCCCTCTTTGCGTTGGCCATCCCGCCTACTTCGGCGGAACTGTGGTGAAAGAATAACTTCCACCATGCGACTCGAACTTGACGACGGCGACCTGCAAATCCTCAGAGAAGTGCTCCACTCGGTCGTCCAGGATCTCAGCCCCGAGATCGCGGACACCGACAACCCCACCTACCGCCGGGACCTCAAGAACCGGCGGGACCGGCTGCGAGCCCTGCTCGAACGCCTCGGGGGGCCGCCCGAGCTCCCGCCCTGAGCGAAGGCGCCGCTGCCCGGCCCAGCGTCAGGGCTTCCTGGCGCTCACCGGTGGCGGACCACGGCGTGGACGTCGTGGTCGCTCGATGACGACGGTGCCGGTGATGACGGCCTCCGCAACCTCGCGCAGGCGGGAGTTGTGGTTCCGAGCATAGCCGCGGAGCATCCCGAAGGCCTCGTCCAGGTTCACCTGAGCCCGCTCGGCCAGGACACCCTTCGCCTGCTCGATGACCACCCGGCTGTTGAGCGCCGACTGCAACTGCTCGGCGAGGATCCTCGCTTCCTGCAGGGCTCGCTGCTGGAGGACGCCGATGGTCGCCACATCGGCCATGGCCTGCGCCGCGAGCAGGTCCGTCTCGTCGAGCACGCCCACGCTGGTGCGGAAGATATTGAGCGCCCCGATCACCTCGCTCTGGCAGCGCATGGCCAGCGCGTGGACGGAGTGGAAGCCAGCGGTCACCGCCTCGGGTGCGAACAGCGGCCAGCGGCTCCTTGCAGCTTCGAGGTCCTCGCAGACGACCCGGCTGCCGCCTCGGAAGCAGTCCAGGCACGGGCCCTGCTCGTTTTGGACCTCGAAGAGCTCGACGAGGCGCGCCCGCTCGCTCGAGGAGGCCACCACGCGTAGGCCGCCCCGCTGATCGGCAAGCATCAGCCCGGCCTCGGCGGCGTCGAAGAGCCCCGTGCACCGCAGGACGAGGGTGTGCAGGAAATCGACGACATCGAAATCCGCCACCAATGTGTCCGCCAACTCCACCAAGGTCTGGGCCAGCCCGTACTGTTGCGCCATCTGGGTCCTTTCTGTTGCAACGGGGGGTCCAAAGACGATGCCGAGACCGATCTGTCGGCGATAAGAGTCTTGAGAAAGACTACTCCAAGGCGTGGGGAGTCAACCGGAGAGTGCGGTCCAGCACCATGTCAGCGACCTCGAAGATGCTGATCTCATTGACGAACGCATAGGCGCGGATGCGCGCGAGGGCCGCGGTCATATCGGCGCCGATCTGCACCGAGATCATCCCGGTGGCCTGGTGCACCCGAGCCCGCTGGCCCATGTGATCCGACGGAGCCCACTGCAGCATCCCCTGGGCCTGAAGGTCGATGAGGTCCCCGGTGACCACATCGGCCAGGACCAGCGCGTCGGCCAGCTCGTCGCGGGACAGGAAGCCCCGGCAGTCCCGGAAGAGGCTGATCGTTCCGAGGCAGATGACACCGAGCTGGAGAGGAAAGGAGAATGCCGCTTCGACGCCGAGCGCCTGGGCTTGCGGGCCGAAGAAGGGCCATCGGAGGGATTCCGCAAGCGACGGCTCCAGGGCCGGGGCGGCCCCATGGAACGCCTCCAGCGCCGGTCCCTCCCCCAGGGCGAACTGGAGGTCCTCCACCGTCCGGGACGCCGCGTCCGAGGCCCACGCGGCACCCAGGACCGATTTGGTCATGAGCGCCAGCCCGGCTCCGCTCATTCCCAGCAGGTCGGCGGCGGCGGCGCACACACGCTGCGGGTAGCCGGCCGGGTCCGGTCCGACTCTGGCGCCGATTGCCTCGGCGATCCTCGACACGCGGTAGCTCTCCACGGTCTTGTCTACCCCGGCGCCTCGGGGAGCGCCTTGGGGCTACCGCGCCGCAGCGGAGCACCCCACGTTGGTGAGCGCCGGCGGCTGCCTGCGCGGCGAACCCAGAGAGCTGTGCTGCTTGCGTCGCTCAGGTATCAACCATTCTTCGGCTCGCAGGAACCTTCTGGCCTGGCGCGAGCATTCGCAGACCCACCCTACCCGGTGCCCTCACCATCCGACCCTGCCCTGCGCTGGGCGCTCCGCTCAGCCTTCGTCGGGCGACGGAGGAATGGTCCCCTCATCCGGCGCCCCGGGTGGGCGCGGCGCCAGCTCCTCCACCGTGAGCAGGCTCGAGATGACTGCGGTTGCCACGTCGTGGAGCCGGAGGCTGTGGCTGCGGGCGTGGGTTCGCAACAGGTCGAAGGCCTCGTCGAGGTTGATTTTTGCTCGCTCCGCAAGGACGCCTTTCGCCTGTTCGATGACGACCCTGCTGTTGAGCGCACGCTGGAGCTGCTCGGCAAGGACTCTCGCGTCCCGTAGGGTGCGCTCCTGGAGAATGCTGATCGCGGCAATGTCGGCCATCGCCTGAGCCCCCGCCAGCGCAGGCTCGTCGAGGAGGCCGGGCTGCAGACGGAACAGGTTGAGGGCGCCGATCACCTGTGACCGGAAACGCAGCGGAAGGCTGTGGGCGGACCGGAATCCGGCGGCCACCGCCTCGCCGGTGAAGAGGGGCCAGCGGCCCTCCCCGTCGCCGAGATCGGCGGCGAGGACCCGCGTGCCGGTGCGGAAGCAGTCCAGGCAGGGACCCTCCTCGTTCATCAGCTCGAAGAGCTCGAGGAGGTGGGCACGCTCGCTCGAGGAGGCGACGACTCGCAGACCCCCCCGCTGATCGGCGAGCATGACGCCCGCCTCTGCGGGCCGGAACAACTCGGCGCAGCGGTTGGCCAGGGTGTCAAGGAAATCCACGACGTCGAAGTCGGCCACGAGGGTGTCGGCCAGCTCGAGAAAGGTCTGGGCCAGCAGCCCCTCTGTGGGCATCGCGCTCCTCTCGACCGTGTTACGACCTCCCTGGTGTCGCCTCACCGGGTGGCACCTCCTGCACGACAACGGCATAGGAGCCAAGCCCAAGGAGACGGTCGCCGGCGACCAAGCCGGCGTCGCCAAGATCGAAGCCCACGAGGGCTCCGGACTCTCCGTCGAAGTCCACGTCCGCGACCTTGCCCAGCACCGTTCCCCACTCGCTGAGCACAGGCTTCCCGATGGGCTGGAACGCTTTCGACGTCGCGCGCTCCTCCGCCTCGCTGCTGGCCAGCCGGAGGACGCCGGCACTGGGCACGATCACGGCATCGTTCCCGAACCCCTGCAGATCGCTCCACGACACAAACGGCCGGTCATCCCGTGCCTTGGCGAGGCGAAGGCCAACGACCGAGCGCTGCGCGGCGTCGATGACGAAGGCATCCAACCGCCCGATGGTCTCGGCGTCGTCGGTGCTCACCACCTTCCGTCCATACGCCTCCCGGAGCCTCACGAGGCGCCCTGCCGCAACTTCTCCCGAAACGCCTCGACCGCGGCGCCGAAGCCGGACAGGTCGTTGCCCACAAACTCGAGGGCTCCCGCCGGGACAACGAGGTGCTCGCCCGACACCGCAATGGTGTCGGGCAACGGGATGAACACGTGCGCGCCCCGCGTTGCCAGGGCCTCGGAAGCTTTCACCTCGTAGCCGACAATCGCCGCGTGCGCTCCCGCCTCGATAATGACGTCGACGACGCTGCCCACGTCCGTGCCGTCGTCGGTCAGAACCTGGTTGCCGAGGACGTTCCGGTTGTCGGGGACACCCCCCGCAGGCAGGGCGCTCTCCCCCTGGAATGCACCCTCGTCGTGGATCATGACGGCGTCCCGCCCGATGCTGTGAATCCTCGACCAGGGCAGGATCTCCTTGCGAGGGCCGGAGAAAAGCCCATGGCCCCGAAGGGTCAGGCCGAGCAACGTGCCGTTCAGGCTGTCGAAGATGACGTCCTTCACCTCGGCGGGGCTCTCCCCGGCAAAGGTGACGATGGGGCGCCCTTCGAGCTCGCTCGCCCGCAGCAGCACACTCATTGCCGATCCCTCTTCGGACGGGGCCGGACCGACAACACCCCGCCAGACCTCCGCCGCCGCTGCACGAGGATCGCCCCCAGCAGGATGAGGGCCAGCACCACGACGATCACAACAACCCACAGATACCACCCCACGAGCAGATCATACGGCGTGATGAGGATTGCGTAGCGCGTTGGACGCAACGTCCTACCAAATAGGCGGAGCGACCGTCTTGTCAGGATGCCGGTACAGAGGTACCATGCGGGCAATGGCCCCCTCAGGGGCCCAGTTCTTGCCCCCAGACCCCGGCGGGGCTGCGGCGCACCCAGGTCCCCGGTGACGTCATCGGACCCTCCATACGTTCGCTCAAGGGACACTCCCGGCGTTCCCCTCCCGCCCTGCAGGGGCTGGACACACCACCGAAGGATCCGCTCAGGCAAGGAGCCTCAGGCAATGCCCGACCCAGTCCTGCACCTCGGCGATCAAACGGAGGTGGTCCCCGCGCCGGGGAGGCCGGCGGGTCGCAGACCCTGGCACCCCTCCCAGGGCGGTGCGCCCTGGGACGTGGAGACATCGAGCTCGGTGGGACTCTCCCCGGCGAGGCCCTCCAACGGTGAGGACTCCGACTGGGGACGCATCTCCCCCAGGGAGTGCCACAATCCGGCATGCCGGCACGTACGACCCGTCCGACGCAGGGGGCCCATCGCCCCTTCTTGAGCCCAATCGATGCGCTCCCCTTTCCGGACTACGCTCGGTGCGGCGATCCCTCGAAGCTGCCCGCCTGGCTCGGATCTGGACCTCTGCCAACGGAACTCCTCGTCCGGGCAGCAAGGCGCGGAGTCTGCATCTCTTATCTGCTTTGTTATGCTTGATAAATATGACTTAATCTGGACGGTCTCTTGCCCGAGACCCGGCTGGCGTTCCATCCTGGTCTCAGGAGGCAAGCGTGCCCGACAGCCCCGATTCCACCACCAGTCATCGCCAGTTTCCGGTCGCGGCGGAGGACCTTCTGGGGGACGAGGAACCCATGAGCGCCGAGGAGCTGGCCTCCCTGCAGGAGCAGCCCCAGGGCGACATCACTGCCCTCTCCACCCCCGCCGGCGTGTTCACCTACGTGTCGGCAGCCTCAAGGGCGACCCTCGGATGGGAACCGGCCGAGCTGGTCGGCCATACGGCCGAGGAGTACGTCCACCCGGAGGACCTCGCTGCGGTCGTGGCGTCCCGGGACGCAGCCCTGTGTTCCCCTGTCCCCTTCACCGCGACGTTCCGTTTCCGGTGCAAGGACGGAAGGTATCTCTGGACCGAGAGCCTGCTCCACCAGATTCCCCACCCCCGCAACGCCAGCAGGATCCTGCTCATGGCGTCGATCCGGGACATCGCCAAGCGCAAGCTCGTCGAGGACACCCTGCAGCGCCAGGCCCTCACCGACCCCCTGACCGGCGTCGCCAACCGCACCGTGTTCATGGACCGGGTGAGCCAGGCGCTTCGCCGCCTTGAGCGCTCCTCCACGCTGATCGGCGTCGTCTACCTCGACCTCGACCGGTTCAAGGTGATCAACGACTCCCTCGGCCACGAGCTGGGGGACCGCCTCCTCGTGAAGGTGGCCGACCGCACCCTGGCCGCGCTCCGCCCCACCGACACCCTGGCCCGCCTCGGAGGAGACGAGTTCGTCATCCTCAGCGAGGGCCTGACCGTCTCCGAGGACGCACGGCACCTCGCGGAGCGTGTCTGCCGGAGCATCGGGGAGCCCTTCGTCCTTGGCGAGGAGTCGATCGTCTGCACGGCGAGTGCCGGCGTTGCCACGACCGCCGACGCAACGCACAGCCCCCGTGCGTTGCTGCAGGAGGCCGACCTCGCTCTCTACCGCGCAAAGGGTCGCGGCCGCAACCGGGCGGAGGTCTTCGACGAGGAACTCCGGACGACGGCCATGGGGCGCCTGGGAGTCGAGCGGATGATCCGCAATGCGATCGACGACGATCTGCTCCGTGTCCGTTACCAGCCGATCATCAACCTGCGCACCGGCCAGGTGGTCCTCGCGGAGGCCCTGGTCCGCATCCAGGGACCCGAAGAGCTGATCCCGCCCGATCACTTCATCGACATCGCCGAAACATCGGGGCTGCTCGTCACGGTGGACGGGTACGTCCTCGACCGGGTGGTCGAACAGGTGACGACCTGGTCCCGGGAGCTGGCGCCCACCGGCTTCCACGGCGTCGCCGTCAACCTCACCGGACGGCACCTGTCGGACTCCCACTTCGGCGACGTCGTGACCGGCGCCCTCGCGGACAACCATCTTCCGGAGGGCGCCCTCATCTTCGAGGTCACCGAGCGGGTGTTGATGGAGGCGTCGAACTCGGCCATGGACTCCCTGCGCACGATTCGGGGCCTGGGGGTGCTGGTGGGCCTCGACGACTTCGGGACCGGGTACTCCTCGCTGGCCTCTATCCGCCAGTTCCCCCTCGACTTCGTCAAGATCGACCGGTCCTTCGTCCAGCAACTCGGCGCGGCGCCCGAGGCCCTCGCGATCGTCCGGGCCATCATCGACCTGGCGCATGGCCTCCACCTCTGGGTCGTCGCCGAAGGCGTCGAGACCGCCGAGCAGGAAGCAACCCTGATCGAGCTCGGGTGCGACTGTGCTCAGGGATACCTGTTCGGCCATGCGGAACACCCCGACGCCGTGTCGGCCCTCGTCAATGAGCGATCCGTCTCCTCGGGCCACCGCCACGGGTGACGGATTCTCCCGACGGTGCGCCGGTGGCCGGTGCGCACAAGCCTGCCGGCAGGCGTACGGTGGAGAGTAGCCGGGGGCGGACCAAGCCTGCGGTCTCGACGCCTCCGAGCGGGACGTCTCCAAGCCGGACAAGGGAGGACCACACCATGAACCAAGGGTCATCCGATGCGGGAACCGTAGCAGAGCTGCAACAAGCCCCAGACCCGACCGCGGGCCGCACGCTGTCCATCGTGGCCGGGGACGACCAGACGGCCCCCCTGGTGATGACGGACCTCGGCTTCCCCATGGCCACCTTCGATCCGGTTGCTGCCGAGCTGCGGGGCGCCGACGGTGGCGTGCTGGCGGGCATGGCCGTGGCGTGGTCGGTCGGGGAGACCCCTGGCAACATGGGCGTGCAGCTCGACCCCATGGGGACGTCGCCCTGCGTCGTCATGACCGATGAGCACGGGATTGCCACCCTCGACAGGATGCGGGGAGGGTCCGCCTCGGCCTTCTACGACTACGGCCCCTTCACCCTCGTGGCGCGCCATGGGGCCGCCGCGGCGGCGGCGCACTTGGCCGTGGCGGTCCCGGTCGTCCTCAAGCCCACCATCGTTTCCGGGGACAACCAGAGCGTCGCCCGGTCAGGCAGTCGCGTCCCCGGTGGCGAGGCCGTCTTCGGGCCGATCCGGATCCTGCTGAAAGACACCGAGGGCAGGCTCGCCCCCGACGTCCGGGTGAAGTTCGAGGCGGTCGGCCCCGGGGCCATGATGGTGCAGCTCTCCTCGGAGGGTGACGCCGCGACCGTCATCTCCGATGCCGAGGGGGTGGCGACGCTCGACCTCATGGGGGGCAATGGCATGGTCTGCAGCAGGGGGACCGGCGAGTTCAAGGTGATCGTCACGCCGGATAACACCAAGCCCATCGTCTCGCATCACACCGTGGAGCCCTGAACCAGAGCGACCTTCAGCCAGAGGTCCCGGCAGCTGGGCAACCCAACCCCACTTTGTGTATCGAAGGGCGGGGGGTTTACCCTTCCTCCCCCGGCCTCCCGGCCGGGAGACAGCGATATGGGTGATATGGGTTTTTCGTGGGCTCGCACACAACTGGCTCCCCGGCCGGCGTCGTCGTTCGGGCCGGCCTCGTCACCCCCGCAGGAGGTGCCCCTGGGGCCGGTTCCTCCCACCCGGTCCGTTCCACCCACGGAGCGACTGCCGCCCACCCGGCCAGTTCCGCCCACCCGTTCGTGGGAACGGCCCCCTGTCGCCGACCGGCGCTACCGGCCCGGGCTCGACGGCCTGCGGGCGCTCGCCATCATCGGGGTCCTGCTCTACCACGCTGGGGTCGGGTCGGTGCCGGGGGGGCTGCTCGGCGTCGATCTGTTCTTCGTGGTCTCGGGCTTTCTCATCACCTCCCTGCTGATTGCGGAAGTGCAGAACGCCGGCCGGATCGCGCTCGGGGCCTTCTACCGGCGGCGGGCACTCCGGTTGCTGCCGGCCCTGGCGGTGGTCCTCTTCGCAACGGTCGTGATGATCGGGACCTTTTGGCCGCAGGAGGTGGCACGTTTCCGGGGAGACCTCGTCGCCTCGTTCGGCTACGTCACGAACTGGTGGTTCATCGTCCGGCACGAGTCCTACTTCATCGCCAGCGGGAGGCCGTCGCCGTTCCAGCACCTGTGGTCGCTCGCGCTCGAGGAACAGTTCTACCTCGTCTGGCCCCTGGCGCTGATCCTCCTCCGGCGCCACCTGACCACCCGTCGGGGCCTGGTGCAGGTGGGAGGGCTCGCCCTTGCCGGGGCCTGCGCCTCCGCCGGGCTGATGGCTGCCATCGCCATCCAGCGCAACCTGCCGTACGGCGCCGACTCCTCCCGGGTCTATTTCGGCACGGACACCCACGCCTTCGGGCTGTTGATCGGGGTGGCCGCCGCTGCGCTGCTCGCCGCGACTGCCGGGCCACTGTGGCAGCGATCGCCGGCTCCCCGCGTCGCGCTGGGGATGGACCTTGCGGGCGTGGGTGCGCTGGCGCTCGTCTGCTGGGCGATGCTCAAGGCGACCGAGTTCTCGCCGGGCCTCTACCGAGGCGGGTTCTTCGCCTTCAGCCTCATGGCCGGTGTCGCTGTCGTCGCCGCGAGCCGGCCCGGCAGCCGCCTCGAGCCGGCCCTCGGGAGCAAGGCCCTGCGCTGGGCGGGCACGAGGTCCTACGGCCTGTACCTGTGGCACTGGCCGGTCTTCGTCTTCACGCGCCCGCAGCTCGACCTGCCGCTCGCTGGCATCCCGGACCTCGTCCTCCGGCTCGGCCTGGTGGTGGCCCTGGCCGAGGCGAGCTACCGGCTCGTCGAGCGGCCCATCCGCAGCGTGGGCCTCAAGGTCTGGCTGAGCGGCGTCCTCGTCCGCATGTCCCGTGCGGGCGAGCAACTCCAGGCCTGGGGAGCGTGGCTGCGCCGCGGCTGGGAAAACCGTGCCGTCCGGCCCGCCCCTCAGCCCGTGGCAGCGGTGCCTGCCGCAACGGACCCGCCCCGCCGGGCGATACCGGCCGGCCAGCTGTTCGTGGCGGCGTCGGTCCTGGCCTCCATCGCGCTGCTCGTCGGCACGAGCTCCCACCGGGACCTCGCGCCGGCAGGGTGGCCCATCCGCCTCGCCTACCATGTCGCCGCCGGGATCACCAGCAGCCAGGCACCACCGAAGGAGGCTGCCCGGACGGCAGGACCGAGCCCGACGCCGGCCCACCAGCCGGCGGCGCCGGCTCCCAGCAGCGCCGCCGCATCCCCGACCGTGCCCGCCGCGTCAACGCCGGGTGCCCCCCAGGGCGCCGGGTCGCCGTCGCCCGCTCCCCGCACCTACACGGTGATCGGCGACTCGGTCATGCGGGGAGCCCTCGACGTCCTGAAGGCGGCCCTTCCTGGCGCCGACGTCGACGCCGTGGAGGGGCGCCAGGCATCGGTGGCGTTCGACATCCTCAACAGCCTGGCCGACGGCGACCATCTCGGCAGCGACGTCGTCCTGCACATCGGAACCAACGGGACCATCCAGCCCTCCGCACTCGACGCGGTGCTGGCACGGATGGCCACGCGACGGGTCCTCCTGCTCAGCGTCCACGTACCCCGCCCCTGGCAGGACCTCAATAACCGTATCCTTACGGAAGCGGCGCACAACCACCCCAACGTCCACCTCGTCGATTGGAATGCCGCCGCCTCGGCCCATCCCGAGTGGCTGTGGCCGGACGGGATCCACCTCCGGCCCGAGGGCGCGGCCGCGTATCGTGACCTGATCGAGGGGGCGCTCAAGTAGACCCACCGCCCAGAAGGACCGCAGCGATGCCACGAGGACGCCACACCGCAACACGATTCCCCCTGGCGGTCTTTGTCGTGCTCTGCGTCGCTGTCGCCTCCTGCCTGGCGGGAGCGAGGGCGGCACCATTCGCGTCCGTGCGCCAGACGCGGGCGAAGGGTTCCTCCGCGGTCGTGCCCCCACCGGTGGCAGGGGCCACGCCGCTTCCCGAGCCTTCGGGGGGCTCCTCCGGGCCCTCGATGGCCCCGTCGCTGGACCCCTCGGCGACCCCCAGCCCGACGGAGACCGCCAAACCCGACCCGACGGCATACCGGAGCCTCACCGCCATCGGCGACTCCATCATGGTGGACGCAACCCCCAACCTCCGGGCCCGCTTCCCGGGCCTGACGATCGACGCCGTTGCCGGCCGCCAGGTCGCCGTGGGCATCCAGGCCATGCTGGCGCTGGCCTGGGCGGGCCGCCTCGGGGACACCGTTGTCATCGCCCTGGGGACCAACGGGCCCTTCTCGAGCAGCCAACTCGCCCGGATCGTCGCCCTGGCCGCCGGGAGGAGGATCGTGATGCTGACGAACTACTGCCCCTACTGCTCGTGGGTCCCGGCCAACAACGAACTCATCCGCAGCGGCTGCCGGCAGGTCCCGGGGTGCACCGTCGCCGAGTGGCAGCAACTTGCTGCCGCCAACCCGGGCTGGTTCTACGCCGACGGCGTCCACATGCCCATCGGCGGCCCCGGGGGCCAGGCCTACGCCGACCTGATCGCTCAGATGCTCCAGCGGCCGCCGGCCGCCCGCCCGCACGGCGCCTCCTGACGAGGACGTGGCTGGGATTTTCCACACCGCGTGTGGATTTTTCCGGCCACCCCCCGCTCAGCTCGGGCTCGGGTCGGACTCGGCCTGGTGCGGCGGCGTCCCCTTTTTTAAGCTCCGCTCTCCTGTGGAGCTCCGCCCGTCCGGCTTGCCATAGCTGCTGCGCACCATGCCGTGCCGGAAGGCGATGCTGATCCGGGGGCCGGCCTTCGCCACCTTCGGCACCGCGTGCTCCCAGTCTCGCTGGAAGCGGCCACCGGTGACGAGAAGGTCGCCACCACCGAGGCGAAACGCCCTCGACGGCCCGCCGCCGTGCGGGCGAACCAGGAACTTTCTGGGCTCTCCAAGAGACACGAGGACGACAATCGGATCCGAGATCTCCCTGGCGATGCGATCCCGGTGCCAGGCCACGCTGTCGCGCCCGTCTCGGTACAGGTTCATCCCTGCGGAGTCGAACACCGTCCCGTAGCGTTCGGACAGGAGGCTGCGCATCCGCTCCAGGCTCGGCGGCTCCAGGGGCAGGCCGCCGTCGGCATGCCAGTACGCGGTCAATCGCGGCTCGGCCACCACCTTGTCGTACATTCGCCGGCTCCGCTGCTGCCAGTTCGCACCCCTGACCAACTCGTCGAAGAGCCCGTCGGCGCCGGACACCCAGCGGGGGAGGTGGTCGAGCCAGGACCGGTCGTCGAGCTGGATGCGCTCCAGCCCCGAGAACTCCGGGTCGACCCCGACCTCCACGGTCCACTCGAGCAGCGACGGCTGCCAGCTCACCGGTTCTGCCATCGAGCCCATGTCAGGCGAAGGCGCCGACCCCGGTGATGTCCCGGCCCACGATCAGGGTCTGGATGGTCTCGGTGCCCTCGTAGGTGTGCAGCATCTCGATGTCGGACATATGCCGGATCACGTGGTTCTCGAGCAGGATCCCGTTGCCGCCCAGCAGGTCCCGGGCCTCGGCGATCACCTGCCGCGCCTTGCGGGTGTTGTTGAGCTTGGCGAGCCCCGCGATCCCGTCGGTCACCCTCCCCGCCTCCGCCAGGCGGGCGATCTGCATGCAGTAGAGCTGCATGGCGGTCACCTCGGCCAGCATCCGGACCAGCCGGTCCTGCACGATCTGGAACCCGACGAGCGGCCGCATGAACTGGGTGCGCTGCTTGGCATAGGTGAGGGCGGTGTCGTAGGCCGCCACGGCGTGGCCGAGGGCTGCCCATGCGACACCGGCGCGCGTTGTCACCAGCACCCGGCCGGTGTCCTTGAAGGTGTTGGCCCCCGGGAGGCGGTTCGACTCGGGGACGCGGACCTCGTCGAGAGTGATGTCGGCCTGCCACACCGCCCTGGCGACGCCCTTCCCCGTGATGACCTCGGCGTGAAAACCCTCGGCCGGCGTCTCGACGAGGAACCCCTTGACCTTGCCGTCCTCCACCGAGCGCGCCCAGACGATCACGACGTCGGCGATCGTCCCGTTGCCGATCCAGCGCTTGGCGCCGTTGAGGATCCAGCCACCTTCGCCGTCGGGGCGGGCGCTGGTCTCCAGGGCGATCGAGTCCGACCCGTGGCTCGGCTCGGTGAGGGCGAAGGCCCCGATCTTGTCCAGGCGGGCCATCGGGGGGAGCCAGCGGTCCCGCTGCTCCTGCGAGCCCAGCATGTGGATCGTCTTCATGGCGAGGCCTGACTGGACACCGAGGAACGTCCCCAGGCTCCCGTCGCCCCGGTGCAGCTCCATGTGGACGAGGCCGACCGCCATGGGGCTCATCCCCGGACAGCCGTACCCCTGGATATCGTCCCCGACAATCCCGAGCTCCGCCAGCCGGCGGGCGAGCGGCCAGGGGAAATCGGCCTTCTCCCAGTAGTCGTTGATGACCGGCAGGACCTCCCGGTCGACGAATCGGCGGGTCCGGATGAACATGTCCCACTGCTCGTCGGTGAACTGCTCCCGAATCATGAAGTAGTCGGTGGCGAGCGCCTCACCAAGGTGCTCGTAGGGCATTGCGGCTGTGGACATCCAGATCCTCCTCTTAGGACTATCGCGTGATCCCAGATCGAGGATAGCTCTGGCCGGGACACCCCCCCGGGAGGAGCGGAAAGGATCGAGCGGGACGCCGGCGCCGTCAGCCCTGCTGGGCCTCCTCCACGGTGAGCTCGGCCGCCGGGTCCGCCTCCAGGCGCTCGTCGGGGATCGGGGCGCCACTACGCACCGACCTGCCGTAGGTGCCTTCCTCGAGGCGGCGCTCGGCCCGCTCGATGGCGGCCAGCTTTTCCCTGAGGCTGTCCACCACTGCCTGGTCCACCCCCTCGGCCGTGAGGGCGAGGGCGGGATCCGCCCAGTCGCCTACCTCGCTCACCGCATCCCGATCGGCGCTCACCGCCGGAGCGGAGCGCGCCAGCAGGTCTTCGACGCGGGCTCGCTCGGCCTTGAGCAGTTCCCTGGCTCGTTCGTTGTCCATGTGCAACCTCCTCGATTCGTATCGCTGCATTCTGCGCGCAAACCGGGGTGAACTTTTCGCCGGCGGGCGGCGTCCCAATAGTGGTGCTAGCATTGGCCCCGACAAGTCGGACAGACGTAAAAAGCGAACCAGACCAGGCCTGCTGGTTCGGGTCCCAGTTTGTCAGCCACCGACCGCGGCGGTGCCCTTTCCGGGGGCGGACCCTTTCTTCCGCTCCATGCTCCTGTCCTGTTGGCCCACTTCAACGCGGAGGTTATGCCGATGTCCAGCCTCAAGAAAGGCGTGCTTGTCCTTGGAACGTCGCTCGGCGCCATCTTGCTGGGAACCGTGGCCGTCGCCTCGTTTCCGGCCGCTGCGGGCGCCGCTGGCGGCAAGGCGATCGTCACGCTCGGCAAGCAAGCCCAGCTGTTTGCTCGGGGAGCGGCGGTCGGCGTTCCCGTCCACATCACCTGCGACGCGACCAGCGTCCCGACCGGCCAGTCCCTTTCGCAGAACGTCAGCGTGCAGCTGAGCGAGGTCGTCGCCGGCGACATCGTGCAGCAAGGCTACGGGAGCTCGTCGGATTTCATCTGCGACGGCACGCCGCACTCCAGCACGGTCTACGTGATCCCCAACGGCGGTGGCGCACCGTTCGGTGCCTCCCCGGCTCACCCATTCACCGACGGCACGGCCTTTGCGTCGGCGCAACTGTCCGTCTGCAGCCTGCCGGGCATCTTCCCACCGCCGGCGACCCCGTTCGCATCCCCCATGCCGTCCCCGCCGCCCCTGCCGATCCCGATCCCCAGCCTACCGGGCCTGCCGAGTTGCCAGTCCGCACAGCATCAGACCGTCATCTCGATTGTGGGTGACAACGAGGGCTGAGCCTCGCTGGACCTGCGAGACAGGGGGGGGCCGGCGATGCCGGCCCCCTCTGGCTTCGACGCCCTCAGGCCACGGCCTGGTCGCCCTCAGCAGACGCCAGGCCCGGCGGCACCGGACGGTACTCGGGGCAGCCGCAGACGCACGCTCCGTCGTCGCTACCCAGGTGGTCCCAGATGGGACAGCCGCATTTGCAGGCGGGGTCGGCACCGTCGAATGGAGAATCCTCCTCCACAATTGCCATGTCATGGCTCCTTCCGGGGAGACGCCGGGGACTCCGCCGACAAAGGTGCGGCCCGTGCGTCGCAGGGTGGGGACAAAGCTGGTCCAGGCAACCCAGGCAGTGGGTCTCTATGGCCGCCTGTCCTTCTCGCCTACCCCATTTCACCCCTCACCCGTTACGGGAAGGTCAACGGAATATGAATTCCACGTGCTCGCGTGGGCTACGTACGCCCACGTACCTGACTTTTTCGGTGCCGGGGGCCCGGCGGTCTCGCGGCTCAGGACCGGCGGAGCGGAACGACCTTCTCGGCAGTCTCGACGAGCCGCAGGAACTCCTGAGCGCCCCAGCCGAGCTCCTCGCCACCGTCGGTGTCGCCCGTTGCCTCCCTCACCATGCGGAGGAACTCGCGGACGCCGTCGGAGGCCTCGGTGACGTGCAGCGCCAGGAAATCGTTGACCCGGTTCAGGACCTCCGCACACGCGCCCCGGAGGGTCTCGCACTCCTGGAGGTGGGTGCCGTGCAGCCACTCGCTGAGCTTCGCCTCCATCTCGCCGAGGAACTCCAGCGCAGGGGGAGACTGCGGTTCCGAGACACCGGCAAGCGGCGGCGGAACCAACCTCAGGACGACGGGACCTTGCGGCTGCGGCTTCGGCATGCTAAGGCGCTACCCGGAGGCACACGCCCCTAAACGCCACACGTGGTCCCCAGCTCCTGGGGCTGTTGGAGTGGGCCGGCGTGACCACGGACCCGAAGCCGAGTGAGCCCGTCAGCCGCAGTTGACGCAGGTGCCGAGGACGTCGAGCCGGTGACCCTGGGGCCGGAATCCGGTGTTCTCGGACACTTCCCCGAAGAGCTTGTCCAGGCTCTGCTCGAGCCGGTTCGGCACGGTGAAGTCCTCGATTGAGCCGCAGTTGACGCAGACCATGTGGTGGTGGTGCTCCGTCAGCTCCTCGGCCAGCTCGTAGCGGGTGAGGTCGTCCCCGCCGAACACCTTGCGGACGACGCCGGCCTGGACGAGCACCGACAGGTTCCGGTAGGCAGAGCTCTGGGCGGCGACCGTGCCGCCCGCGAGCACCTCGACGATCGTCACGGGCCGTCCGGCCGCAGCAAGGGTCTCGATGAGAGCCCGGCGGCCGCTGGTGTAGCGCTGGTCGTATCGACGGAGGTGACCGGCGACCGTCGCGTGGAGATCTTCCATCGTGGTTAGCATACGACCGTTCTCCACCATCGAGCGGCAGTGAGTACCGCCCGACTGCCTTCTCTCGAACGTCGCCGCCGAACGTGGGAAGGCTCCTGGTGCGGGGAAAAGCGGAACATACCCTCTTCCACCCTTTTTCTCGAATTGCTCACATTCTGTGAGCAATTGGCCACTCCAAGTTGCAATGAGAATCATTCCCATTATAATTCTCGTCATGAGATCAAGCATGCGGTCGATGCGCTGGACGGCCCTCGGGGTCGGGCTCACCCTGCTCCTGGCAGGTTGCAGTAAGGGCACCAACACCGCCGCGGGTACCTCGACGTCGCCGAGCTCGTCGGGTTCCGCGGTGCTCACCGTCGTCGCGGCGGAGAACTTCTGGGGGAGCATCGCCGCGCAGCTCGGCGGTTCACACGTGGCGGTGACGAGCATCATCACCAACCCCGACACCGACCCCCACACGTACGAGCCCACCACGGGCGACGCCCGGACGGTGGCCTCGGCGAAGTACGTCGTCGTCAACGGGATCGGCTACGACCCGTGGGCGCCGAAGCTGCTCGCAGCCCAGCCCAACGCCGGCCGGAAGGTCCTCACGGTGGGCGACCTGGTGGGGGTGAAGGAGGGAGGCAACCCTCACCGCTGGTACTCCCCGACCGACGTGATGAAGGTGATCGACCAGATCACGAGCGACTACAAGTCCCTCGACCCCGGGGATGCCGCCTTCTTCGACACCCAGCACACCACCTACACGACCACCGGGCTCGCTGGGTACACCTCGCTGATCGGCGGCATCAAGGCCAAGTACGCGAGGACACCGGTGGGAGCCTCCGAGAGCATCTTCGCCCCGATGGCGGATGCCCTCGGCCTCAACCTGCTGACGCCCTCCACGTTCCTGACGGCGATCAGCGAGGGGACGGAGCCCACAGCAGCCGACAAGGCGACCATCGACGCCCAGATCAAGGGGCACCAGATCAAGGTGTACGTCTACAACAGCCAGAACTCGACGCCCGACGTCGCCGCCCAGGTCAAGGAGGCCAAGGACGCAGGGATCCCCACCACGACCATCACCGAGACGCTCGAGCCGCCAACGTCGACGTTCCAGGACTGGCAATCGGCGCAGCTCCAGTCCCTGCAGGCTGTCCTCCCCACCGCGACCGGCAAGTGAGCCTTCAGGCGGCGGGCCAAACCCGGGTCAAGGCGCCGGGCCACTCCGCACCTCCCGCGACGGACTCCCCGAGCGTCGAGCTCGTTGACGCTGCCGCAGTGCTCGGCGGCCGGACGGTGTGGTCAGGCGTGAACCTGACCGTCGA
>DASXNO010000286.1:0-2997 GCA_036495025.1 Actinomycetota bacterium | reverse complement strand
AGGTGCTGATCAGCGAGCTCCGGGAGCACGTGGCCATCAAGATCGGCAAGATCGCCCGGCCGCACTCCATCGTCCTCACCGACGACCTGCCGAAGACCCGTTCGGGCAAGATCATGCGCCGCCTGCTGCGCGATGTCGCCCACGGGCGGGATCTCGGGGACGTGACCACGCTGGCCAACGCCGAGGTGGTGACGACGATCCGCTCCCTCTCGGCGGAGCGCAAGGATGAAGACTAGGCCGGCAGTCGCTGCGCTCCTGCTCGTGATGGGCCTGCTGGCTGCCTGCGCTGGATCCCCCACCAGCAGCGCCGACAAGCCCACCGTCTTCAAGGCCACGGATGCAGGGTTCAGCGCGGAGTTCCCGAGCAAACCGCAACGGACCGCCTCGACCCACGACGTCAGCACCGAAGTCAGGTACGAGGCCCTGAGTGCCAACGCCGCCGAGGACGTGATCGTGCAGTACCTCGCCAGCCCCGGCCCCATGGCGGGGGTGACCCAGACCCTCCTCGACCAGCAGATGGACGGGTCGGCCTCGGCGGTCTCCGGCACCGTGGTCTCGCGGGCGAACCTGACGTTCCTCGGCCGGCAGGCGGAGGACGGCGTGATCAGGGGGCCCAACGGCCATGCCATCCGGATGCGCGCGTTCTTCGCCCCGTCCGGCAACGTCGAGCAATACTTCGTGCTGTCCGGCGGGGCGGCGTCGTTGGATGTGGCGCATCCGGCCTACGACCGGCTCCTCGCGACCTTCCAGCTCACGTCGTAGGGACGGAGTGGGGGACCACTCAGTCCTGCTGGGCGAGCCACCGCATTGCAGCGATCCCCGGCTTGAAGAAGTACTCGCCGCCTCGGGTGGTGACGAACTCCGGGATGCGGGGCAGGAACCTGGGCGGGGAGCCCTGAACGGTCATCTTCCCGGTCTTGTCCTGGTACCCGGCCAGGGGGTCGCGGTCGTCGCCGAGGTGGAGGATGTTGCCGTCGTTGAGCCACTGGCCCTGCACGAACTCGAACTGGCGGCGCAGGTCTGCCACACAGGCCATGAAGAGCAGCCCGCGCACGTCCTCGTCGACGTCCGGCTCATGCTCGCCAAGCGGGGGTCCGTAGGTGATGCTCCGGCGGAGCATTCGGTGACGGCTCTGGAGCTGGCGGGCGCTGCGCTCCCGACTCAACGTGAGAGTGTCCCTGGGATTCACCCGCCGGATGTGGGCGCCGATGGGGCAGCGGTGCCCGTCCGGGTCATCCCTCAGGTAGAGGAAGTCGTTGTTGCGGTCCTCGTCGGGGCCCAGCGCCGCGTCCGGCCCGTCGGGGCGGAGCACGAGGGGGCTGCCGTCGGGCCACCTCCCGATCAGGCAGGCGGCCACCTTGCCGGCCGGCCAGTTGAGTCGTGCGGTCTGCGCCGCCACGTAGGCGCGGAACTCCCCGACGTGCTGTTGCAGCTTGCGGTACACGAGATAGGTCCCATTGGCGGCAAGCTCCGGGGGCCGGGGCGCCTCGGGGAGGACCCCCTGCTCGTCGGCCTGGCCGAGGACGAACTCGCCGAGCGCGACGGGGTCCCACCTCCCGCGGCCGTCCGGCGTGCCCTGACCTGGGGAAGGCTTGGGGTACCCCTCGATGTCGAGGGCGGGCTGGCCGAAGCCGTCGTTGAAGCCAAAGTGCTCCTTGACCTGCCTGCCGTCGGTGACGATGCGGCTCGCCTCCTGCTCTCCCACGGTCCGGATGCGCCGTCCCGGCATCTCGGCCTCGACCGGCCCGAGCCGCTGCGTCACTTCCTTCGGGGACTGGGCATGGACGGCCACCATGGCGTGGACCTGGCGGTCGGCCCACCAGGGGTCCCAATGGTCCGGGCGGTTGGTGCCCGTGTCGCCCAGGTCGCCGGCACGTGCGGCCATCCCGTCAAGGAACTCCTGCGAGAACGTGGCCAGCCGGTCCGCGGGAAGCCCGAGTGCGGCGAGGCCGGTGCTGGTGAAGGCGAGATTGAGGGTGGGGCGCTTGGCGTCGATGGTCGCCCGCGGCTCCGCGGTGGTGACCGACGGGACGAGCTCCCCGAGCCACGTCCGCCCGGCGGCGGCATCCTCGAAATGGATGAAGAGGAATCTCGCCGTGTTCATCGCGTACGGGCGCAGGATGTTGCCCTGGACGTCGCGGAGGTCGATCTTCGTGGTCAGCACGTCACGCCTCCCGGTTGCCGGCGGTACCAGTCGAAGAAATTCTGGCGGAGATCCGCCGCCGCGATACCGTCGGAGCGGACGGCGAAGTCGATGAACTCCCTCCGGAGATTGACCGCGGAGGCCACCTTCTGCACCGTCGCCGTCGGGTACGGCGCGAAGAACAGTTGGGTGGGGAGCCTGTTCGCAAGCAGGTAGGCGACCAGCCCGGCGTCATCACCCACGTAGTGGTAGCCGATGCAGTGGCTCCAGATCTCGTGCATGTCGTCCTGGCTGCGCTCGACGAGGACGCTGAGGTACGAGGCTTCGTCGCCGTCGATGTTCGCAGTGAACAGCAGGTAGGGCACGGTGAGCTCGTCGCTGCTCGGATCCCCGTCCTCGTCGCACAGGTGCTCCATCACCACCCACCGGCCGAAGTGCGTCCTGCCCGTCTTGCGCAGGGGGCTCTCGTCGGTCCCTCGGGGCAAGCGGCGGAGCTTCGCCTTCAGGGCCTGCAGCATGTCCGGCTCGACCGGGCACATGACCGTGACCGGCCGGGCCTTGGGGCAGCGGCGAGCCCTCACAGGTCCCTCACCACCTCGCGGAGGAACTTCTGGTAGCGCTCCTGGAACGTCTCCGCGTCCAGGCCCTCCGAGTCCCGGGCAAAGGTGCGCAGCTTTTCCTCGAGCTCGAGTGCGGACGTGACCACGGTGGCCGTCGCATCGTCCATGGCGGAGTCGAAGTACTGCACCTCGAGATGGTGGCGGTCGACCCAGGCCAGCAGGGGAACGGTGGGCAGCGGGCCGGGAAACTTGATCGAGCTGCCCCAGAAGGCCTTGATGTTCAGGGGGATCACC
>DASXNO010000285.1:0-4607 GCA_036495025.1 Actinomycetota bacterium | reverse complement strand
GCTCCCCGGTTCGGTCCCGGCCTCCTCTCGGCCTCCTTGCTGGGGCTGGTCCTCGCCGGGGCCGCCGCGGCCTGGATGGCGGGTCACTGAGGGCCGGGAGCTACCCCCGAGGGCCGGGAGCTACCCCCTGAGGGCAATGGTGGCAAGGATGTTGATCGCCCAGCGAACACTTTTCCGACCAACCGCATTGAGGCCACTTGCAAACACGTGTTCGATCGTTTACGATGGAGACCGCTCCTTGAGAACTGAAATTAAGCGATTGGGCGGGGAAGTCCGTCTGTAAGATCTTCAGCGCCTCCTGGCCACAGGAGGCTGCCTGAAACGATTGCGTATGTTTCGGGCAACGGTCAGGCCTGCAGGAGCGCCACCGCTTCCTTGAGCACCGCGCTGGACGACCCAAGGTACTCGATGCCGGCCAGCGGCCCGAGGTTCGAGACCACCAGGTGCTCGAGGCCCGCCTCGACGAACGGCTCGAAGAAGGCGGCAATCTCCGCCGCGGTGCCGTGGGCGAGCTGGTCGTGCAGCAGGTCGGGATCGTAGGCGGCAACCGCGGCCCGCAACTCCTCGGGCGAGTACCACTCGGGAACGTAGTCCCGCAGGCCCTGAAAGCCGTCGCCAAGCGGATGCTTCCGGCCGCTCCGCTCCCAGTTGTCGGAGGAGGCGACCAGCGACATCGCCCCCGCCAGGGGGGCGGCGAGCATCCGGTGGGACGTCTCGTGGTCCTCCGCGGGGAGGACGTAGGCGTGGTAGCCGGCCGTGATCGCGGCCGGGTCCCTCCCCGCCTCCCGCCCGGCGGCGTGCACGACCAAGCGCCGCTTCGCGTACTCGGCGGCGTCCATGGGATACGCCGGGAGCCACCCGTCGGCATAGCGTCCGGCCAGGCGCAGCATCCGGGGGCCGTGTGAGCCGAGCCAGATCGGTGGGGCGATCCCCTGGTAGGGCTTGACGTCGAGAACCGCCCGGTCGAGGGTCCAGAACCGGCCGGCGAAGCTGACCGGCTCCCCGCCCAGCGGTTGGCTCCACAGCAGGCGGATGATCTGGAGGGCCTCCTCGAGGCGGGACACCTGCTTGCGGTAGTCGAGCCCGTAGGGCTCGGTGTTGAGGCGCTCCCCCGCCCCCAGGCCCAGAACCGCGCGGCCCTGGGTGGCCAGCGAGAGGGTGACGAAGGTCCGCGCGACCTCGGGCGGCGAGCGCCGGATGATGTCGGTCACCCCGGTGCCGAGGGGGACCCGCTGCGTGGCCTGGCCCACCAGGGCGATCAGCACCGTCGGGTCGAGGTACAGGTGCGGGCTCGGCAGAAGGTTGACGATCGAGGAGGCCTCCGGCGTCCAGAGGGCCCGCGGGAACCATCCCATCAGATGGTCGGGGAACCACACCGAGTCGTAGCCCGTTGCCTCGGCCTGGACCCCGAGCCCCACCGAGAGCTCCAGCGGCGGGACCGGGTTCAGCATGGCGCCGACCTTGATGCCCATGGCACTGGAGAGTCTAGTTCCGAGCCCCTGTCAGAATGACGTCATGGCGCAGATCGATCCCGGAGCCCGCTTGCCCAACCGCCTCATCCACGAGATGAGCCCGTATCTGATCCAGCACGCCTACAACCCGGTCGACTGGTATCCGTGGGGCCCGGAGGCCCTCGAGAGGGCGCGGGCCGAGGACAAGCCGATCCTGCTGTCCATCGGCTATGCCGCCTGCCACTGGTGCCACGTCATGGAGCGGGAGTCCTTCGAGGACGACACGGTGGCCGCTTACATGAACGAGCACTTCGTCTGTATCAAGGTCGACCGGGAGGAACGCCCCGACCTCGACTCGATCTACATGGACGCGGTCCAGGCGATGACGGGCCAGGGCGGCTGGCCGATGACCATGTTCCTCACCCCCGACACCGTTCCCTTCCACGGCGGCACCTACTTCCCGCCCACCGACCGTGCCGGCATGCCGGGTTTCCTCCGGGTCCTGCGGGGGGTGGCCGGCATCTGGGAGGAGAAGCGGGAGGAGGTCCGGGTGCAGAGCGCGGCGGTGCTCGAGCGGCTCCAGGCCTTCGCCAATGCCGCCAGCCCCTCGGACGACCCCCTGGACGCCGGCCTGATCGACCATGCGGTCACCGAGCTCGGGCGCACCTTCGACCGGCTCCACGGTGGTTTCGGCGCCAGCCCGAAGTTTCCCCAGCCCCCGGTGCTCGAGCTGCTCCTGCGGGTCGCGGCGTCCGGATCCGACCCGGAACGGGAGTTGGCCAGGGACATGGTCGAGTTCACGCTGCGCCGCATGGCGCACCAGGGCATCTACGACCAGGTGGGCGGTGGCTTCCATCGCTACGCCACGGACCGGGCCTGGCTCGTCCCGCACTTCGAGAAGATGCTCTACGACAACGCCCAGCTCGCTCGCCTCTACACCCACGCCTACCAGGCCTGGAACCTGCCCCTGTACCGGCGGATCGCCGTGGAGACCCTCGAGTACCTGCTGCGGGACATGCGGGACCCCGCCGGAGGGTTCCACTCCAGCGAGGACGCCGACTCAGAAGGGCAGGAGGGCAAGTTCTACGTCTGGGACTACGCCGAGTTCACCGCCGTCGCACCCGAGGCCGCCGGCTGGTTCGGGGTGAGCGAGCGGGGCAACTGGGAGGGCACGAACATCCTCATCGCCGCCTCGGACGATCCCCCCGACCAGGCCCGCGCCCGGCTGCTGGAGGCCCGGTCGAAGCGGGTGCGGCCCGGGCTCGACAACAAGGTCCTCACCTCGTGGAACGGCCTCGCCATCGCCGCGCTGGCCGAGGCGGGAGCCGCCTTCGCCCGGCCCGACCTCGTCGATGCCGCCCGTGCGGCGGCGGGGTTCGTCCTCGACACGATGCGCGACGCCAACGGCCGGCTCCTCCACGCCTACAAGGAGGGACGGGCGAGCGTGCAGGGGATGCTCGAGGACTACGCCTACCTCGCCGACGGCCTGTTCGCCCTGTGGGAGGCCACGTTCGAGCCGCGCTGGATCGAGGCGGCCCAGGAGCTGGCGGGCCAGATGGTCGACCTCTTCTGGGACGAGGAAGGCGGGGGCTTCTTCTCCACCGGCATCGACCACGAGGCGCTGCTCGTCCGCCAGAAGGAGCTCGTCGAATCGGTGACCCCGAGCCCCAACGGCGTCGCCGCCCTGGCGCTCCAGAAGATGGCCATCATCACCGGGGACGGGACCCAGGCCGACCGGGCCCGCCAGGTCCTCCGCCTGGCCCGGACCCTGATGGACCGGGCGCCGCAGGCGGCACCGTCGTTCCTTGCTGCCCTCGACTTCCACCTCGGCCGGCCCAAGGAGGTGGTCATCGTGTCCCCGGGCGACGCCCCCGGCGACGAGACCGCGGCGCTGCTCAGGACGGTCTGGGACCGCTTCCTACCCAACCGTGTCCTGGCGGGTGCCCCGCCGGGCATCCCCTCGCCGCTGCTGGAGGGGAAGCTGCCCAAGGGCGGCGTGCCGACGGCCTTCGTCTGCGAGGGCTACGCCTGCCGGGCCCCCACCACCGACCCCGGCGAGCTGGGCCGGCTGCTCGACGCCTGAGCGACGGGAGGCCGAGACGGACAAGCCCACGTGGAGCAAGTCGCCTCCGGCGCTCGTGGAGCTGTTCGAGGAGGTGTTCCCGGGCCCACCCGCCGTCGCCCGGCAGATGTTCGGCTACCCGGCGGGGTTCGTGCACGGCAACATGTTTATGGGCCTCTTCCAGGAGAACATGGTCCTCCGCCTGCCCGACGGGCCGAGAGCCGAGCTGCTGGCGATGGAGGGTGCCGCCGCGTTCGAGCCCATGGCGGGCCGCCCGATGAAGGAGTACGTCACCGTGCCCGCTGCGCTCCTCGCCAGCCCGGAGGACCTGCAGCCCTGGGTGGCGAGGGCCCTGGCCTACGGGGCGTCCCTGCCGCCCAAGGCCGCGAAGGCCGCGAAGGCCAGGGCCAAGCCGAAATGACGAGTGGATCGCGCACATAGGCGCGAACTACTCCTCGGTTCCCCCGGAGCGCCACGTCGCCGGAGCGCCACGTCGCCCGGGAGCTAGCCGGAGGCCAGGTCGTGGTAGAGGTCGACGAACAGGCGGTCCACGTTCTGGATCATGTCCCGCTCCTCGGTCTGGCTGTCGTACACGAGGATGGCGCAGTTGTTGTTGTTCGACGCGTTGGCGAGACCGTTGAGGTACTTGTAGCAGGCCGACTGGTACGCGGAGGTCTTGGCCGCGAAGCCGGCCGCGCAGACGTCGTAGCCGATGGCCGACGGCGTCTCGGCCTCGACGAAGTTGCTGAACTCGCCGATCAGACCGTCCATCCCCTCGCTGGTCGCCTTCTGGGGCGTCACCTTCAGCAGCTTGAAGATGTCGGCGAGCCGCTTCACCTGGCCCGTCGTGACCTGCTGGTAGCTGGCGAGGAGCTGCTGAAGCTTCAGCGAATGGATCTGGGGCACGATCTTGCCGAGGACCTCGGCGGTCTTCTCCTCCGCATCGGTCAGGGCCCCCAGCTCGTGTTCGAAGATCTCCCTTGCCGCCGCCTGGTCCACCATCGTGCGTCCCCTTTCCCCATCCGTCGTCCCGTCTGCTCAGCGTGCCCCGCGATGAGAACCCATTGCAAGTTCCACGTGCTGGACCACCTAGT
>DASXNO010000284.1:0-12356 GCA_036495025.1 Actinomycetota bacterium | reverse complement strand
GAACGCCGACCTCGAGATGGACCTCACCGACGCCGTGGCCGCTGGGGTGTACGCGTACCTGCTCAAGGAGCAGGGCATCGCCGACATCGTCTCGGTCCTGCGGCTCGTTCTGCGCGACCTCCTGGTCATCCCGGCGCCGCTTGCGAGGAGGACCCTGCGTTCCGGGCGCGGCGGCCTGCGTGCCCTCGACACGATGGAGCGCCAGATCCTGGCGCACATCGCCCGCGGCGACACGAACCGTGACATCGCCCGGGTGTTGAACCTCAGCGAGCGCACCGTGCGCCGGCGGGTGATCCAGGTCTACGGCAAGCTGCAAGTGAACGACCGCGTTGACGCCGCACTCTACGCGGAGCGCCACGGGCTGCGGGTCGCCGGGACCGACGAAGATTCGGTTTGAGACCCCTTGTGGTACCAGCCCCAGACCGAACCCTTCCGCGGTCACCCGGTTGACCGCAAATGGTCCACACAGTGACCAAAGGTGGAAAGCAAAAAGCGTAGTCAGCGTCCGTTCGATCGTACGCCCTCGGTCAGGATATTGGCCGCCTCGATCTCTAGATTTTACCAGGCCAGTGTTCCTAGGATATGGCTCACCCTTTGGGCCCCGCTCATGCCCTTCTTCGCGTCCATTTCTTAATCTTTTTTAATGCCCCGTGACGCGAGCGTGATCTGCGGACCATGAGACCGAAAAAAATTTCTTTTGACCCAGGTTTGGCCGCCTCGATCTCCGGGTACGAGCGTGCCCGTCACATCGTGAAGGACCAGGGGGGGGACCAGAGTGGCCTTGCGTACCCGGGCACGTCGAGCCCGATGTAGCGACCTTGTCAGGACGCCGGGGCACGACAGCGACGGCAACCTTACCGACGCAATGAGTCCAGAAACATTCCTTCACAGTGCGTACACACACCAGCTTGGAACCGCACTTGGGCGGACAGAGAGCCGGGCCGTCGAGCTGATCTGCGAACTGCTTTGCTTGCGGGGAAGCGTCCTCATCGATGGCCGGAATCGGCCAGCCCAAACAGGTTCGCAACAGCGTTTGGACACTGACGACAGGGGTATTGCATGGGCCGAGCCGGACGAGGCTGACGACCCTGGGGGGGGCCAATGACAAAGGACTGCGCTGAGCCTGTGCTGGCTCGGTCTCCGCCGGAACGGGGGCCACGGCCGAGCAACGGAGGCTGCAAACAAGGAAGGCAGCGCTCCCACCACCGGCCTCTCTCGCCACGTAGTTTTCGGAGCTTGGATGCGCAGCGTCGATAGCTGGGGCGCGCAGAATCTGCGCACGTCTCCACAGACTCTCACCAGATAGGCGGTGCCTGGTGCCGGTAGAAATGGTGTCTGTGGTTCATCGACAAAAAGGGATAGGGAATGCCGGCCAACATAGCGGAGAGCTACTGGGCTTCGAGAAGGATCGACCAGGGCGCCGAGGACGAGCTGTCGGCTCGTCTCGCCGATTTCCATCCTCCACGTATGTGCCATTTATTTGTGTTTCGTTCATGCCGAACGGGCGCCCTTGGTGTCCGGAAACGGTTACAAAAATGGGAGGAGAAATTGGTTTGGCTCCTCACACCGGGGGTACAGGTAGCGCCGGGTACGAGCGGGACGATACCGACGAGGCCCAAAGATCACAAGGGGGGTCAAGATGAACAAACGTTCGACAGTTGTGCAAGCTCGCCCGCCTCCGCTCCGTGGTCCACCCGTCCGAACAGCGGAGGCTGCAAACAAGGAAGGCAGCAATCCGCCACAGTTCGGGCTCGCTCTTGATGGCAAGCCTACATCCCCTTTCATACTAGTTAGGAGAACTATAAAATGACAGGTAAGCTCGCGCGGCTGCTGGTTGGTTCGTGCATGACGGCAGCGCTCTCGGTTTCCGGATTCCTCGGCACGACCCCGGCCGCACACGCGGGTGGCAACAGCTCGGCCACCTGCTCCGACATCGGCATCAACGTGGTCTGCATTGGCACCCTCGGCATCAATGGGAACTCGATCGAGATCGATATTCTCAACGTCGACATCAACCACCTCGTCGATGTGAAGAACGTGCTGAACAACAACGAGGTCAACATCCTGAACAACGTCCTGTCGCCCGACATTCAGACCGAAGTCAACAATGTTGCGTCAGGCAACGTCGTGGTCGTGAAGAACCTGGTCAACGTCTGCCAGGTGAAGGTGATCGAGCTTGGCGTTCTGAACAACAACATTGCCAAGTGCAGCTAGGGCGGTAGTCGTATCTGCCATCGAACTGTTTTCGTGACGCCATCAGATCCATTTACCTCACACTGGAGATTTGAAATGACAGGTAAGCTCGGACGGCTGCTGGTTGGTTCGTGCATGACGGCAGCGCTCTCAGTTTCCGGATTCCTCGGCACGACCCCGGCCGCGCACGCGGGTGGCAACAGCTCGGCCACCTGCTCCGACATCGGCATCAACGTGGTCTGCATCGGCACCCTCGGCATCAACAACAACACGATCGAGATCGATGTCCTGAACGTCGACATCAACCACCTCGTCGATGTGAAGAACGCGCTGAACAACAACGAGGTCAACATCCTGAACAACGTCCTGTCGCCCGACATTCAGACCGAAGTCAACAATGTTGCGTCAGGCAACGTCGTGGTCGTGAAGAACCTGGTTAACGTCTGCCAGGTGAAGGTGATCGAGCTGGGGGTTATCAACAACAACATCGCCAAGTGCGGCTAGGGCGGTAGCAGGTAGAGCGTTCAGCGCTCATTGGCGGCGAGGGCCTTCAAGGCCCTCGCCGCTTCGCGTGTCAGGCCCGAAGACTCTCGCCCGCGGGAACGAGCGTTCCAGTGCCCGCGACGTTCAGGGCGGGGAGTCCCACCTTCCGGGCGACCGCCATCGTGAGGTCCTTTCCGGCCGGAGCCATGACTTCGACAGCGAGGCCGGCATGCTCGAGGAAGCGCCTGAGCCCGTCGGGACCCGACCGGGAGGTGAGGACGAGCAGCCCTTCTGGCTTGAGCACGCGGTTGACCTCCGCCAGGTCGACGGCGGCGCCCTCCCAGCAGGTCACCACATCGAAGTCCCCGCACCCGTGGGGGAGCACGCCCGTGGCGGGGTTGACCAGGTCCACGTGGCAGCTCGGGCGCCCGCCGGACGCGGGCATGCCGGCCAGCCGGCACCCCCGGACCTCGTAGCCCCACACGCACTCCAGTATCCGCAGGAATGCCGGGGATCCCCCGATGTCGAGCAGCCTGGCGCCCGGCCGGGCCGGGGGCAGGGCACGGAGGGCCTCCAACGGCGCCGGCGCCGCCATGAGCAGGGTCCCGGTGGTCAGCCGCTCGGCCCCGTTGGCCAGGAAGGCGGCGACGTCCGCGCGGCGGCGCTCGAGGCGGGTTGAGGGGGGCACCCGGGACGACACGGCGACCGCCCGTGCGGCGTCGACGATGCTCTCGGCGTACCGCCCTGCGCCCAGGGAACCGGCAGCGTAGGCACGGGCCGCCTCGCCGAACCGTGCCCGCTCAAGGGGGTTCGAAGCCAGCCGGTCGAGGGCCGCTTCCAGGGCGGCGGTCTCGTCCCCGCCGGCCGGGACGCGCAAGACCGCATGCTCGGGGAGCTCCGCCCAGCTGCCTGTCTCCTGGACCACGACCGGGCGCCCGGCGGCAAGGGCCGCTCCCAGCGTTGCGGAGGTCTCGCCGACGTGGGGGAACCGCAGGCTCACCACGATGTCGACGGTGCTGATGAGGGCGTCCATCTGCCGCCGTTCCAGGTAGCCCGTGATCGTGACCGCACCGGTGAGCCCCAGGCGTGCGATCTCGGCGGCGAGCCGCCCGGACGTGTCGTCTTGGCCGGCGAAGAGCAGATGGCAGCGCCGGCCGGACGCCCGCAGCCGGGCGAAGGCATCGAGCAGGAGGAAGGGGCGCTTGGGCTGGGTCACAAAGCCGAAGTGGGCGATGACGAGAGCGTCGTCCGGCAACCCCAGCGCCTCCCGGGAGGCCGGCGGCGCCGGGACCGGGGCCGACAGCGGCACGACCCAGGTCGGGAGGGCCGGCGCTCGGAGGGCGATGAGGTCGGCGGCGTAGCGGTTGTGGACCACCGCACCGAGGTGACGGTCGAGGACGCCCTTCAGCAGATCGAACATGAACAGCTCGATGCTGCCCCGGTGGCCGTGGATGTGCAGGTCCGCGAGGCGGTCGCCCGCCGCGCCGTGCTCCTGGCGCAGCAGGTCCTGGTACGCCTCCGCGTTGTCGGCCCCCAGGGTCAGGTCGGCGAGGGTGTGGTGGAGCGACCCGTCGTGGATCTCCAGCAGTCCCGGCGGTCCCTCCATGGCGGCCTGGTAGATGGCGAGCTGGGCCAGGTTGTTGGCGATGTGGTAGACGACGACGTCGATGTCGGGGTCGGTCCGCGCGTCGAGCGCCCGGATGTCGAAGCGGTGCCGCAGCGCCGGTTCGACGAGCCCGGGGTCATCGACGAAGCACGTGATCCGTGCCGCCCGCGCCAGTTCGGGCAGGACACCGGCAACGAACTCCGCAGGTCCCGTCGGGGCCGGCGGCAGGGTCGTCGCCAGCCCCACGTGCAAGGTCATTCCCTGGCGGCCCTCATGGCCCGGATCATCTCCGAGCGTCCCTTCATGGCCCGGTTCATCTCCGAGCGCCCCTCAAGGCGCGGATCATCCTGGCCGCCGGGCGACGAGTCCGTGCTCCTGGGGCCCGTACAGGACGTCGTTGAGCCGGGCCACGAGCCCGTTGATACCGAGGGCGATCTCCCGCAGCGCCGGGTCGGACAGCTCCGCCGAGACGTCCCCCAGCCGGCCGTCGATCGGCAGGGTCGACCCGTTGTCCTCGATGTCCAGGCCCGCAGCGCTTGCTGCGGCGGAGAGGCCGGGCGGGGTGGCGTCGCTGGTCTCGAAGATGGCGACCCCGCCGGGTCGCAGCGTCCGGGCAAGCTCGGCCATGAGGTCCCCGAGGCGGTTCTCGGGCACCTCGCCGCAGAAGGCGCCCCCGAGCGACCCATCGGCGACACCGCGCAGGTGCTGCACCGGATCGCCGTCCACGACGTAGACGGCCAGGCCAGCGGTGGTCGCCACCTCGCCGAAGGCGCCTGCGGTCAGGTCGGCCACGGGTTCGAGGGCGTGGAACTCCTTCACGTAGGCCTCCCACCGCGCCGCGGGGTCGGGTGCGGCGCTGCCGCCGGAGAGGCGGATCGCAGCCACCTCTTCCGCCATCGCCTGGGCCTGCGCCATCTGGGCGGCGAGGCGCTGGAACTCCGGGACCTGCCCGGCGGCCTGCTCCTGCAGGTCGTCGAGGCGGGCGGACAGCCGCTGGATCTCGGTGGCCTGCCGGGCTCCGACCCCCTCCATCCGTCGCCACAGCTCCTCCATGAGGATGTCCAACCGGATGATGGCGCGCTCTTCGAGCGACTTGAGTTCGGTGCGGAGCTTTTTTGCTTCGCCCGCCAGGGCGCTGTAGAGGCCCTCGACGGCGACGTCGCGGAAATGGCGTTCCTCGTAGACGAGGACCGCCCGGGACAACATCCGGCGCACCGGGAGGAAGGAGTCCTGCAGCCTTCTCCCGAGACGTGAGAGGGGTGTGACCTTGTGCACGCGGCGATTCTACTGGACCGGGCTCTCGCCACGGCGGCACCGCGGGGGTTCACCCGGCGCCTCGGGGGGCGTGAGACCTGACCGATTCAGGGAATAGTGCTGGCGTGAGCACGGCACTGGGCGTCCAACCTTCGGGCAACCTGCTGGAGAGCCTTGTGCGGCGGCTCGATGCCTTCCAGCAGCGTCATCCCCGCGTCGCCTTCGCCTTCGGCGTAGTCAAGAAGTTCGGGGACGACAATGCGGGCGTGCTGGTCAACAACCTGGCGCATTCGGGCTTCGTGTCGCTCTTCCCGCTGCTGCTCGTCCTGGTGACCCTCGCGAGCATGTTCCTCGGCCACCATCCCGGCCTGCGCCAGCAGCTCCTGCACACGGCATTCGCTCAGATCCCCATCGTGGGCCCGGACCTGTCCCACAACGTCCACCGCCTGCAGCGAAGCAGCCCGGTGGCCCTGGGCATCGGCGTGGGCAGCCTCCTGTGGGGATGTTTCGGGCTGGCTCAGGCGGGCCTGTTCACGATGGCGCAGGTCTGGTGCCTCCCGGGCACCAAGCGCCCGAACTACTGGGTCCGGCTGGCCCGGTCATTGATGTTCCTCGCTTTTCTCGGCGTCGGCGTGGTCGTGACGACGCCGGTGGCCGGGCTGGGAGCCATCGGCCACCACGCCCTCGCATGGCGGGCGGGCAGCCTCCTGCTGTCCACGGTGCTCGACGCCGGCATGTTCCTGGCCGTCTTCCGGATCCTCACGCCGGCGGAGGTGCCGAGCCGCCAGCTCTGGCCCGGGGCGCTCGCCGGCGGCGTGGCCTGGAGCGTGCTCCAGGTGGTCGGCAGCTTCCTGATCGGGCGCAACCTCCGGCTCGGCAGCGAGGTGTACGGGCTGTTCGCCATCGTCCTGGGCGTGGTCGCCTGGGTGTACCTGCTCTCCGAGATCACCGTCTACGCCGCCGAGATCAACGTCGTGCTCGCCCACCGGCTGTGGCCACGCTCGATCGTGCAGCCCCCGCTGACGCCCGCCGACCGCCGGGCGCTGGCCATGCAGGCCACCCAGAACATCCGGCGCCCGGAGGAGGCCGTCGACGTGTCGTTCGACAACGCTGCTGAGCAGCCTTGAGCATATTTTGCTGTAGTACAACACTTTTTACTCAAAGTCTCAGTCCAGCTGGCTCGGCACCCCCAGGCCGCAGTGCGCCAGCGCCGACCAGACCCCCCGCCTCGTCGTCGCCGGATGGAACCGGTCGCCGGCCGCGGCCAGAAGGCCTTCATGGACCTCCCGCCAGAGGGCGGCATCCCGATGGAGGTCGAGGACCCGGCGGGCGAAGCCGGCGGCGTCATCTGCGACGAGCAGGCCCTCGAGCTCGCCGAGCGCCAGGCCCAGTCCTTCGGCGGCGCCGCGCCACAGAACCACTGGCACCCCGGCGCCGAGGGAGGGCAGGACGGATCCGCCGGTGAAGGGCGGGACGGCAAGGTGGACCCGCGCGGGAGGGGCCGCACCGTCGCGGATGGGGAGGTTCAGCAGTGCTGTCCGGCTCACGGACGCGACGCCGTCCCGGACCCGCGTCCCCTCGCTGAGCTCGGGGGCCTCCGCGGCGATCTCGGCCAGGATGCTGCGGAGGGGACCGAGCAGCTCGCTGCCCCCCACGTCCTCGAAGTCGAGGCCGGCCAGCAGGTCGCCCACCATCGCAAGCCCAAAGCGCTCGGCGAAAGGGAGGGAGGTCGGCTCGCTACCCCCCGGGACCAGGAACGCCGGTACCCGGGGGCTCACGGCGTTCGCGAACGCGATGGCCCCAGGGGTTGCGCAGAGCACGGCGTCGGCCGACTCGATCCCCCATGCCTCCAGCGACGGAAGGCGGCGTGCCATGGCGCCGGCGGGACCGCCGTCGAGCCCCGGCCACCATCGCTCGAGGTGCGGCGTCGACCGGGAGGCGAGCCGCTCGATGTCGTGCACCCGGGTCGCCTGGGGTTGCGTGGCGGCGATGAGGGGGTCGAAGCGTTCGAAGCAGGCTGCCCCCGGCACGATCACGGTCGAGTAGTGGAAACGGCGCGCTTCGAACCAGGCGTCCCAGTCCTTTTCCGCAGCCACCTCGATGCCCGCCTGGAGCAGCGGGCCGGTCAGGTGGTCGCCGGCCTCGGCGGTGCCGAGGAGCATGGTGATGCGGGCGTCGGGCCACATCTCGGCGAGCGTGGCCGCCACGGTCCTGAGGCGTGGTGACGGGGGGCCGGGAGAGCCCCAGGCCGAATCCGTGAGGAGGAGGATGCGGTCGTAGGCGTCGGCGTCACGGGCCTGCAGCACGTCGTGGGCCTGGAAAGGTGGGTCGGCGAACGAGGGCCTCCCGGCCAGGCGCTCCCGCCACCGGGCGAGCAGGATCGGCTGGTTGGCGAACACTCGCCGCTCGGCCTCCAGGCGGCTGCTGGAGCCCCACCGGACGTGGCGGACCCTGGACCGGGGCTCGTAGACGGTCCGGAGGCCCCGTTCCCGGAGGGCGAAGCAGAGGTCGACGTCCTCGCAGTAGCCGAGCGGGTACGCCGGGTCGAAGCCGCCGATCTGGAGGAACGCCGAGCGGGGCATCAGGAGGCACGCCGCGGAGCCGTAGTCGACGTAACGGCGGAAACGGTACTGGAGCTCCTCCGGGTCGTCACCGTCTCCCAGGGCCCGCGTCGATCCGTCGCTGCCCACCACGCCCCCCGCCTCCTGCAGGACCCCGTCCAGGTGCAGCAGGCGGGGGACGACGGCGCCTGCCCGGGGGTCGGTCTCGAGGACCTCCAGCAGCGGGGGCAGCCACCCTGGCTCGACGAACGCGTCGCTGTTGAGCATGCAGACGTACCGGCCGACGGCGTGCAGCACGCCCTGGTTGACCCCCGGGCCGAAGCCGACGTTGCGGTCGTTGAAGAAGAGCCTGGCCCCCTTGATGCTGCGGAGCACGTCCTGGACGCCGTCGGCCGAGGCGTTGTCGACGACGATGAACTCGAAGGGGGCCTCGGTGTGGGCAATGAGCGCCCTGACGGCCGGCTCCACCCACTGCCGCCCGCCGTACGTCACCATCACGACCGACACCAGGGGGCGGGCGGTCGGCGGGATCGCCAGGGTGCCTTCCGGGGCTTGCGGGCCCCCTGGCCGCGTCACGGCCCGGGCTTCGTCTCGGCGGGACGCGAGGCATCGGCGGCGGGCGAGGCATCGGCGAGAGCCGGGGGACCGGCGGGGGAGCCCGTCGCTTTCGGCGGGCTCTCGCCGAGTTGCCGGAGCCGTCCGTAGACGCTGCGGAGCTCGGCGGTGTAGCGGAAGGTACGGGTGGCCCTCAGCGCCGACAGCTCCTCCTGGACGGCCAGGCGGGCCGCAGCTTCGGCCCGGGTCCCCGCCTCGGCAACGGCGGCTCGGCTTTCGGCATGGGTCAACTCCTCGCGAAGGCGCGCGACCTCGTCCTTCAGCCGGCCGATCTCGGCCTCGGCCTTGTGCAGATGGTTGGCGAAGACCATCCGCTCCGTGGCGAGGCGCCGGCTGCGGGCCTCGTGGGCGACCTGGAGGTGACCGAGCGCCTCTTCGGTCTCGGACAAGCGTTGTGTCTCCGCCATCGATGCCTCCTTCTGCCGGTGGGTCAGGGCAGCTCTCTGGGCGACCTCGGCGATGCGGTCCAGCTCGGCGTCGGCCTGGGCTGCAAGCGACGGTCCTGCCGCCGGGGCCGGCTCGATCCTGCGGGCGCGTTCGAACTGCTCCGACGTGGGGCACGCGGCGGGATCGAGGGCGACCCAGGCGCGCCCATAGGCCTGCGCCACGAGGCCAACCCGCCGAGAGCTCCCCGCAACGAAGGCGCTGTTGGCGATTGCGGCGGCGATGTCCTCGACGCCGGCGAATCCCGGAAGGCGGTAGAGGCTCTCCGGCCCCAGCGCGGCCGCAAGCTCCGAGGCGAACGCCGCGTCACCCGGCGAGCCCAGCTCGGCGAGGACGATCTTGCGATCGGACTCCGATGCCACGAACTCGGACAGCTCGGCCGCGAGGTGGGGCACGACCGGCAGCAGGGCAACGTCGCCCTCGACCACGACCGCGGCACCTTCCCGCGGGTACCAGCCCATGAGCCAGAGGTATTCGAGCCGCTTGGTCAGCAGGTCGGGTGAGAACAGCCTCGGAGCGAGCACCACGGGGTCAGACCGCAACCTGATGACCGGGCAGCGTTCCTCCGCCTCCTGGCCCGGCCGGTCGGTGAACCATCCGTCGAGGTCACCCTCGTCGAGGGCGGCGCGGTCCACCCCGTACGAGCGGGCGAGGCGGTCACGGTCCGGACATGGATCCGTGCAGGCCACGAGGACGCAGTCGAGGCCCGCCGTGAGTGCCGCTGCCCGGTCGGGACTCCAGGGACCGAGGGGCTCGGCCGGCTCTCCGCCGTCTCGGGGCGTTGGCCGGAGGGCCCCGTACGGGGAAAAGGCGGTGATCCTGGCGCCCGGGAGCCGGGCCTTGAGCTCACGCCGGAGGACTCGGGGAGCGAGCGCGTCGTCGAAGAGGTCCGTGTCGAAGGTGCCCACAACGCCGATGCTGCAGGAGGCCGATGTCCTCATGGTTGGAATTCTCCCGCATCCACCGAACCGCAACCGTCGAACTGACGCGCAAAGCATATAGGTGCCCAACCACTCAAGAGACACCGGTCCACGAACTGATCATTCCTCTCCACTATGCTCCACGGGCACATGGCCGCCAGCGGACGAGCCGCCGTCTTCCTCGACCGGGACGGGGTGTTGAATGAGGTCCGGATGGAGGGCACGACTGCCTCGACACCCCGCACCGTCGCCGAGTTGCAGATCCTTCCCACCGCAAAGGCGGATCTCGGCCGGCTGCGTGAAGCCGGCTACGTGTTGCTCGTTGTGAGCAACCAGCCCGACGTCGCGCGCGGGGACCTCAGCCTGGACGCGGTGGAGGAGATCAACCGGGCGCTGCGTGATGCCCTGCCCGTCGACGCCGTCTACGTCTGCCCCCACGACACGAGGGACGGCTGTGACTGCCGGAAGCCGAAGCCGGGGCTCATCCGGGCGGGAGCCCGGGAGTGGGGAGTCGATCTGGCCCGAAGCTGGCTGATCGGCGACCGCTGGGTCGACCTCGCCGCCGCCGAGGCGGCGGGCATCGACGGCCTGCTGGTGCAACGGCCATGGAGCTGGGACGCCACGAGCATCGGGGGGCCGCCCGAGGGCCTCGCCGCTCGGTTCACCGGCGACCTGCGGGGCTGTGTGGACTTCATCCTGACCGAGGCGGCGGGGCCGCGGGAGACGATTCGGTAGCGTTGAAAGAACCAGGGTCCCGCTTCTATCCCACGATGGAGTAACCGTGAAGAGATATCTGATCACCAGTGCCCTCCCGTACATCAACGGGGTGAAGCACCTCGGCAACCTGGTCGGCTCCATGCTTCCTGCCGACGTGTATGCCCGCTACCTGCGGCAGCGGGGCCACGAGGTGCTGTACATCTGCGCGACCGACGAGCACGGCACGCCGGCGGAACTCGCTGCCCAGGAGGCGGGACTCTCGGTCGAGGACTTCTGCGCCGCCCAGCACGAGCTGCAGGCACGCATCTATGCCGGGTTCGGCCTCTCGTTCGACTACTTCGGCCGCAGCTCCTCGCCCCAGAACCGCGAGCTCACCCAACACTTCGGCAACCGCCTCGCCGATGAAGGGCTGATCGAAGAGCGGGTTGTGAAGCAGCTCTATTCCCGGGCAGAGGGGCGCTTCCTCCCCGATCGCTACGTGGTCGGCACCTGCCCGCATTGCGGCTACGAGGCAGCACGCGGCGACCAGTGCGAGAACTGCACCCGCCTCCTCGACCCGACGGAGCTGATCGATCCGCGCTCCGCGGTCAGCGGGAGCCGCGACCTCGAGGTGCGCGACAGCAACCACCTGTTCTTCCTGCAGTCCAGGCTCGCTCCCCGGCTCCGCGAGTGGATCGAGACCCGGGATGGCTGGCCCAGGTTGACGACGTCGATCGCCCTCAAGTGGCTGGACGAGGGCCTGGACGACCGCGGCATCACCCGCGATCTCACCTGGGGCGTGCCCGTCGGCCGTCAGGGCTTCGAAAACAAGGTCTACTACGTCTGGTTCGACGCGCCGATCGAGTACATCGGCGCGACGAAGGAGTGGGCCGATGCGGTTCCGGACGGCCGGGACTGGAAGTCCTGGTGGTACGACGCCACCGACGTCGAGTACGTGCAGTTCATGGCCAAGGACAACGTCCCCTTCCACACGATCATGTTCCCGGCGATGATCATGGGGACGGACGAGCCATGGAAGCTCGCGGACTACATCAAGGGCTTCAACTGGCTCAACTACTACGGGGGCAAGTTCTCCACCAGCCGCCGCTACGGCATCTTCATGGACGCCGCCCTGGAGCTCCTCCCGGCGGATTACTGGCGCTACTACCTCATCGCCAACGCCCCGGAGTCCGACGACACGAGCTTCACCTGGGAGCTGCTCGCCAGCCAGGTCAACAAGGACCTCGCCGGCACCCTCGGCAACTTCGTCAACCGGGTCCTGACCTTCAGCGCCAGGCGATTCGGCCCCGAGGTCCCCGCAGGCGGCACCCCCGGCCAGACCGAGGCCGACCTGAGCGAACAACTGGTCACCCTGCTTGCGGACTACGAGGAGAACCTCGAAGGCAAGCAGTTCCGCAAGGCGGCGCAGAGTCTCCGGGCCATGTGGAGCGCGGCCAACGTCTACCTCGAGCTGAAGAGCCCCTGGACGCAGATCCGCCAGGACCCCGAGGCCGCCGCCCTGTCGCTCCGGACGGCGATGAACCTCATCCACCTCTTCGGGGTCATCTCGGAGCCGGTGATCCC
>DASXNO010000283.1:0-3691 GCA_036495025.1 Actinomycetota bacterium | reverse complement strand
GCTGTCGGTCCTCGACGATCCCGCCCACAGCTGGTGGAGCACGCCGCCCTCGTTCCCCGATGGGAGCGGGTGGCTCGCCTCCACCATGGACGACTACTGGTCGTTCGTCTCGATGCTGCTGGCCCGAGGCGCCCCGCAAGGCGCCGGATCTACCGGGCAGGGCGAACGCATCCTCTCGCCGGCGACCGTCGAGCTCATGACCACGGACCGGCTCACACCGCAACAGCGGCGCGCATCCAGGCTCTTCCTCGGCAGGCACGGGGGGTGGGGCCTCGGCATGGCGGTGCCCGCCACCGGCTCCTTGGACCAACCCCTCCCGTGCGGTTTCGGTTGGGACGGCGGCAGCGGCACGACGTGGCGCTCCAACCCTCGCAGCGGCGTGACGGGGATCCTGTTCACGCAACGCCAGGTGATGTCGCCGGTGCCGCCTCCGATCGTCGAGGAATTCTGGGCCGGCATCAACGCCGCGACCGCGACCCCCTGACGCCGATCTGTCGGGGCGCGCCGAGGGTAGTCCAACATCGCGCGTATGCGCGCGACTGGCACCTGACCTTTTCAGAAGCTTAGAGTGTTGAGGGTGACGGCAACGGAGGTCGGTGTCCTGCTGAGCGATCCCCCCGTGGCGTCGCTCGAGGACTACCTGGCTGGTGGCGGTGGTGTCGGTCTGGCCAGGGCGCGATCGATGGCCCCCGAGGACATCATCGAGGAGATCCGCGACTCGGGCCTGCGGGGCCGCGGCGGGGCAGGGTTCCCGACCGGACGCAAGTGGGAATCGGTCCAGCAAGGTGGGGGCCGGCATCACTACGTCGTCTGCAACGGGGCCGAAGGCGAACCCGCTACCTTCAAGGACCGCGCGCTCATTCGAGCCAATCCCTACGTGGTGGTCGAGGGCGCGGTGATCGCCGCAGTGGCGGTGGAGGCCAGCGAGATCTTCCTGGCGGTCAAATCCAGCTTCAGGCCTGAACGCGAGGCGCTGTCCCGGGCGATCGACGAGATGAGTGGCGCGGACCTGCTGGGAGATGCCCTCGTGCGCCTCGTCGTCGGCCCGGAGGAGTATCTCTTCGGGGAGGAGAAGGCGCTGCTGGAGGTGATCGAGGGCAACGATCCGCTGCCGCGCTGGCTGCCTCCCTACCTGCATGGCCTCTTCGTCAACGAACCGCAGCTTGGGTGGGAGGCGCACGACACCGAGGAGGGGCACCAGGGCGAACACGAGGCCAATCCGACCCTGGTCAACAATGTGGAGACCCTCGCCAACGTTGCGCACATCCTCGCCCGAGGGCCGGCATGGTTCCGGTCGATGGGCACCGCCGAGTCTCCCGGCACGGTCATCTGCACCATGGTCGGTGACGTCGTTCGCCCGGGCGTCGTCGAGCTAGAGCTTGGCACCCCGCTGGGGAAGCTGATCGAGCACTGCGGCGGCGCTCTCCCGGGAAGGGCGATCCAAGCCGTTCTCTCTGGCGTGTCCAACCCCGTGCTGACCTCCGACCAGCTCGACACGGCCCTCAGCTACGAGGCAATGGAGGCCGCCGGCACCGGCCTGGGAGCGGCAGGGTTCATGGTGTACGACGACAGCGCCTGCATGGTCGAGGTTGCCCGGGATCTGTCCCGGTTCCTCTACGTCGAGTCCTGCGGCCAGTGCCTTCCCTGCAAGCTGGGGACAGGCGAGATCACCGCCGCGCTGACCCGCCTCTCCTCGGGGAAGGGCAGCGAAGGCGATCTCGAACGCATCGAAGAGTGGCTCCCCCTGGTGGTCGACGCCAATCGCTGCTACCTCCCCGTGGAGGAGCGCAGGGTCGTCGCCAGCCTCCTGCTCTCCTTCCCCGAGGATTTCGCCGCGCACCTGGAGGGCCCGTGTCCTCGGCCCCGGGACATCCCCGTCCCCAAGATCGTCGACCTCGAGGGGGGAGAAGTCACCTACGACGTGCAGCAGGCGAAGAAGCTGCCGGACTGGACCTACGAAGTCTAGCCTTCAGGCAGGCAGCGTCGAGGGACTCCGTGCTCCGGTACGCCGCTGGACTCCCCGGCTCAGGGTGGGGGCGGCAAACGTCGTGCCACAGACGAAGCGTAGGAAAGGACCGAATGAAGCCGCCGCGGCAAGGCCCGTGAAGTACAGCCCGGGGACGGAGCACTCGAAGGTGGAGGAAAGGCGGGGCCAGCCGGCCGAGCGGGCGATGCGGGCACGGATCTCCGGTGCCAGGAAGTGCAGTTTGTCCACGTCGACCCGGTAGCCGGTGGCTGCCATGACGTGGTCCATCTCGAGGGAGGTCCGGGCGCCGTTCGATGCGGCGACCTCCAGGACCACGCCGCCGTTGCCGGCGGTGGCCTTCACGACGCGCTCGCCGAGTCGAACCGGGAAGCGGTCCTCCACCCGTTCCTTCAGCCACCAGGCCCCCGCCGGCCCAAGGATGACCCGGACGAGCCGGAGCCGCGCGGCCAGGGGGAGGTGGCGGAACGCCGCCGGACCGTAGCCCCGGCTCAGCAGCGCGTGGGACCAGCCCGCCCCCAGCGGAGCAGGTGGGCTCTTGATGGAAGTCCAGACGGGTCTCGGCCCGGGCTGGGGCGGACCCGCGAACACCACCTGCGAGCCCCGGACGATCACCGTGACCTCGGCCCCCGCCTCGTGCGCCAGCGCGGCGCTCTCGAGCGCCGACTGGCCGGCGCCGATCACCGCAACCCGGCGGCCGGCCAGGCCGGCGAAGTCCCGGTACTGGGAGCTGTGGGACACGGGCGCATCGGGAGCGCAGCCGTCCGGAACCAGGGCCGCCAGCTCGTCGGGGACGTGGCCCAGCCCGGAAAGCCCGCTGGCAACGACCACGCTGCGAGCCCCAAGTTCCTCCCCCGAACCGAGCGTGACCCGAAACCCCTCCCCGGCAGCCTCGATGCGGCACACTTCTGTTTCCTCGACATCGGGAACCAGACGCTCCTTGAACCACAGGCCGTACTCGGTGAACGGGGCGATCGGCACCTTCTCCCCGTGGATCAACGCCGGCCGCCGCTCGCCAAGCTCCTGGAAGAAGTCGGCGAGACGGAAACCGGAGACGGGCGCCGAGATCGAGGATGCGTTCAGCGTCGACTTGAGGAACATGCCAGCCGGCATCCGCTGACGCCAGGCACCCATCGGTTCGCCGAACACGCGCAGCGCTACGCCTCGCGCCCGGAGATGAGCGGCCGTCGCCAGACCGTAGGGCCCGGCGCCGACGACCACCGTCGCCGTGGCGTCGACGCCCGTCACGCGCCCGCGTCCTCCGCGGGACCTCGGTGGCCCCGCGGTATCGCCACCTTGCGGAGCCGCTGCGCTGCGGCCGGCCCCACGACGCGTGCCGTCATGAGCACCGCCGGGAGAGGGTCGTCAAGCGCCAGCCAGGCGAGCTCCGTGTTGGTGCGGGCCACCGGGGCGGGGCGTGTCCCGCCGTTGCGCCGGTAGGTCACCGTTGCGAGGGCATCGAGGTTCTCGACGACGATGCGGCGACCGTCGACCTGCCTGCCCGCGGGGACGGCCCGGCCGGTCAGGTGGAGATGCATCGCCCGCACGACGTCCACCCCGGCGTCGGTCTCGAAGAGCCGGAACTGCGCCCCCATCCGGGGATTGAAGTCGAGCAGCTTGTAGGAACCGTCGAGCTCGTCGAACCGCCAGTCGAGGTCGGCGATGCCGCAGAACCCGAGGCGCTGACAGAGATCGCTCGCCAGCGCC
>DASXNO010000282.1:0-4312 GCA_036495025.1 Actinomycetota bacterium | reverse complement strand
CACCGACACGGTTCCCGCTCTAACCAGTCCCGCCGGACGTTTGGATCTCGTCCATGCCTCCCGCCTTGGCGAAGGCTGCCCGTGCCTCTTCCGCCTTGGCGATGACCTCATCCGTGCGCTCCTGGGCTGCGCCGGATACCTCGACCGTTGCCCCTCCGGCCGGTAGCGCGGCGTCCGGATTCTCGAGGATCTCCGCCAGGCGCTCTGCCTCGCTACCGGCGCCAGCTTCTCGGAGTTCGTCCATATGGGAGCTGAGCTGTGCTTCGAGCTCTGGATTCGTGGACACGCCCTCCACCTCCTTGATGAGCCGAGTCGATGAGCTATTCGAGGAACTGATGGGGAGTCTTTCCCCTCTTTTGGTCTACCCGTTTGGGTCTACCCCAGAACCTGGGGCGAAGGTCACCTCTGCTGGCCCGGGGTGTTTGAACATTGAAGTTCCTGGAAACCTTCCTGGTCGTGCGGAAGAGTTCGCAGCTCTTGATGCCAAGCGACGTGAGCAGCCGGATCGGCTTCTTCGACCGCTTCGCCGGACGGGCCGCCCTCTTTGCGAGCCGCGCCCCATTCTTCGCCTTCTGTGTCCTGCTGGTGGCGCTCTGGCTTCTCCAGGGTTTCATCACGATTCTGATCAAGGGCGACCCGAAGACCTTCCTCGAGGCGCAGTTCCAGCTCGAGATCAACACGACGACCACCATCGTCACCTTCCTCATGGTGGCGCTGCTGCAGAACAGCCAGACCAGGGAGGACCAGGCCACCCAGCACAAGCTGAACGCCATCGCCGACGGCCTGGCCGACTTGATGGAGCGGTGGTCGGAGCGGTTCGACGACGAGGAGATGCGCGAGGACATCAAGGAGTTGCGCCTCGCCGTCGGCCTCGAGGACCTGGAGAGCACTACGCACAACGACAAGCGGCGAGCTGACGACAACTCCGACGGCCAGGTCGAGGCTCCCGCACGCGAAAACGCGACGTAGGAGCTCGCGACTCCGGCCGAAGGGAAGCTCACCCGGTCCGCTGGTGGGCCGTCGCCATCACCTCCGCGAGATGCAGCGCCCGCCGTCCCGTCGCGTGGGCGATCTGCATTCGGCACGAGAAGCCGTTCGCCACAACGACATCCCCGGGCTCCACCCCCCGCACCGCAGGCAGCAGGTCGCGCTCCCCGATGGCCAGCGAGAGGTCGTGGTGCGCGGCCTCCATGCCCCAGGAGCCGGCCAATCCGCAGCACGTTCCGGGCAGTGCGACAACCTCGGCCCCCATCGCCTCCAGCAGCCGGCGGTCCGGGCCACCACCTCCGGTCGCCTTCTGATGGCAATGGACCCACAGGTGGGCCCGGAGCCGGCCGGAAGCAGTGGGCGCATGCGGCGGCTCGATGCCGTACCGCTCGAAGAACTCACCGAAGTGCAGGGCCTGGCGGCTGAGCGCCACGGCCTCGTCGTCCCGGGGCAGCATCCTGGGCAGCTCGTGGCGCAACGTGGCGACGCAGCTCGGCTCGACCCCGACCACCGGCAGGCCCTCCGCAAGGGCCGGCCCGGCGGCGCTGAGCACCCGGCGCAGGTAGCGCTCGGCCAGGCCCAGGAATCCGTAGTCGTAGAGGGGCCGGCCGCAACAGGCGTGTCCCTGCGGTAAGAGCACCCGCCACCCTGCTGCCTCGATCGCCTCCACTGCGGCAATGGCGGGTGGGGGATCGAAGTAGTTGCTGAAGGTGTCCGGCCACAGCAGCACCCTCGGCCCGTCCGGGTTGACCTGGCGCCGCCGGGCGAACCACTGCTGGAGCGTTTCTGTCGCGAGGGCCGGCACGGGACGCTCGGCCGCCATGCCGGCCGCCAGCTTCAGCGCCCGGCTTCCCGCAACGCGATTGGCGAGGGCAGGCAGCCTCGATCCCACCCGGGCGACCTGGTCAATGAGCCCGAAGGCGTAGGCGTGGCGGGGTCGCAGCCTGCCCCGATAGTGGTGGTGGAGGAACTCGGCCTTGTAGGACGGCAGGTCGACGCCGGCGGGGCACTCGCTCGTGCAGCCCTTGCAGGCGAGGCACAGATCGAGCGCACCCGCGACCTCGGGACTGCGCCACCCCGACCTGACGACGTCGCCCTGCAGCATCTCGGAGAGAAGGCGTGCCCGGCCACGGGTCGAGTGCTGCTCGTCACGGGTCACGGCGAAGCTCGGGCACATGACCCCGCCCGAGGCGCCCCTCAAGGCGCCGGATGAAGAACCCGGATCGGGACGGCGGCACTTGCCGACCCCGACGCAACGCTGCACCTCGGCGGCGAACCCGCCGCGCGGGGATCTCGGGCCAACACGGAGATCCTGGTCGAGACGGCGCGGGTTGACGACCTTGCCGGGGTTCATCCCGCCGTCGGGGTCCCAGATGGCCTTGAACTCGCCGAAGGCCGCCACGAGGTCGTCGCCGAACATCTTCGGCAGCAACTCGGCCCGCTGCTGGCCGTCGCCGTGCTCGCCAGACAGCGAACCCCCGAACGACACGACGAGGTCGGCCGCCTCCTCCATGAATGCCCGGTAGGCCGCGAGCCCCTTGGCGCTCGTCAAGTCGAAGTTGGCCCGGGAGTGGATGCATCCGTCGCCAAGGTGGCCGTAGAAGGCCCCCGTGTACCCGAAGCGATCGTAGAGGTCCCTGAGTCCTCGGAGGTACCGGCCGAGGTCTTCGGGGGCGACGGCGGCGTCCTCCCAGCCAGGGTAGTGGTCGGGCTCGCCCGGCGGCCGGGACGCGGCGGCGAGCCCGGCCTCCCGGACCTCCCAGAGGCGGCGGGCTCGGGCCGGGTCGTCGATGAGCGCCACGGCGAGGGGAGGGTTGGCGTCACGGCGGAGGCGTTCGGCCAGCGCCAGGGCTTTCGTATCCGATTCGGCGGTGGTGTCCCCTCCCAGCTCGACGAATGCCCACGCCGCGCCCTCGGGGAACAGCCGGCGCTCGGCGCTGCGGACGAGGGCGTGATCGAAGCATTCGCACCCGATGGGCCGGGCCTCGAGGATCTCGGTCACATGGTCCGCGGCGCCGAAGATCTCCTCGTAGCCGACCACCATCAGGGTGCGGGCCGGCACCTGTGGGATCAGGCGCAGCTCCGCCTCCAGGATCGTGACGCAGGTGCCCTCGGTCCCTGCGAGCGCCGCCGCGAGGTTGAAGCCCCGCTCGGGCAGCAGCTCGTCGAGGTTGTAGCCCGACACGCGCCTCGGGATGGCCGGGAAGCGCTCCCGGATGTCCCCCGCATAGCGTTCCCGCAGGTCCCGAAGGTCGCGGTAGATCTGCCCACGGCGACCGCCCCCGGCGATGATTGCCTCGAGCTCGACGTCGGAGGTCGGCCCGACCCACATCCGGAGGCCGTCGTAGGTGAGCACCTCCAGCCGTTCGACGTTGTCGGAGGTCCGGCTCCCCTTGCCGTCGAAACGTGCCTGCAGCGAGTGGACCCCACAGGCGTTCGTGGCGATGTTGCCGCCGATGGTGCACCAGGCGTGGGTGGCGGGGTCGGGGCCGAACCGCAGGTCGTGCCCGGCTGCGGCGTCGCCGACCCGGTCGTTGACGGCGCCGGGCTGGACCCGGGCCAGTCGCCGCTCGGGGTCGATGGCGAGCACGGCGTCGAGATGCTTCGTGAAGTCGATCACCACGGCACGGTTGACGGCCGCCCCGGAAAGGCCGGTGCCGCAGCCACGGGGCAGCAGCGGGGCCCCGTGGGCATGACACACTCGGTGCGTCGCCACGACGTCGTCGATCGACGCGGGCACGACGACGCCGATGGGAGTCTGGCGGAAGTTCGAGGCATCGCTGGCGTAGGCGGCCCGGGTCGCCACATCGAAGCGCACCTCGCCGGCGACCGCTGCCGCAAGGTCGGCTTCGAGGTCGCGCACCTGGCGACTCTACCGCTCCCTACCTGCGCCGGTGTTCCTTCTCTTCCTCGTACTCCTCGGCGGCGAGGTCGGTGCGGTGGGCAGCCTTGTCCTCGCGTTCCTCGTCGTACTCCGCCTCGTCGCGCTCGGCCTCGAAGAGCTCGCGGTGGTCGTCTGGCTCCGTTGCGTCCTGCTCGGTGTCGGGCCTGGCTAGAGGCTACCCACGAGACCGCCGGCCATCACCCGCCGTGCGGGGTGTGCTCCTCCTCTTCCATGAACGTGTTTCCCTCCGCCGGGATCGGGTTCACCTTCAGGATCCGGGCCATGTGCACGAGGTTGTGCGCCATCCACCGGGTGGTGCGCTTCGTGTAGGGGTGGTCCTGGCCGGCGTCGAGGTAGCTCGGGCCCGGGCCGGCGTCACCCACCCAGTAGGTGTCGGCGTTGGGCGGCACCGCGCAGCCGAGGTGGGTCAGGTTGAACAGC
>DASXNO010000281.1:0-7779 GCA_036495025.1 Actinomycetota bacterium | reverse complement strand
TGCCTGATACCGGTGATGATGGGTTTCGCCAACCGACATCCCTGGAAGAGCATGCCGAAGGGCGTCGGGCCCCCTCCCACCACGTTGCGGCACGACCTCGCCGCGTCGCTGCTGGTGGCCACCGTGGCCAGTTTGGCCCTCCTCGTCCGAGCTCTGTAGCCATGAAGCCGCCTCTCGATGCCCTGAGCCTCGCTCGTGCCATCGCCGTTGCTCACCGCACCCCTCACGACGTGAGAAGCCGGAAGGATTGGGATAGTTGTGTCGGTCGCGCCAGTTGCTGCGATATAGTTCGGCGGCACTGTCCTGGGCGAGCACGGAGAGCGGCCGAGCCGATGTCGTTGCGTTCGAAACGAAGAGGGACGCCCGTTCCGGCCTCCCTGTATGCGGTTCGCCAACTGCCGGCGGCCAGCAACCGGGCGACCACCGTTTCATGGACTCGCGGCGTGCAAGCCTGGGGCGCCGATCTGGGCCGCAGGGCCCGGGACCGGCCTGCTGCGGCGGGCATCGCCGCCCTCCTGTCGGCGGTCATTGTTGTTGGCCTGGGCGCTCAGTCGTTTGCTGCCGGAGGGCCGCCTCCCGCCCCCCCGGCTCAGGGCCTCCTTCCCACGACGATTCCGCTGCCCCCTATCCAGCTGCCGGGCCTGCCCGCCGTGCAGCTTCCACCGGTGACGCTGCCCGCACTCCCACCGTTGACCGGCTCCACTTCCGGGGCCTCACCCACCCCCGCGGGCCTGTCGGCCTACCAGGGCCTCGGGGCCTGGGTGGACCTGTACCACTACGGGGCCGCCGCCGACGACCCGCCTGCCTCCGTCGTGCGATCGATGGCCGCACGTGGCGTGCGGAACCTCTACATCGAGACCGCCCGCTGGAACTCCGCGGGGGCACTGGACCACCCCACGGAACTGGGGGCCTTCATCGACGCAGCCCACGGCAGCGGCATCAAGGTGGTCGGCTGGTACATGCCGGGGTTTGCCGACATCCCCACCGACGTCCAGCGCAGCCTGGCGGTGCTGACCTTCACCTCTCCCGGCGGCCAGCACTTCGACGGCTTTGCTGCGGATATCGAGGACCGCAGCGCCACCCGGACCCAGGACCAGTTCAATGCCGGGATCGCAGCCTATGCCAGCGCGGTGCGTCAGGCCGTCGGCCCCGGCGTCACGCTGGGGGCCATCGTGCCCGACGCCAAGAACAACGAGCGGGCTCCCGCGTACTGGGCCGGCTTCCCCTGGCCACAGATCGGCGACAACTTCGACGTGGTGCAGCCCATGGCCTACTGGTCGGTGACGAAGCGGGCACGTACCTGCCTCAGCGCCCAGATGGACGTCACCAGCTACATGAACGAGGTCATCGACCGGACCGACAGCCTGATGGGCCGGTCCAGGCCCATCGCCCCCATGGGGGGCGTCGCCTACTGCGACACGCAGCAGGAGGTCGCCGACTACGTCAGGACCCTTCAGGCCCGGGGAGCGATCGGGGGCGGTCTGTACGACTTCTACGCGCTGGAGGGCAACCCCCACGCAGCCACCCTGTGGTCGGAGCTCACCCCGCTCAACGGCTGATCTGGCCCGCAGGAAATTCAAAATGTGAAGCCGGACTAGCCGCGGCTACCGTTCCGAACCACGCGATCACGTGGTCCCGCCCGGTTCACGTCCTGCCATGCTGGATAGGCCGAGACCGGAGAAGCAACGAGGAGAGCGCGGTGAGTCAGGCCGGGAGAACCCCCTTCGACGTGACGATCGAGAAGACCAATAAGGTCTTGAAGGACATCGAGGAGAGTTACGGGTGGCCCCGCGACCGGCGCCAGCAGTCGTATGACGCCTTGCGCGCGGTGCTGCACGCGCTGCGCGATCGTCTTGTCGTTACGGAGGCGGCCGACATGGCTGCCCAGTTGCCGATGCTCATCCGTGGCCTGTTCTACGAAGGCTGGAAGCCGGCCAAGGTGCCGGTGAAGATGAGCCGGGAGGAGTTCCTCGGTCGGGTGCGCCGGGAGTTTCCCTTCGAGGTCGCAGGCGGCCCCGGGCTCCTCCTCGAGCGGGTGGTCCAGGCAATCAGGCGCTACGTGACCGAAGGCGAATGGCAGGACATCCGCTCCGGCCTCCCGAGAGACTTGGCGGAGATGCTGCCGGCCTGATGGTTCGGCCAACCGCTAGGCTGTCGGCATGCCCGACGATGAGATCCGCCGAGGCGCCGCCAATGCGGTGCAGGTCTGCATGGGGGTCGAGCCGGCGGACCGGGTCATCGTCGTCACCGACCGGGCCCGGGCCACGATCGGGAACGCGCTCGCCGACGAGGCCGGCGCCGTCGCCACGGTGGTGAAGACGCTTGTCCTCGAGGATTTCACCCAGCGGCCCGCCAAGGGCTATCCGTCCGAGATGCAGCGGGAGATCGACGACCTCAAGCCCACCGTGTCCTTCTTCGCCGCGACGGCGCTCCCCGGCGAGCTTGCCTTCCGCCAGCCCTACATGGACCACGTGATCTACCGTCTGAAGACCCGCCACGGCCACATGGTCGGCATCGACGAGCGCCTGATGGCCGAGGGGATGCAGGCCGACTACCGGGAGATCGCCCGCGTCACCGCGGCGGTCACCGACGCCGTGCGTGGCGCACGGCACATCCACGTCACGTCCCCGTCGGGAACGGACCTCAGCGCCGAGTTCAACCCGTCGATCCGTCGCTGGAACGCCTGCCCCGGCATCTACCACGAGCAGGGCATGTGGGGGAACCTCCCCGAGGGCGAGACCTTCACGAGCCCCATGTCGGTGGAGGGCATCGTGGGGGCGGAGGTGCTGGGCGACCACTTCTCGGCCCGCTACGGCGTGCTGGACGCGCCCGCCATGTTCCACATCGAAGCCGGCCGGGTCCGCAAGGTGGAGACGCAGTCGGGCACCCTGACGGCAGAGCTCGAGGAGTACCTGGCCCGCGACCCCGAGGGCAAGCGCGTCGGTGAGTACGCCATCGGCACCAACGTCGCTCTGACCCGTCTGTCCGGGAACCTGTTGCAGGACGAGAAGCTGCCGGGGGTCCACATCGCCTTCGGCTATCCCTATCCCAAGGAGACCGGCGCCGACTGGACCGCATCCACGCACATCGACGTCGTCGCGACCCGCTCGACGATCTCGGTGGACGGGCAGCTTCTGATGCGAGAGGGCTCCTTCCTCATCTGAGCCGCCAGCCGCCTGACCTGGCGATGAGTTTTGCCGGGACGAGGCGTCTGAAGTTCAGGACTCGACAGAAAGGACACGAGGATGACTGAGTCAGGGACCAACAGCCGCATCACCAGCGTGGGCAACGTGGGTGTTCCCACGACCGATCAGGATCGAGCGCTGGACTTCTACGTCGGCAAGCTCGGCTTCGAGAAGCGACGCGACGTGCCGTTCGGCCCAGGCCTCCGCTGGGTCGAGGTTTGCCCGCCCGAGGGAACCACGACCATCGCCCTGCTCCCCCCCACCCCCGGCGTACCGACGGGCATCGACACGGCGATCCGCCTCTGGACGGCCAATGCCGACGCGACCCACGCCGATCTGGTCGCTCACGGCGTCGAGGCGGACCCGGTCATGCGGTTCGGGGAAGGTGTGCCACCCATGTTCAGCTTCCGCGACCAAGACGGCAACACTCTGTACGTCGTCGAGGTCTGACCGGTCCTGAGCGCCGGTTCGAGGCTATCCTTCAGATCCGTGTCGGGTGCTGCGGCGGCGGAGGAGGTCAGGACCGGGGTCGTCCAACTCACCGCGTGGCTGGCGGAGCTGGATCCCGCGTTGCTCTATCAGGCCCCCAGCCCCGGTGAGTGGACGGTCATGGAGCTGCTTGCCCACACGGTCGAGTTCCTGCGCTACTGGCCGCACGTCATGGTCGGCATCGCCGCCGAGCCGGGCCGGTCGTTCGGCCGGGGCCTCGACGACTCGGACCGGACCGGCTACGTCCTGGCTCACGGCGGCGATGCCCTGGGGTCCATGCTCCAGGAGTTGAGCGCCGCCAGCGAGGAGGCACAGGCCACGCTGGCCATCATTCCCGCCCTCGCGTGGGGGGCCACGGGGGTGCACATCGCGTGGGGCGAGCTCCCGCTGCCCCAGATCGTGCAGCGCGTCCTCACCGGCCACCTCGCCGCCCACCACGCCCAGGCCAGGGCCGCCTACGACACCGTCGCTCACCGGGACGCTCGGTAGCCAGCCAGGCTTGCCAGATGTCCTCCGGACCCGAGCTGCGTACCGGGCGGCTGTTGCTCCGGCGCTGGCGAGATGCGGACAGAGACCCCTTTGCCGAGCTGAACGCCGACGGCGAGGTCATGGAGCATTTTCCCCAGCTCTTGCGACGAGATGAGAGTGACGCGCTCGTCGACCACATCGAGGCCGGCTTCGAACAACATGGCTATGGGTTCTGGGCGGTCGAACTCGTCGCCCCGAGCGAGTTCATCGGGTTCACGGGCCTGGGGCTCGCGGAGTTCCCGGCGCACTTTACCCCCGCCGTCGAGGTTGGGTGGCGACTGAAGCGATCGGCGTGGGGGCACGGGTATGCAACGGAGGGGGCCCGGGCAGCGATGACCTACGGCTTCGACGTCGTCGGCGTCCGGGAGATCGTCGCCTACACTGCCACGAACAACCTGCGGTCGCGGGCGGTGATGCAACGACTTGGCATGAGCTACGACCCGGCCGACGACTTCAACCACTCACGTCTGTCTCCTGGGCATCCGCTGAGTCCGTCTGTCCTGTACCGGATCTCTTCGGACCGCTGGGGGACAATGTCGCTGCTCGAGCCCGGGCGAGCGAGGCCACCTTGGGGAAGGAGTTCATGATGCCGGGAGCACCGGAGGCAACCGGCCTGACGGTCCTGGACATGGCACAAGCGGGACGGTTCGCAGAGCTGCGCGACCTGTTCGCGCCGCAGCTGCGCCCCATGGTCACCGCCGAGGCACTCCAGGCCGCCTGGGCGGCCGAGCTGGACCGGCACGGCCCGGTCTCCTCGGTCGGCGCCCCGGTCAGCGAGCCGGCCGGGGCGGGCGTGGTGGTGAGGATTCCCGTGAGGTGCGAGCGCGGAGCGCTGACGATGGTGGTCTCGGTCCACGAATCGGGCTGGCTGACTGGCATCCAGCTCGCGCCTGCCAGCGCGATCGCCCCCGCGGGGCCGTGGGAGCCGCCGGCCTACGCGGACCCCGGGCAGTTCGACGAGCAGGACGTCACCGTGGGCACCGGCCCGCTTGCGGTGCCGGGCACGCTCGGCCTGCCGCACCAGCCGGGGCCACTGACCGCCGTCGTGCTGCTCGGCGGCTCGGGGCCGGGCGACCGCGACGAGACGATCGGGCGCAACAAGCCGCTCAAGGACCTGGCGTGGGGCCTGGCGAGCGAAGGCGTGGCGGTCCTGCGCTTCGACAAGGTGACGTATGCCCACCCGAGTGAGGTCACGAAGATGCACGACTTCACCGCGGCCGATGAGTACCTGCCGCACGCCCTCGCAGCCGTTCACCTGCTCCGGCAGCACCCGGCCGTCGACCCCGGGCGGGTCTTCCTGCTGGGCCACAGCATGGGCGGCACCATCGCCCCGCGCGTCGCGGCGACCGAGCCGTCGGTCGCCGGGCTGGTCATCCTGGCCGGCGGCACGCAGCCGCTGCACTGGGCCACAGTCCGGCAGCTCGACTACCTCGCGTCGCTCAACCCGGAGACCGCCGCCGCATCCAGGCCCGCCATCGATGCGATGCGTGAGCGAGCCAGGCTGGTCGACAGCCCCGGCCTCTCCGCCTCGACGCCGGCCAGCGACCTGCCCTTCGGCGTGCCCGCCCCGTACTGGCTGGACCTGCGCGGCTACAACCCGGTCGCCGCCGCCGCGGCGCTGGACAGGCCGATCCTCATCCTCCAGGGTGGCCGCGACTACCAGGCGACCGTGGCCGAGGACCTCGCGGGATGGAAGGCCGGGCTTGCCGGCCGCCCGGACGTGACGATCCGCGTCTACCCCGCGGACAATCACTTCTTCTTTTCTGGCACCGGCCCATCGGCACCCGCCGAGTCCGAGCCGGCGCAACACGTGGACCCGGCGGTCATCGCCGATATCGCCGGCTGGCTGGCGACGGGAGGAACCCAATCGCCGTGAAGAGGATGGTGAGACGATGAGGAAAGTCATCTGGATGATGTCGGTGTCGGTCGACGGCTTCATGGAAGGACCGAACCGCGAGATCGACTGGCACCGGGTCGACGACGAGCTGCACCGCTACTTCAACGAGGAGCTCGGCGCCATGGGCGCCTTCCTGGAGGGACGGGTCACCTACGAGCTGATGGCCGGAGTCTGGCCGACGGCCGACAAGGACCCCGCGAGCACCCCGCCCATGGCCGAATTCGGCCGCATCTGGGTGGATATGCCCAAGATCGTCTACTCCAGGACCCTCGAGCGGGCCGACTGGAACACCACCGTGGTGCGAGACGTCATCCCCGAGGAGGTCATGCAGCTCAAGGCGCAGCCCGGGGGAGACCTGGTGATCGGTGGCGCCGACCTCGCCGCAGCCTTCCTGCACCACGACCTGATCGACGAGTTCCGTATCTATGTCCACCCGGTGATCATCGGACGGGGCAAGCCCATGTTCCGGCCATCGGACGCCAGGATCGACCTCCGGCTCGTCCAGACCCGGGCCTTCGGCAACGGGGTCGTCCTCCTCCGCTACGAGCGGGCCGACGCCTGAGGCGCCACAGGTTGGTCTCGTTTCGCGCGCCGGCGCGCGATCTGCGCCTGAGTTGGGCGTGACCGACAGCGAAGGTGGGCCTACAGCGCGGCAAGCACCAGGCCGAGGGCCGCGGCGCCGGCCCCGACGATCAGGGTTCCAAAGGCATTGCGGGCCGCCTCGTTCAGGGCGCCCTCCTCGAGCAGCTCCACCGTCTCGTAGGTGAAGGTGGAGAAGGTCGTGTAGGCCCCGCAGAACCCCGTCCCAAGGATCACCTTCGGCCCCTTGGGGAAGGCATGGTAGAGGCCGAGGCCGGTCAGCACCCCGAGCACCAGCGACCCGGTCGCGTTGATCACGAAGGTTCCCCACGGGAAGACGCCGTCGGCGCGCCCTGCGATGGCACCGTCGACCAGGTAGCGAAGGGAAGCCCCGACCGCGGCGGCGATGAGGAAGCCGGCCCAGGCGAGCGGGCTCACGGGCGGGACCTGCCCACGTACTTGATGACCTCCACATCGTCGAGGATGACCAGGCCTTCGGTGATCAGCTCGTCGAGCTCGGGGATGAACCGCTGGATCGCCTCGTCCGTGTCGACGATGACGACGGCGATGGGCAGGTCGTCGGACAGCGACAGGATCCGGGTCGTGTGGATGTGGTTCGAGGCTCCGTAGCCCTCGACACCCCGGAAGACGCTGGCGCCCGCGAGCCCGGCCCGGTGCGCCCGCTGGACGATCTCGGTGGCGAGCGGCGTGTGCCCGTGGCGATCGGACTCGCCAACGAAGATGGTGAGGCGCTTCTGATGGCCCTCCAGCTTCATCGCTCTCTCCTGCGCAGCCTGGTGGGGAGCCTGGCCACCCACATGCCGGCCCACACCGCCCCCAATCCTGCACCAAGGCTGGCGAGGGCGTAGGCGAGGCCAACCGCCGCGTGGCCATTCTTGACGAGCAGGTCGGTCTCGACTGCAAACGTCGAGTAGGTCGTGTAGGCCCCCATGAATCCCGTGGCCACGAAAGGCCGCAGGTAGCGGCTGGGGGGGAATCGTTCGAGGACGAGCGTCAGGAACAGGCCCAGGGCGAGGCTGCCGCTGACGTTGGTCCAGAACGTCGCCCACGGGAAGGCGTTGGCATGGACCCGGATGACCT
>DASXNO010000280.1:0-4431 GCA_036495025.1 Actinomycetota bacterium | reverse complement strand
TCCGCTTGGTGCTTGGTGGTTGTGCTTGGTGCTTGGTGCTTGGTGCTTGGTGCTAGCCCGCCGCTGCCCGTTGCTCGACCCAGTCGATGAGCAGCCGAGTGCCCATACCGGTCGGACCTTTGGGCAGGTAGTGCTCGGCTTCGTCGGAGCGGGCGGGCCCGGCGATGTCGACGTGGATCCAGGGCACGTCCCCGACGAATTCCTTGAGGAACAGCGCGGCGAAGATGGCGCCGCCCCACCGTTGGCCGATGTTCTTCACGTCGGCAACGTCGCTGTCGAGCTGCTTGCGCATGTCCGCCAGCACCGGCATCTGCCAGACCTGCTCGCCGGTGTGGGCGGCGGCGGCCTGCACCTGCTGGGCGAGTTCGGGTGAGGTTGCGAAGTACCCGGCCACCTTCTTGCCGAGGGCGATGACCATGGCGCCGGTGAGGGTGGCGAAGTCGATCATCGCCTGGGGCCGCTGCTCGGCCATCCAGGCCAGGGCGTCGGCGAGGACGAGGCGGCCCTCGGCGTCGGTGTTGAGAACCTCGGAGGTCCGCCCTCCGTAGTGGCGGATGACGTCGCCCGGCTTGATGGCGGCCCCGCCCGGCATGTTCTCTGCCAGCGGAGTGGCCGCCGTCACCCTGATGTTGGCCCCGAGGGCAGGGAGGGCGCTCAGGGCGGCCACGACGGCGGCGGCTCCCGAGCAGTCGGTCTTCATGGTCTCCATCGACTCGGCGGGCTTGAGGGACAGGCCGCCGGAGTCGAAGGTGATGCCTTTGCCGACGGCCCCGACGTGGGTGGTGGCACCTTCGGGCTCGTAGCGCAGGACGAGGAGCCGGGGAGGGTTCCTGCTGCCCTGGCCGACGCCAAGGATGCCGTTCATGCCCTTTTCCGCAAGCTGGTGCTCGTCGAGGACCTCGGCGGTGACGCCTGCCGCTTCGGCCCGCTCCCTCGCCAGCTGTGCGAACGCTGCGGGGGGCCGGGTGCCGGCCGGCTCGTTGACCGTGTCCCGGGCCCAGTTGGTCGCCTCCGCGATCGTGGTGGCCCGCTGGATGTCCTCGTCGGTCGCGTCGCCCAGGACGGTGACCCGTTGGTCCGGCCTCGGCTCGGCGGAGGACTTGTAGCGGTCGAAGCGGTAGGCGCCGAGGATGTAGCCCTCGACGGCGGCCTGCGCCGTACCGGAAACGCCGTTGGCGATGGCGAGGGCGACGCTGCGAAACCGCCCGGCCCGGCGGGCGGCGACGCCAGCGGCCCGGCGGATGTCGTCATGGCCGGCTTCGGCGTTGGTGGGGCCAGCGGTCCCCGCCGGTCCGAGCCCGACCACCAGGACATAAGCGGCGGAGAGGCGGCTCCCGGTCGGGATCAGTTCCGCATCGCCGATGTTGCCCTTGAACCCCGTGGCCCTCAGGTGGGCGGCGATCGCCCCGTCGAGCGCGTGGTCCAGTTCAGCGGCGGCGTGGGTGGGTTCCTGGCCGGCCCGGACGCCGACGACGACCACATCGGCGGCGGCCTCGCGGGCGGGTACCGACGAACGCTCGAAGGATGCGGATCCCACCTTCCCCCCTTTCTCTTGTTACCGACCTCTTTTACCGGCTTCTTTGCGACGGGCTTCTTTGCGACGGCTTCTTTTGCGACGGCTTCTTTGCGCCGGCTCCGCCCAGCGGGACCGCTTCTCGAATCGCCCGAGCGGTGCCCTCAGGGCGGCTGCCCGATGATGCTCGCGGGCCCCGGGCCGTTCCTCGGGGCCCGGACGTTGCGCAGTCTAACTTCCCCTCTTCCGCGCCCCTGCAACGCACTTTCCGGAAATCCGAGGAACACCACATATGGGGTGTTATAAACCCGACAGGCACAGGATGTAGCGGGCTGGCGGTCCCTGGTTGTACCAGCGGGCCTGTTCCCAGTCCGCTGTCGGGCCCGGCAGCGGGCCATCTGTGGGAAGGCGGTCCGCCCGGCCAGGGCCGCCCTGGGAAGAGGGGAGCCGGTGTGACCCTGCTGCTCATCGTTCTGCTCGTGCTGCTCTGGGGAGCGGTGATCGTCCCGACTCTCCTTCGGGTGAGGCAGTCGCCCTCCTACAGCGTCGGAGCCTTCCGCCGGAACATGCAAGCGCTCGGATCCCGGTCCGCGGGCAGGCCGTCACGGCGGTCCTCCGGCTCGGGCGCCGCCGGTCGCTGGATCCTGGGGCCGCCCCCTCGGCCGAGGTCAGCCGGCTCCCCGCAGACCCCGCCTGCCGCCTATCCCCAGCGCCGTCCCGCTCCCCGGGGATACCCTCAGCGCCGGCGCCCGGCCCGGGGCAGCTTCGACGCCGTGGGGCTGACGATGGACCAGCGGCGAACCATCTTCTTCACGTTGCTGACCGCCGCGGCGTTCACGCTGATGCTCGGCCTGGCGTTCAGCTTGCTGCTGCGTGTTCACCTCGGCGTCGACATTGCGCTGTTGGGTTACGTCGTCTACCTGGTCCGAACAAAACCCCGCCGCAGGCCGTCGAGGGAGGCTGCCACGTTTTACCCACCATCGGCGCGCAGGTCCGGGGGCCAGCAGCGAGCGGGCGACGACCGGCGGGAGTGGCTACGGGCCGGGGAACTTTAAGGACTTCTCGCTGGGAGCGCTCCTCGTCCGAGCGAGAAGTCCGCAATGTTCCCCGTGCCCGGGGGCCAGCAAGGTTCCTTTTCGTCGTCTTCCGGCTTCCCCGATCGGGCGTCCTGGATGATCGGGTAGCCTCCCACCAGTGGATCTCGACGCCATAGGGGCCGGACTCCGGGCGAGTCTCGACGCTAAGAACGCCGCCCGGGAGACGGCGCTGGCCCTGTGCCGGCGGGCGACCCGCCTTTCGGCGAACGCAATCCGAGCCGTCCACCGCTCCGACGAGGCCGAGACGCTGCGCCTGACGGCCGAGGCCCGGACGTGCCTCGACGAGGCAGCGTCCGCGATGGCGGCCCACCCCGACGTCATGTACGCCGGTTTCTTCCACGACGCCGCCAAGGAGTACGCAGAGGCGAGGCTCACCCACGCCCTGGTCACGGGCCAGCCCCTGCCCTCGGCGGTGGAGATAGGCGTCGAGCCACCCGCATACCTCAACGGCATGGGCGAGGCGGTCGGCGAGATGCGCCGGCACCTGCTCGACCTCATGCGCCGAGGCGAGCTGGAGCGCTCGGAGGAAATCCTCGGCCAGATGGACGAGATCTACTACCTGCTGATCTCAATGGACTACCCCGACGCCATCACGGCGGGCCTCCGCCGGACCTCCGACGCCATCCGCGGCATCATCGAGCGGACCCGCGGTGATCTCACGGTGACCCTCATCCAGGACAAGCTCCGCGCGGCCCTCGAGTCGAGGCAGAACGACGCCTGAGCCGTCGCCGTGAACCCGCGAGGCAGGCTCATGCTGGCGACCCTGGCGGCAGCCGGCGGCAGGGCGCATGGGGGTTAGGAGCCCAGCGCGCGCATACGCGCGATCTGCTCCTAACCGAGGCCCCCCGCCTTCGCCGGGTTCATCCTCATGTCTCGGGGCCGCCTTACTCTCGATGTCGGCTGGGGCCGCTCGTACTTCCCGCTCGGGCCCATGGAGGTGGGGATCACCGCCCCCCGTGAGATCGTGTTCGACGTCACCCACGGCGGCTACTCGGAGCGGGCGCCCGCCGAGGTGAAGCACCACATTCAGGTCATCGAGCGGGCCGAGGACCTAGTGGCGGAGCACCGGACCCCGCTGAAATTCCTGGACGCCATTACCGTCAAGACCGTGCGCTTCGAGCGACCGTCCCGCGTGACCTTCGCTCTCCTCCGGGGACCGGTGCCCCACGTTCAGGAGACGTTCGAGCTGGTGGAGCGTGACGGCGCCACGCTCCTCACCTACCAGGGCACGCTAGGCGCCGACCTCTGGCTGTTCGGGCGCTGGTACGGGGGGGGTGTCGTGAGGCCAGCCTGGGAGCGGGTCGTGGCCGCTTCCCTGAAGGGAGTGAAGACCGAAGCTGAGGCGAGGGTCGCGGCCCGAGCCCGGAGGGCCGGCGACGGCCCGGACGCGACCCCGTAGCCCCTACGCCTACAATGAGGACGCCCGAAGGGGCGGTAGCTCAGCTGGTAGAGCGCTTCCCTCGCACGGAAGAGGCCGGGAGTTCGAATCTCCTCCGCTCCACAACCCATCGCCGCAGGTCAGGGCCGGGAAACGCCCCGCTCCACCATGCCAGGGAATCTCTCCAGAGCAGCCGGAGTCCACAAAGAGTCCACATCATGCGGCACCACCAGGTGCAGTCGTGCGCCGCCAGCTTGCGTCCAGAGCTTCAGCCAGGGCCTCGTCGATGCCCTCGTGCAGGTGCCCGTGGGTGTCCAGTGTCGTCTTGATCGAAGCGTGCCCAAGCCCCACCTGGATCGCCTTCGGGTGCGCCTTCTCCCGGATCAGCATGGCGGAATGCGAGTGCCGGAGGTCGTGCACCCGGCATGGTCGGCCCACAGAGC
>DASXNO010000279.1:0-2439 GCA_036495025.1 Actinomycetota bacterium | reverse complement strand
GGCGGGATGAGAGGAGGATGAGAGCTCGGCCCGCCGCCGGGACTCTCACCCCTTTCTCATGACGGTCTCATCCAGGGTTGCGACACTGGGGGCAAGCCCGATGCGCATCCTGCTGGTGGAGGACGAGATCAAGATGGCACGTGCCATCCGGCGCGGCCTGGAACAGGAGGGCTACGCGGTCGATGTGGTCGGCGACGGCGAGGAGGCGTTGTTCCGGGCCACGGAGTCGGACTACGACGGCATCGTGCTGGACCTCATGCTGCCCGGCATGGACGGGTTCGCGGTGTGCAAGACCCTGCGGTCCCGCCAGCGGTGGGCGCCCGTGCTCGTCCTGACCGCCCGCGACGCCGTCGAGGACCGCATCCGCGGCCTCGATGCCGGGGCCGACGACTACCTCGTGAAGCCCTTCGCCTTTGGCGAGCTGCTGGCGCGCCTGCGGGCGCTGGTCCGGCGGGGGCCGGGGGCACGCCCCGCCGTGCTGGAGGTCGGCGATGTCAGCCTTGACCCCGCCGCCCACAGGGTCGAGCGGGCCGGGCAGGCCGTCGACCTGTCGGCGCGGGAGTTCGCCCTCCTCGAGTACCTCATGCGCAACGCCGGCGAGGTCGTCAGCCGCACCCGGATCCTCGACCACGTGTGGGACTACAACTACGACGGTCTCTCCAACGTGGTGGACGTCTACGTCGGCTACCTGCGGCGCAAGCTCGGGGCGCCGTCGAATGGGGGTGAGCCCTTCATCCGGACGGTGCGTGGCGTGGGGTACGTGGTGGGGTCGTAGGTGCCGTCCCGGCCCCCGCGCCCGAGGTTTCCGGGCTCGTTTCCGGGCTCGTTTCCCATTCGGGCACGCCTGACCGCCTGGTACGTCGGCCTTCTCGCCGCCATGCTGACGGCGGTCGGGCTGTTCCTGCCGCTGCGGCTGAACCGGGATCTCGTCGCGGGCATGGACCGGACGCTCGACGCGGGCGCCGCGCAGATCGCACCGCCCAACCAGGAGGCCGAGGCCGGATTCCAGGACGCCAGCGATCTCACGCTCGCCGGGCTGACCGGCGGCGAGACAGCCGCCCAGACCCTTTCCGTCACCGGCACCGTCGTGCTGCACTCGGGCGACCCGGCGTCGCAGACGGCGCTGCTGCCGCCGGCCTCGGTGGCGAGGGTGCTCGCCGGGCCTCGTGTGCGGGCGAGCGTGCGGGTCGGCGCCGACCGCGAGCGGTACCGTCTCGTCGCCCTGCCGCTGGGCGCCGGAGCGGGCCGCCAGGTGCTCGTCGTCGCCAGTTCGCTCGACGAGGTCGACCGGTCGGTGCACCGGCTACGGGTTCTGCTCCTTGCCGTCGTCCCGGCGGCCCTGCTTGCTGCGGCCGGCGGCGGGTGGTGGCTGGCCCGGAAGGCGCTGCGCCCGGTTGCCGAGATCACCCGCCAGGCCGGCGCCATCGGGGTGGAGCAGCTTCACGAGCGGGTGCCGGTCCCGCCGACCAACGACGAGGTCGCCGGGCTGGCGACCACCATCAACGCCATGCTCGAACGTATCGAGGACGGGGTGCGGGAGAAGCGCCGGTTCCTGGCCGACGCCTCCCACGAGCTACGCACGCCCCTTGCGGTCATGCGCTCCGAGATCGAGGTCACCCTCCGTGCGGGCGGCGTCGGGCCGGCCGCACGGGAGGTGCTCGCCAGCAACGCGGAGGAGGTCGAGCGCATGAGCCGCATTGTCGACGACCTGCTGATGCTGGCACGGATCGACGAGGGCCGCCTCGAGCTCCTCCGAAGCCGCGTCGACCTCGGGGCCGTCGCAGCGGATGTGGCGGGCAGCCTGCGCCCACTCGCAAAGGCCCAGGGCATCCCGGTGACGGTCTCGGGGGATGGGGTGGAGGTGGCCGCGGATCCCGACCATCTCCGCAGGGCGGTCCGCAATCTCGTGGAGAACGCGGTCAAGTACACGGGGGCGGGCGGCAGGGTGGCCTTGGAGGTGTGGCGCAGCAACGGGGAGGCGGGCCTCACGGTGACCGACACCGGGCCGGGGATCCCCGAAGCGCTCCTCGAGCGGATTTTCGATCGCTTCGTGCGGGCGGACATGGCCCGGTCCCGATCCACGGGTGGGAGCGGGCTCGGCCTCTCCATCACGCGCGAGATCGTCGAGGCCCACGGCGGCCGCGTCTGGGCCGAGAGCACGCCGGGCGTCGGCAGCGCATTCTCCATGGGATTCCCGGCCTCCCCCGGACCGGGTCTGAGGGAGGGATCTTCCGGGAGTTAGCCGGCCCTGGGGTCCTGGTCCTCGGCCACGGCAGCTGGGGTGCCGGGGCGCTTCTCGACGACGAGGAATCGTCCTTCGTCCTCGACGACCTGCTCGATCTCCGGCTCGACGTGATCCGGCGTCACCGCGAAGCGGCGAGGGTCCGCCCGCACCTCCTCGTACTCCTCGAGCGTCATCGGCACCACGTGCTCGCAGTC
>DASXNO010000278.1:0-4018 GCA_036495025.1 Actinomycetota bacterium | reverse complement strand
TCCCGCGGGGTGACCGCTATGCGGACGGCGTCGTCACGCCCGACGGGACCTGGGTCATCTGTGTGCGGGAGCGCCACGTGACCGGGCGGGAGCCCATCAACGAGATCGTGGCCCTCCCGGCCGACGGCTCGTCTCCGCCGCGCATCCTCGTCGGGGGCGCCGCGTTCTTCGCCTTCCCCCGCCTGAGCTCCGACGGGCGCCGGCTGGCGTGGACGAGCTGGGGCCACCCGCGGATGCCCTGGGACGGCACCGAGCTGTGGGTGGCGGACCTTGCCGAGGGCGCCCAGCTCCGGGGGCGCCGCCTCGTCGCCGGGGGCGCGGAGGAGTCGATCTTCCAGCCCTCGTTCAGCCCGTCGGACCGGCTCCACTTCATCTCGGACCGAAGCGGCTGGTCGAACCTGTACGTGGACCGGGACGGCACCGTCGAAGCGATCGCTCCCGTGGAGGCCGAGCTCGGGGTCCCCCAATGGGTCTTCGGCCTCTCCACGTTCGCCTTTCTGCCCGACGGCACGATCGTCTGCCTGCTCGGCGAGGCCGGCGGCACCCGGCTGTGCCGGGTCACCCCGGCAGGGGGCTACGAGGACCTCGGCCTGAGCTATCGGTCCTTCTCCCCGGCGAGCCTGGTGAGCTCGGGAGGGAGGCTCGCCTTCATCGGCGCGAGCCCCGTCCAGGGGGCGGGTGTGGTGGTGTTCGACACCGAGACCGGGGCCGAAGAGGTGGTGCGGCACAGCCTGAGCCAAGACGTTGACCCTGCGATCGTGTCTGTGGCCGAGCCGATCGAGTTCCCGAGCACGCTCGACGGCGAGCCGGTGACTGCCCACGGCCTGTTCTACAAGCCCAACAATCCCGGCTTCTCGGCCCCCGAAGGGGAACGGCCACCGCTGGTGGTGATCTCGCACGGCGGCCCCACCTCGGCCACCTCGTCGGCCCTCAGCCTCGATATCCAGTTCTGGACGAGCCGCGGGTTCGGCGTCGTCGACGTCAACTACGGCGGCAGCACCGGCTATGGGAGGCAGTACCGGGAACGGCTCAAGGGCCGGTGGGGGATCCTCGACGTCGACGACTGCATCGCGGCGGCCCAGTTCCTCGTCGAACGCGGCGACGCCGACGGCGCCCGTCTGGCGATCCGGGGTGGCAGCGCCGGCGGGTACACGACCCTCTGCGCCCTCACGTTCCGTGACGTGTTCTCGGCGGGGGCCAGCTACTACGGCGTCGCCGATGCCGAGGCGCTCGCCAGGGACACCCACAAGTTCGAGTCCCGGTACCTCGACTCGCTGATCGGGCCGTACCCCGAGGAGGCCCAACTGTACCGGCAGCGCTCACCCATCCACTTCACCGACCGCCTGTCGTGCCCCCTGATCATCTTCCAGGGCCTGGAGGACATGGTGGTGCCCCCCTCCCAGGCCGAGCTGATGGTCGAGGCGCTCCGGGCCAAAGGCCTGCCCTTCGCGTACCTCGCCTACGAGGGCGAGCAGCATGGCTTCCGGAAGGCGCAGACCATCCGCCGCTCCCTCGAGGCCGAGCTGTACTTCTACGCCAAGGTCTTCGGTTTCGAGCCCTCTGATGACATCGAGCCGGTCAAGATAGAGAATCTGTAGGCATGTACTCCTACTCCTACTTCACCGGGTTCTTCTCGCTTATCTATTGGGGCCTGATCGCCTTCGGGCTCTGGGGCATCTTCAAGAAGGCCGGGAGGCCGGGATGGCCGGCGATCATCCCCTTCTACAGCTTCTACGTGCTGATGCAGGTGATCGGCTGGCCTGGACTGTGGACGCTGGCGCTCCTGGCAGGGTTCGTCCCGTTCATCGGGTGGCTGGGCCTGCTCATCCTGCACATCTTCGTCGCCATCGACGTCGGGAAGTCGTTCGGGGTGGGCGAAGGCTTCATCGTGGGACTCATCCTGCTTCCGTTCGTCTTCTATCCGATCCTCGGATGGGGCTCCGCCCAGTACCTGGGCCCTGCGCGTCGACGGCAGTATCCGCCCGACGGCTATCCACCGCCCGGCGCCTACCCACCGCCCGGGGGTTACCCACCGCCCGGCGGCTACCCACCGCCTCCTCCCCGCGGCGGTTACCCACCGCGTCCACCTGGCGGCTACCCACCCCGGCCACCCGAGAACCGCTCCCCCGACCAGTAGCCCTCCGAGCCCGCGGACGACATCGAGCCGGTCAGATCGAGAATCCGTAAGAAACCTGGAAATCTTTACTTCCGAGTCGGCTCTGGGCAAGAATCCTTGCGCAGTCCCAATCACGGGGAGGTCTGCACATGGGCGGATTGTTTGCGCAGTACTCCAATACGTCATCCGGCGTGAATGCTGGGATCGTCATTCTCTTCTTCCTTATATTCGTTGCGATCTACCTCTTCTACGGCTACTGCTTAGGCCGCATCTTCCAGAAGGCCGGCCGGCCCCTGTGGGAAGGGTTTGTCCCCATCTACAGCGTCTACGTCATGCTGAAGATCGTCGGGCGCCCAGGCTGGTGGCTCATCCTCTACATCATCCCAATCGTCAATATCGTGATCCCCATCATCGTGTACTACGACCTGGCGAGGTCGTTCGGGAAGGGAGTCGGCTTTACGCTGGGCCTGATCTTCCTCTCGTTCATCTTCATCCCGATCCTGGCCTTCGGCGACGCCCAGTACGTCGGTCCGGCGGCAGGCGGCGGGCCTCCGGGGGGATATCCGCCACCCGGGTACCCGCCGGCGGGGTACCCGCCCCCGCCCGGAGCCCCCACACGGGGCGGCTGGGACGCTCCTCGTTAACAGCCGGTAGCTTCCACCTCCGGAGCTCTTCTTCCGGTGTCTACGCACTTCGGATGGGTATGTTTCTGGCCTCCGACTGCCGATACTGGGGAAATAGGGAAAGGGGGCAGCACCATCGACACCTACGGAATCGTCAGCGTCATCGCTTTGGCGGGCGCCGCGCTGCTCGCCTACCGCGCGTTCATGGGCAGCAACGCCGGCCAGGCTCGGGCCAAGGCCCGCGCCGTTGCCGCCACGGCGTCCGCACCGCCGCTGCGCCGCCGGCGCCGGAGGCGCCGCCGCTAAGCTTGGCCCGGTGAAACCGGGTGCCGCCGATCCCTTCCTCGCCGTCGAAGGCTGGGACGACACCACGGCCCAGCAGTGGGCGGATGCCCTGGAGCTTCGGGCGGCCAATCCCAGCCAGATCGAGCTCCGAGCGGATCTCATCGCCGCGGCCGGCCTCACGCCCGGCGGTACCGTGGTCGAGGTGGGCTGCGGGACCGGCATCACCCTTGCGGAGCTGGCGGCCGCCGTGGGGCCCGGCGGCCGGGCCCTCGGGCTCGAGCCACAGCCCCTGTTCGCCCGGCTCGCCCGTCAACGCCTCGCCGAGCGACGGCTCCCGCAGGGATCCGTCGAGATCGACACGGCCGAGGCGATCCCCCTCGGCGACGCCACCGTCGACGCTGCGGTGGCGCAGACCGTCCTCGTCCACGTACCCCGGGCGGCGGTGGCGCTCGCCGAGATGTGCCGGGTGGTCCGGCCGGGTGGCCGGGTGGCGAGCATCGACCAGGACGGCGACGCCCTCGTCATCGATCATCCCGACAAGGAGCTGACCCGGCGTCTGGTTGCCTTCAGCAGCGATCACCGCTACGCGGACGGGTGGACGGGGCGCCGGCTCGCGAGGATGTTCCGGGCGGCGGGCCTGGGCGACGTCACGGTTTCCGTGCGCTGCCACCTGGATACCGAGCCGGGCAGCTTCCTGCACTCGGTGGTCCTCCATCTGGCCGAGAGCGCCCTGGAGATGGGGGCGGTGACGGAGGCCGAGTGGCGCCGTTGGACCGCCGCGCTCGCCGAGTTGGCGGAGACCGGGTCGTTCTTTGCCAGCACCAATTACTACCTCTGCTCGGGCGTGCGATAGTGATCCGATGAAGGAGATCTCGGTCGTCCACCGCCAGGAGCACTGGGTGGCGGAGAGCGGGAATGAGATCCTTCTTGCCGCCGACAAGAAGGAGGACGCGGTCCGCCTGGCGGTGGAGCTGGCCCGCAGCCTGGGCGAACC
>DASXNO010000277.1:0-4741 GCA_036495025.1 Actinomycetota bacterium | reverse complement strand
CTGCGCTCCCATTCCCGCCAGCGAACTGTCCCGGCGGATGGCGTCGCCGGGGCTGGCCGGCCAGCAGCTCTCTGACCTCCCGGAGCACACCAGGCGGGAGCTGACCCCAACCGAGCGTCACTGGTTCCTCGCTTCGGAGCTACCTCCCGTCCGGGCAGGGCAGGGCGTGCTGCCGCTGCTGGGGTCCGCCACGGCAGGGCTCACGCCAGCATTCGGCCTGCCTCCCCAGAAGGTCTCGGACACCGACGTCGCCCGACGCTACGAACAGTCGGCGCACCTGCTCGCTGTTCTTCGGCCCTTCCTTCCGCTGACGCCGGCGACGCCCGCCGAAGTGTGCCGGGTCTATGCATCGGCGGTGCGGCGGGGACTCCCTGCGGGCAAGGGCGACGCCCGCCAGGATCCCGGCGTCGCCGTCCGGAAGCCCCGGCTCACGACGATCGCCGACGCAGTCTTCAAGGAGGGGGGGCTCGCGTCCGACCGCGATCGCCCCTCCCATCGCCGGTACCTGCGCGTCGAGAGCGAGGACGGGGTCGCCTATCAGGCCCTCCTGGCGATGTCGGACATGCCGAGGCGCTACCTCTTCCCCGACGGCGGCGGGGAGTGGCTCGTGGCTGCCGACGGTGCCTCCTTCCCGGTCGACTGGTGCCTGCGGATCCGGCCCGTGGCGAAACGGGCGGCCCAGGCCTCCGCACGGCGGCAGGCGCGCCAGCTGCAGAGCCAGGTCTCCGAATACGACGGCGATCCCGCGGGGGCACCGCCCGGGCTGGCGGACGCCATGGAGGCGCTGGCGGATCTGCGATCGCAGCTCACGGGCGACGCCGGCGACGCGGAGCTGCACGTGGCCATGATCTTTGCCGTCGCGGCGACGGGCCTCCGGGAGCTCGAGGAGCGGGTGGACGTGCTGCGCTCGACGTACGCCGCGGGCGACTACCAGCTCCACCGCCCGATCGGCGGCCAGACCGGGTTGTTCATGGCGATGTTGCCCGGTGCCGGCCTCGCTGCGCCGGCAGGGGACTACCGCCATCACCTTCTTTGCCGGGACCTCGCGGCGGGCATGCCGTTCGGCGCTGCGGCCGTCGGCGACCCGCACGGTGCGCTGATCGCTTGCTGCACGGACGCCGGGACCTTCCGGCCCGTGCTGTTCGACCCGGCCTATGGCCCAGCGATCAACCGGTCGGGGTCGCTGGGGGCCTTCGGCGCACTCGGGAGCGGCAAGAGCTACTTCATGAAGAGCGTGGTCCACGCCACCCTCGCCCGGGGCGGGAGGGTCGCGGTCCTGGACCGCACGGCTGCCGGAGAGTACGTCCGGCTGGCGGGGGTGGTGCCGGGTCGCTCCGAGGTGATCGCGGTGGCGGAGGGATCCACGGTATGCCTCGATCCCCTCCGCCTCTTCACCGGCGACGACCGGACCGGGGTGGCAACCGGCTTCCTGACGCTGCTGGGTGGGGGCGCCCCGAACGACCCCGAGAGCATCGCGCTCGCGGAGGCAGTGCGGTCCGAGGCCGCGCGGCCCGGAGGCCGCCTCGCCGGCGTCATCGAAGCGTTGGAACGTGCGTCGGCCCGCGACCCTGCGGCAGAGACCGCCTGCCGGGCCCTGCGCCACGCCCTGCATCACCCGCTCGCCCGCTTCGCCTTCCAGGACGCCCCCCTCGCCCGGCTCGACGCCGACTACCTCGTCTTCCACGCCCCCGGCATCACCCTGCCCGACCGGGAACTAGCCCTTCGGGAGCACCTCGCCCGGCGGCTGCCGGTTGAGCAGGTCCTCTCCCAGGCGGTCCTGTATCTCGTGGCCGCGGTCGCCCGCAATGTCACCTTCTCCGACCCGAGCCGCTTCGCGGCCGCCCTGTTCGATGAGGCCTGGTACCTGACCTCGAGCCTCCAGGGCCGTTCCCTGCTGCTGGACGGGATCCGGGACGGCCGCAAGCACAACGCCGCCATCTGGCTGGTGTCGCAGCATCCGGACGACCTCGGCGACGACGCCCTCGCGCACCTGCTCGGTCCGCGCTTCGTCTTTCGTCAGGCGAAGGCGGCGGCTCCCGCGGCGCTGCACTTCGCGGGGATCGAGGCCTCCCAGCGGGCGGTGGACGCCCTCGCATCGGCCCCCGAGGGCACGTGCCTGTTCCGCGACGTCCGGGACCGGGTCGGCCGGATCCGCATCCTCCCTGCCATGACCAGTGCGCTGCACGACGCCTTCGACACCAACCCACTGGCCGCGAGAAGCCGGCCGGAAGGGACCCCGCCGGCATGAGCGCACCCGGCAGCGGGCTCTGGATGGGCAGGGTGGGCCTGGTCGTCGTCGCGGCCCTGGTCATGGCCTTCGTCGCGACGCCCGTGCAGGCCCAGACCCCTGCTCCGCCGGGAGGGGGCTCGCTCATGGAGCAGGTCGTGCCGGGCAACCCGTGCCCGGGCCCGGCGGCAGGGCCGGGCCGCTTTCCCCTGTCCGGCTACACCATCGACTACGACGAGGGCGGCTTCACGGCCGTGTCCCGGAAGGCAGTCGGCACCCTGACCGAGATGACCTTCGCCGCAGCGCGATGGAGTGTCTCGGTCGGCATGTGGCTGATCGGCTGGGCCTTCTCCTTCGGCTTTGCCGACCGCCTCGCCGCACCGATGGCCGCAGTCGCCGGGCGGTACCGGGCGGCATTCTTCGTGCCCCTGGTGGGTTCGGCCCTCCTGATATCGGCCGCGTACGGCGGCTTCCAGATCTTCCGGGGCAGGCTCGGCCGGGGGCTCGGCGAGTTCCTGCTCTCGTTGGCCTTCGTCGCCCTCTTCGGGACCTGGCTGCTCGCGAGCCCTCAGGGATTTCTCGACGGTTCGTTCCGGCTGACCGCCCAGCTCGCCGGTTCGGTCTCCAACGTCGCCCTGACCGATCCCGGCTCCGGCTGCCGCACGCCGCAGGGCAGTTTCGCCCTTCCTCGGCTTGACGCCGCCGTGGCACCGCTGACGGCGCAGATCCAGGAGTCGTTCGTCCAGAAACCGTACGAGCTCCTGGAATGGGGAACGCCCGTCCCCGATGCCTGCACCGGCCCCCGGGACGCGGTCCTGGCCGCCGGCCCGGGCGGCGACCGCGACAGCCTGGTCGCCAGCATGAACCGGCCAGGGTGCGTCGCCCTCTACCGGTTCAACCGGGATCCTTCGAGCGACCGGCTCGGCGTGGCGTTCCTCGTCCTCATCGCTGCCGGCATCCTCGTGCTGTCGCTGAGCCTCGTGGCCGGCTCGGTGGTGCTTGCCCAGGTTGTGGCGGTCGGCCTCATCGCCCTCATGCCCTTCGCCGGACTGGCCGCCGCACTGCCGGGAGCAGGGCGGATGCTCACCTGGTACTGGGCGACCGCCCTCGCCAGAGCCCTCACGACCATCGTGGTGATGTCGGTCTTCCTCACCTTCCTGCTCCTGGCCAGCGATGCCCTCCTGACCAGCACCCGCGGTGACTCCCTCCTCGTCCAGATGGCCACCCTCAACGTCGTGGCAATCCTCGGCATCTCCCTTCGCCGCCGCCTTGTCCGCTCAGCACGCAGAACCGTCTCCGGCATCGGTCGCCGCTTTGGGCAGGCCCAGACATGACCGGCGCCAAGGCCCAGGAGGCCGCCCGCGGTCCCCCGTCCAGGGCGTCTCCCCTTTACCGGTTACTCACGCAGGAACAGACCCCTCGCCCCTCCGAAAGAAAGGGACCCTTTGATGATCGACTGCGGTAGTTGCAGCATGAGGCGCCGAGCCCTGGTTTGGCGCTTGAGCGCTGGATTGCTCGCCATCTCGGCGACAGTCCTCATCGCAATTCCGAAGGCCAACGCGGCCACTGCGGATCGACCTCCGGTCTCCACCGCGCCGTCCACAGCCCCTCCCGCGCAGAGCTGCAACGATGCCTACGACCAGACCGGTGTGGGCGGGGCGGGGATCGGCCAGATACGGGCAGTTGGGAACGGCATTTACTCGTTCGATATGAAGTTCAACCAGGATTTCATCGCTACCCATCCACCAGCTACCGTCTTCCTGGCGGGTAAGGCACGCCTCTACGTCAACGGTAGCTACGCGTTCACCATCCCAACTGGACATCCACGCCCTATTGGCGACACCTTCCACTCGACTATTAAGCTTCAGGGACACAAGTACGGCCGTGGGAACAAAAGGTCCATTCAGCGCGGGGATTCGCTCAGCTTTCGCATTTCCCTCCTCCTCATGGATCCCGTTTCCGGTACCCTCTACCCGGGACGTGGAACGATTTCCTGCCGACTCTGACGAAGGAGAGGCCGCAGTGAGTGACCCCGCAGAGGCTCTTATCGGTTCGACCCGGTCGATCCCTCTTGAGTTCGACGCCGGACCCATCGTTGGGCCGCACAGGGTCATTCTCCGAGCCCTGAGATGGTTTCCGGACGTCTGGGGGGTTAGCTTAGATAGCGGAGAGTACCTTGACGTGTCCTACAGCTTCCAACCCCCGCTTACCGAGGAAGAGCGTGGCACCGACTTCCCCCGGAATGTCTGGACGTTGACAGTGAGCGACGACATCGGGACCGACTATGACTCGTCGACAGGGGGACTCGGAGCTTCTGGAGGAGACCGCGAGATCCATCCCGCACCCCCAGCCCGTGCGACTACCCTGACGCTTTCCATCGGAACTCCGCTCCTTGGCTGGGACGGCCACCCTCGTCCCAGCCAAGTGGTGGCGAAGCTCATTGTGGATCTAGGGACGGGGCAGGTGGCTGGCGGGGTTAGGTGAGAAACGCGCGTATACGCGCGATCTGCGCCT
>DASXNO010000276.1:0-1772 GCA_036495025.1 Actinomycetota bacterium | reverse complement strand
TCGGTCAACATCGGGTGGGCCGGGTGGCCCATCCAGGTGCCGCTCACCAGGTCCTTGAGCTTCCCGGGCTGCAGCACCCTGGACACGAGGGATCCGAGGGTCTGGGCGAAGGCATCCAGCGCTTTGGATTGCTGAATCTGGCCGACGATGCCGTCCGCCACATCGGCGGCGCCTGCTCCCAGCGCTCGTTTTTGGCTCATCAATCCGGTTGCGGCCACGGACGGCCCCCTCTCCACTGAGGTGCTGCGCTGACTCCCTGGTTTCAATCAGCTAATGTCGGCTAATATTAGAGGCCATGGCATCATTTGCGCAAGCCCCCATGAGTCGTAGAGGAGTCCTCGAGCATGGACCTGACGGAGACTGAAGAGCGCATCGCCGCCTTCTCGTCCCTTGCCGATCCCACCCGCCGGCGCCTCTACCTCTACGCCATCTCGCGGCCCGAGGGGGCCGGGCGGGACGAGGCAGCGGAGGCCACGGGGATCAGCCGGGGCCTGGCAGCCTTCCACCTCGACCGACTCATGCACGACGGCCTCCTCGTCGCAGACTACCGGCGGCTCACGGGGCGCACCGGTCCCGGCGCCGGACGGCCCGCCAAGATCTACCGGCGCTCCGAGCGGGAGCTTTCCTTCAGCGTCCCGCGGCGCAACCACGAGCTGCTGGCGAGGCTGTTCGCCCAGGCGATGTCGTCCACCACCTCCGACACGTCCCTCGATGCACTGCTGGTCGCGGCACACGAGCTTGGTGTCTCCCTCGGGGTCAAGGCTCGCCGCGCGGCCGGGCCCCGCCCCGGGCGCGAGCGACTGCTCGAAGCGGCCGCGGCGGTCCTGCAGGAAAACGGCTTCGAGCCCAGGGCCGAGGGAAACGCCTGCCTCGTCCTCGGCAACTGCCCCTTCAGCCCGATCGCCCGTGACTATATGGACCTTGTCTGCCGGGCCAATCTCTCGCTCATGCAGGGCCTCGCCTCGGGTCTGCGGATCAAAGGCGTCGAAGCAGTGCTGGAACTCCAACCGGGTAGGTGTTGCGTGGCGTTCCAACCCGGGCCGCGTGCTGCCCCGGCCAGGGACGTTCCCGTCGAGCGCTGACCCCACGACCACCCCAGAGACCTTCCCAGAGAGGAGAAGCCCACCCATGCGCGACAATGGCGACCCCAGCTGGACCGCGGACCCCTCCTACGGTGGGCTAGAGAAGGAGACGCCCGTCGAAGTTGGCCGCGTTGACCCGTTCGACGACCCGGAGGAACCGTTCCCGTGGGATCACATCTCCCCACGGAGGATTGACCCGGAGCAGTGGGCCGCGTTCGAGGGCTACATCGCCGAGATCTTCGAGGCGCTGGGTATGAACCTCGACACCCCGGGAACCCACCGGACTCCGGAACGCTTCCTGCGGGCGCTCTTCGACTCGACGTCGGGCTACGAAGGGGATGCGAACCTCGTCACGGCGTTCCCCACCGAATGCCACGGGGGGCCGGACTGCTCGCTCAGCCAGGTCATCGAGGGGCCGATTCACTTCTACGCCCTCTGCGAACACCACGCGCTGCCCTTCTTCGGCGTGGCGCACATCGGGTACGTCCCGCACGAGCTCATCATCGGCATCTCCAAGCTGACGCGCCTCGTCCGCCTCTTCGCCCGGAGGTTCACGGTGCAGGAGCGCATGGGCGTCGAGATCATCGACACGCTCGTCAGCCTGCTCGAGCCCCACGGCGTCGCCATCCATCTCTCGGCCACCCACCTGTGCACGCAGATGCGTGGCGTCCGCGAGGACCAGTCCAGGAC
>DASXNO010000275.1:0-7359 GCA_036495025.1 Actinomycetota bacterium | reverse complement strand
GTACGCGAGGAGGACGGCGATGATGACGATCCGGTCCGCCAGGGGGTCGAGCAGCTTGCCGAGCACGCTCACCTGCCCCGTGGCCCGGGCAACGAAGCCATCCACGAAGTCGCTCGTGCCGACGACGACCAGGGCGACCATCGCCGGCAGGACGCGGCCGGCGACGTAGAGCAGGAGGAAGACCGGCACCAGCAGCAGGCGGGCGAAGGAGATGAGGTTCGGAGCGGTCAGAACCCGGTTGAGGACGACCTCTTCGTCGTCTCCACTCGCGCCGGCCATGCCCAGGGCCGATCATAGCAGTGCAGCATCTGTCCGATTTCGTGGCGGAGTCTCGACGCCGAGCGCCTGCGAGGAGGAGAGCGTTGCAGTGATGCGGAGAGCAGGCGGGCCGTTGCTGCCCAGCGTCGTGTGCCGGCTGTCCTCCGGCGGCCGGGAGCGCTCCTACCGCCTCTACCGGCCGGGATCGGTCGAGGCCGGCACGCCCGCTCCCCTGGTCGTCGTCCTCCACGGAGGCTACGGCTCGGCAGGCCAGGCCGAACAGGCCTACGGATGGGACGAGCTGGCCGACCGCCACGGCTTCCTCGTCGCCTACCCCGACGGCGTAGGCAGGTCGTGGAACGCCGGATGGTGCTGCGGGCCCGCCCACCTCCAGGACGTCGACGACGTCGGGTTCGTGGGAGCGCTGGTCGCCGACATCGCCGCGGGCGGCAGCGTCGACCCCCGGCGGGTCTTCGCCGCAGGCGTGTCGAACGGGGCGATGCTTGCGTACCGCATCGCCTGCGAGTCGCCCGGCCTCCTCACCGCAATCGGGGCCGTGGCCGGGACGATGGTCTGCGAGTGTCCAGAGCCCAGACCGGTGTCCGTCCTGCACATCCACGGCCTCGAGGACCGCAACGTGCCGTTCTGGGGCGGCGTCGGGCCGAAGGCCGCCGATCGGCGGCAACGCCCTTCGGTCCCCTCTGTCATCCAGTTCTGGCGGACGGGCGGCGGCTGCGGACGGCCGGCCGTCGACGACGACGGGCAGGTCCGCCGGGAGCTCGCCGCGGGCCCGGGCGGGATCGAGGTGGCCCTTGTCACGCTCGCCGGCGTCGGCCACGTCTGGCCCGGGTCACGACCCCCGTCGCCCAGGGTGTCGGCGATGCTCGACCTCGACCCGCCGAGCAACGTCATCGACGCCACCGGGGAGCTGTGGTCGTTCTTCGCGGCTCACCCCGGGCTCTGGGCATGAACGATCCACTTGTCGACACATAGATGGCTGGGTCAGCGCCGCCTCCGGTGCGGCCGGCCGGCCACGCCCACGAGCAACTCGACCACAAGGCCTCCGCCGACCAGGACGATGGCAACCACCATCCAGCCCGTGGTGTTGGTTCCCGTCACCGGGAGCGCCGATCCGGATGAGCTGGGGCTCGGGACCGGCGTGGGCGTCGTTGTCGTTGTCGGCGTGGGCGTCGGGGTCGGGCTGGGGCAGAGGAGGGACAGGAGACCGAGCAACGGCGGGCAGGAGGGCGTGGGGGTTGGCGTGAGCGTGGGGGCCGGCGTCGGAACTGAGGTCAGCTCGCCCTTGAGGCAGATCCCCGTCAGTTGGTCCTGGGCGCTGCTGCCGATGTTGATGGGACCCAGCTCCTTCGCCCCGGTGGCGATGTTGAAACGGTAGAAGTTGTCCGTCGTGGCGCTGCCGGACCAGAACGACGTCCCGTTGGGGTCGAGGTTGACCGCAAACCACTTCGATTCCCCCGGGGCGTTGTAGGTCTGGACGATGTGCCCCGATCCGTCCAGTCGCTGGACTGCGTTGCTGGTGGCGACCAGGAGGCCACCCGTCCCGTCGCCGGGTGGCAGCAGGCGCAGCGCGAACGTATTGAGCCCCGGCAGGCCGGTGGCGAAGTCGGGGAGGGCGCTGCGTGCGGACACGTCGAAGCGATGGACCGCGTGCGAGACCTCGTCGCTGTAGAACATCGTCTTCTGGTCCTTGGCGAGGTCCATCCAGTCGGTGCGGACGTTCGGAGCCATGTTCGAGATGAGGCCGCCGGTCGCGTCGTAATGGTCGATGGAGCCACCCAGCGAGTGCGAGACGTAGAAGGTCCCGTCTGCAGCAAAGACGATCGATTCGTTCCTCCCGGAGCTCGTCGAGATGGTCTGAAGGATCGGATGCGGGTCGGCGTTGCCGTACACCACCACCTTGTTGTTGCTCCAGTTGGTCGTGTAGAGCTTGTCGCCCGCAAGGTTGAACGAGCAGCCGGTCGTGGTGGCGCCCAGGGGGCTGGTGATGGTCTGCTTGAAGACGCCGGCGTTGTCGTAGACGTTGTAGGACCCGTTGCCGACGGCGACGAAGACATCGCCGTTGTTCCAGGTGGTTGCGCCAGCGGCGGGTGGCCCGGCGCCGAACAGCATCATCAGGACCAGGACGGCTCCCAGCGAGATGCCGGCGACGCCCCGCGTGCGGGTCAGACTCATGCCTTCCCCCCGTCGCTCCATGTGCCTTGGATCGGTAGAGACGGATTATACGGTTTTACCTAGCCCGTTCCAACGTTTGGCATAAGGGCCCGCCGACAAATAATCCACGCGAGGTAGTTGATGCAGCTAGAGGTTGGGCCGGCGGCGGCGCTGCAGTGGCAGCCCGGCAGGTCCTCTCCCGAAGGAAGCGGGGCTCGCATCGCCCCCTGAGGGCGAGGGAGGCGGTCGCCCGCCAGCACCGCAGGATCGCCAATCGCCGCCGGGACGCCCTCCATCAGCTCTCCCGGCAACTGGTGAACGCCTACGACGTGGTGGTCTGCGAGGAGCTCGCCGTCGCCAGCATGACCTGAAAAGCGCGAAGCGGAGGCCGGCGCGCCATGAACGCGCGGGTTATTTCCTCGCGGGCCCTAACCCGAATGGGCTCTATCGCTTGGGGGGCCGGCCCTCCGATATTCCAGAGGAAAGGGACCCGGCCACCATGGTGCACGCGCTCACCCAGTACCTGCCGCCTGCGCAACGCAGGGCCGAGGTGGGCCGCGTCCTCACCCTGTTCGCCGCGGTCGCCATCGGCCTGACCGCGCTGGGCCTGGGTCCCGGCAACGCCCACGCGAACCAGACCTATCCCGCCGCCCTCGCCGCCACCTTCGGGCCGGAGGCCGCCCAAGCGCTCGTCGCCAGGATCCCGGCCCCGTTGGGTACCCACTACCTGCCCCGCAAGCAGATCGAGCGCATCGCCAAGGCCGGGATCGGCAAGCTGCGAGGCCTGCGCATCGGGCCCTTCGCCCCCGGTGCCACCTCCGAGGCGCTGCCGTTGGGGCAGGCGGAGCGCCTGATCGGCCATCCGGCGGCCGGCGCCAATCCGGCCACCCCCGCCTGGGTCGTGACTGTCGACGCCCCACCGCAGGCCAACGTCCTGGGCGAGCCGACGACGGCCACGGTCTTCACGGACGTGATCGATGCGGTCTCGGGCGGCGTCGTCGACAGCTGCGCCGGCTGCAGGAGCGTCCCGGGCTGAGCTAACCCGGCCGGCCAGGGCCGATGACGCCGGCATGCGCGACGTCATCCACGGAATGGCTCAGGGTTATGCGCCGTTATGGGCCAATCCGGCGGACGAAGGCTGCCGTGAGAGCCGGGGAGCCGGCGGCGGTCGACCGGATGCGGAATTGCCAGACCCCGCCCGGCAGCGTCGCGTCGGCGACGAAGTGCCCGGGACCGAAGCGGCGGACGTTGAGTTGCTGGGTGCGGCCGCCCTGGCTCGTGGCCAGCACCGCGGCCCCTTGCACCGGCATCTCTCGTCCCGTGGCATCGATGAAGCTCAGATGGATCTCGTTGGAGCCCGACCGGCCGGGATCGACGAAGGCGGCGACCGATCGGCCGCTCCCCAGGGGCAGGGAGTAGGAGAAGGGGGTGACCGGGCGCGGCGCCAGGAACTGCGCGGCCACCACCAGCGTGGCCACGGCCACTGCGGGGGCCAGCCAGGCAAGGACAACCGATCGGTGCCGGGACCGCACCCCGGGACGGCACGCCGCAGGCGGCTGGGAGCGTCCGAAGCGGCGGAGTCGGAGACTGTTGGCGACGACCGCGACGCTGGAGAGTCCCATGGCGGCCCCGGCGGCGGCGGGGTTGAGGAGGCCCAGGCCGGCGAGGGGGATGGCGGTCAGGTTGTAGCCGAAGGCCCAACCCAGGTTCTGGCGGATGGTGCGGTAGGTAGCCTGGGCAAGGGCCAGCGCCCTGGGCACACCGGCCAGTTCCGAGGAGACGAGAACGATGTCGGCGGATTCCATGGCGACATGGGTGCCGGTGCCGACCGCGACGCCAAGGTCTGCCTGAGCCAGGGCCGGGGCGTCGTTGATGCCGTCACCGACCATGGCGACGGTGTGGCCCGCCTCCTGGAGGCGGCGCACCTCGGCGACCTTGCCGGTCGGAAGGACATCGGCCACGACCCGATCGATGCCGGCGTTGAAGGCGATCGAGGCCGCCGAGGCCGCGTGGTCCCCGGTCAGCATGACCACGTCGATGCCCATGCCCTTCAGGTTGGACACCGCCGCGGCGGCGTCGGCCACGACGGAGTCGGACACGCCGAGGAGGCCCCGAGCCCATCCCTCCCACCCGACCCAGACCAGGGTCCGGCCGGCGGTTGCGAGCTCACACCCCGCCGCGGCGAGGTCGTCCGCCACGATCAGGCCGGCCTGGTCCATCACCCGGCGGCCGCCGGCCCAGACACGGCGTCCCTGGACGGTGGCGACGACACCGGCCCCGGGCACCGCCTCGAAGTCGGTCGCCGGAGCGACCTCGCCCAGAGCCAGGCGTGCTCGGCTGGCGATGGCCCGGCCGACGGGGTGCTCCGAGTGGGTCTCGGCTGCCCCGGCCATACCGAGGAGCGTCTCCTCCGACACGCCGGGGACCGTGCGCACCTCGGCGACCGCCATGCGGCCGGTCGTGAGCGTCCCGGTCTTGTCGAACACGACGGTGTCGACCTGGCGGGATCGCTCGAGGATCTCGCCACCCCGGATCAGGACACCCAGGGACGCGCCTCGGCCGGTGCCCACCATGATCGCGATGGGAGTCGCCAGTCCGAGGGCGCACGGACAGGCAACGATGAGGACCGCCACTCCGGCGAGGACGCCCCTGCCCGGGTGGCCGGCCACCCACCACCCACCGACCGTGAGCAGCGCCAGGGCCGCCACGACCGGGACGAACACCGACGCGATCCGGTCTGCCAGGCGCTGGATCGGCGCCTTACGACCCTGCGCCTCCTCGACGAGTGCGACCATCTGCGCCAGGGCGGTCTCCGAGCCCACCGCCGTCGCCCGCACGGTCAGCCGCCCGTAGGTGTTCATCGTGGCCCCGACGACCTCGTCTCCCGGTGACTTCTCCGCGGGAACGGGCTCGCCGGTCAGCATCGACTGGTCGACCGCCGACGATCCGGCCAGGACGAGTCCGTCGGTCGCCACCTGCTCGCCCGGACCGACGAGGAAGACATCGTCCACCCCCAGGGCCTCGACCGGCACCAGGACGCCCGGACCGGCAGCGGCGGGGTCGGCCACCAGCCGAGCGTGGCGAGGCCGGAGCCTGAGGAGGCCCTCGAGCGCCTGACCGGCCCTGCCCCTGGCCCTGGCCTCGAGCCAGCGGCCCAGGACCAGGAACGAGACGATGAGGCACACCATGTCGAAGTGAAGGTGGTCGCCGAATGCCGCCGCATCGGCGACGTGAGCGTGCGCAGCGCCGCGCGTGAGCTCGACCATCGAGAAGCCGAAGGCCGACAGGGTGCCCACCGCGATCAGCGTGTCCATGGTGGCCGTGCGGACCCGGGCCCGCTGGATGGCCCCGCGCAGGAAGGGCCAGCCCGCCCAGAACTGCACCGGCACGGTCAGCACCGCTGCCGCCAGCCTCGCCCCATTCGCATGCGGCCACCCCAGCGACAACACCAGGACGGCCGCCGACAGCGGCCAGGCCACCAGCGCTCTCCTTCGCCAGCCGGCCGCCTCCGGGGCATGCACGGCATCGGTGCCGGGGGCTGCCCCGCCGATCGTGGCCGGGCGAGCCCGGTAACCGATCCCCTCGACGGCGGCAACCAGGGTGGCTCCGTCGACCACATCCGGTACGAGGGCGATGGTGGCCCGACCCGTGGCGAAGTTGACGCATACCTCGGCGACACCCTGCTGACGGCTCAGCGTGCGCTGGACTCGGGCGGCGCAGGATCCGCAGGTCATGCCCGCAACGTCGAGGACCAGGGTCTGCCTGCGTTCGGGCCGCGGTGGTGATGCAAGGGTCATGGTGCTCCCCTGGAGTCATCCGGCTTGCTTGCGCTACGGATCAACATGCCTTCGGAAGCCTCGCGGGACACGGCTTGGTCCCCCACAGGGGACGGTGCCGGCTTGTGGACGGGAATTCCAGGTCCGAGTGGTGGGGTGGTCGCTCAGACCGCCCCCAGGGCGCGCAAGATGCGCCTTACCCGGAGCGTCGTGCCCCGACAGGGACGCCGCGGCGGTTAGCGGAGGGAGACGAGCAGGACCGGAGGCGCCCGGCCGCGCAGTGCCTCGCAGAACGGGCTGCAGCCGGGGATATCCGGGCGTGGAGGCAGCCGGAGTCCGGGGACCGGCTGCTCGGCGGCGGGCGCCCCGTGGAAGAGAGAGCCGATTGCCGCCGCGGCTCGGGCCAGCCAGGAGAGCAGCAACGCCCCGGCACAGGCCACCAGGAGTTGGATGACCACCCCGATGGGGAACAGGTGGTTGTGAAACAGCTCACCGATGGGAACGCCGGATCGTGCGCGCTCGGCTACCTCGAGGACGCCGAAGGCGCCCACCTGCATGCTCGCCATGCGAAGTGCGAGTTGCGGGAAGCTCATGCGCAGGGAGGAGGTCCCGGCCCGCCCCGCACGGAAGTGCCGAGTCGCGACCGCCAGCACCCCTGCCAGCTCGGCCCGGACGGCGACGGTGACGGCGATGTTCCAGTAGGAGTGTCCCGACTGCGCCAGGAGGGCGCTGCGCTGGCTGGCGCCGGGCACGGCGAGGTAGTACGCGACGGCGTTGCCGGCGACCACCCCGGAAAGGGCCAGTGCGGCGATCCACACGAACGGGCGCCGGTTCATTCCGCCAGGGAGGTTAAGCGATTCGGGAAAGAAAGGAAAGCCCCGTGCCCCGGCTCCTGCCGAAGACGAGGTCGTATCGCCCGAGCATGCCCCTTGGGGAGCTCCAGCGCCATCGACCTGTCCGTGAACGGCACGCTGCCCTCGCCGAGCCTTCGCACATCCGTCCTGAAAGCATCCACCACGGCGTCGGCGGCCCGCCGCTGGGGAGCTCAAGCGCCATTGACGTGTCCGTGAACGCCACGTGGTCGTCCCCCAGCCTTCCCACATCGGTTTCGGAAGGCATCCACCACAGCGTTGGAAGCCTCTTCGAGGATCTC
>DASXNO010000274.1:0-6143 GCA_036495025.1 Actinomycetota bacterium | reverse complement strand
CACAAGATCGTGGTCCCGGTCTTCAGGCCCGGCCAGCCGCCGCTGACGATCCCGGCCGAGACCGGCGCGGCCGGGCAGCCCGTGCCCACGTTCCTCGTGAACCCGCAGGTCGAGATCACGGCGCCGCGCACCATTACGGTGACGTCGACGCAGATCCAGTACTCGCAGGAGATCTTCCTCAACTTCAACACCCTTACCTGGCCGCACGTCTCCGTGGCAACGCTGGTGCCGAGCCACCCTATTCCGGTTCCTCCCTCACCCTTCAGCTGAGCCGGAACGAACCAGCCGCAGGAGGAGGCATTTGAATGTCCCCCGCCGGGGTCCGCACCTTGTCCCCCTTCGCTGCGCTCCGGGGGCTGCTACTCCCCCTAAACCCCCTTCGACCGGGCAGGCGATCGAGCCGGGGCCTCCAGCGTCGTCACTCGGGTGAACTCGGCCAGGAGGTCGTAGCCGTCCCAGACGGCCGAGAAGGAAAGGGCCGAGCCGAACGGCACGACGCGGTCGATGCCCCGGGCCCCCAGGCCGGTCGCGAGCTGGTCGAGCTCGTAGGGAGCGAACCCGAAGTAGCTGCACGTCTGGTCCTTGGGCCCGACGACCGCTGCCAGAGTGTCGAGACCGGCCACGGTCGCCTGGAGGAAGGTGCCGGCCCCCATCCAGCCGCCCGGGAGGGTCGCAGGCTGGATGAGGTCGAGGACGGCGATCTCGTTGCCCAGCAGCCGGATCGAGCCCACGAGGCCGTCGGCAGCGGCTCCGTACGCGGCCACCCGCTTCTGCACCGCCATGGCGGGCTCGGTGACGTAGCCCCGCCCGTCCAGCACGGCCCGCAGGTGGGCGAAGAATTCCGTGCTGGCCACCCGGGCGTCGCCGCCGTCGCCCACCCAGAACAGCGCGCGGGGGGAGGCGCAGGCGGCCTGGTCGAACCAGTAGGCGTCGTTGCAGAAGCCCCGGGCCGCCTCGCAGCGGGCGGCCTCGGAGGCCTGCTGCCAGCCGGCGACCGAGATCGCTGCGAAGGAGGTCCGGTCGGGGAACGTCAGGTCCCGCGCCCGCGGTGCCAGGGGGTGGCGGCGCACCTCGGTCACGGAGCGATCGCCGCCCCAGACCACCCGCAGGTCGCAGGCGGCACTTAGCGCCGCGGTCGCTGCATCGTCGTGGCCGTAGGTGACCATCCGCTGGGTGCGGCCGATCACCGGGTCGGCCTCGGCAAGCGTCTCGTTCAGGGCCTCGAGCGCCCGCTCGGCGGCTGCCGCCGCTCGCGGGGAGATCCTCACGACGTTGCGGTTGCCGGCGAGGGCGGAGAGGGCCCAGGAGTACACGAAGATCGTGTCGACGTTGGCCGGTGGCACATGGAAGACCAGCCCGCGGGGGAACCGCAGGCCGCCGGCGTCGCCCCGCAGGCGGTCGAGTGCCTGTTGCAGCTCGGCCCGCCGCAGGAAGAACCCCAGCGACGCGAGCTCGGGGAACCGGCGCACGCCGCTCGGGGTCAGCAAGCGCCGGGCCACACCGGCGAGGAAGTCGGCGACGCGCGGGTCACCGGCGACGAGGGGGTCGCCCCCGGTATCGAGGGCAAGCTCGTCGAGCAGCACCGAGGCCTCGACGTCCGGACCTACGGGGAAGCGCTGCCGCATCATGGCCCCGCCACCTCCGCGAAGGTGTCGCTGCAGCCGCGGGGCTCCGCGCGGGGGAGCCGTCCGAGCACCCGGAACCGTTTGCCCGACCGGTCGCCGTCATCGACGCCGTCGACCACGCCGAGGTCGTCCGTGAGCAGGACGTGGCCCGGATAGGACCTCGGGAGGATGCTCACCACTTCGATCACGCCCGGGACGCCGGTGGGCTGGGGTTCCCAGGTCCGGGGGTCCCGGATGACGACGTCCGAGGCGTCGGGGCAGTACAGGCCGTCCCCCGATGCTCCCTCGACGAAAACCGAGCCGAGCTGCTCGACCATGCCGTAGTAGTTGTGGATGCGGGTCAGGCCGGTGTCCTCGGCGAAGCGGCGGCGCAGCGTGGCGTTGTCCACCGAGCGTTCCGCAAGGCGCTTCCAGCCTCCCGAGTGGATGAGCAGCCCGTTGGAGAGGTCGAACCGGTGCTCGACGGCCACCTCGTAGAGGTAGAGCCAGACCATGAAGGTGAAGCCGAAGGTGAGGAACGGCCGGCCCCCGTGGCGGGCGAGGAAGCCGCCGACCGCGGCGGCATCGGGCCGGCCATCGGCATCGAGGGCATAGGCGTGGTCCCGCCCGAAGGTCGCCATGCCCAGCACCCCGGCCCCCCGGGCGGATCCACTCCTCGTGACCGTGGCCGAGTCGACGATCAGCATGGGGAGGCGCCTGGCGCCGAGGACGGGGGCCAGCGCGCCGGCCAGCGCACGGCCCTGGGCGGCGGCGGTCGCCCGGTCGAGGTAGATGCGGGCGGGCGTGGCCCCGCTGGTACCCGAGGACGTGAGGACCCGGAAGACCTCCTCGTCCGGGATGCTCTTGAGGGCGTGGCGTTTGAACAGACCGACCGGCAGCCAGGGGAGATCGGCGATGCGCTCCCAGGGCCGGTCCCCTGGGACCCCGAGGGCGGCGAGTATGCGGTCGTACGCCGGGCAGGCGCGCCGGTGGTGGGCGACCAGCTCGGCGAGGGCCGGGAGCAGCGCCGCCTCCCGCTCGGCCTGGTTGCTCAAGGGCTGCATCACCGAAGTTGCGCTTCCAGCAGGCGGTAGTCGACCTTGCCGTTGGGCAGCCGGGGGAGGGCCTCGACCGCCCGGACGTCGAAGGCGTCGGACCGGGTGTGCAGGCGGGCCGCCAGTTCCCTTGCGGCGGCGCCACGGGTGGCGTCGTCGGCCTGCACGAGGAAGACGGCGATTCGGTCGTCGCCCGGCACGACCGCAGCCCCGGGGCAGCCCCCGAGCCATCGCTCGACGTCGTCGAGGTTGACCCGCACCCCGAAGACCTTGCCCATCCGCTTGAGCCGTCCGGTGACGTGGAGGAAGCCCTCGCCGTCGAGGTGGCCGAGGTCCCCGGTGCGCAGCACGCCCCCCAGGTCGTCGCCGCTGGCCAGCTCGGCTTCGCCCTCCGCGTAGCCCATCATCACGTTGGGCCCGCGGTAGACGATCTCTCCCTCGACGATCGTGAAGGAGCCTCCCGGGATCGGGACCCCGGCCGACCCCGGCCGGTCGCCGAGGCGGTCGGGCGGTAGCACCGCCATCCTCGCCGTGGCTTCCGTCTGGCCGTACATCACGAACAGGCGCCCTCCCGCCTCGTGCATCAGGGCGGCGAACTCCGCCACGAGGTCGGCGCGCAGGGCACCGCCGGCCTGGGTCAGGGTCCGGAGCGCCGGGTGGGCGGCGGGGGAGAAGCGCAGGCGGCGCAGGATCTCGTAGTGGTACGGCACGCCGGCGAGCGACGTGGCCCCGTGGGCATCGACGGACTGCCAGAACGTCCGGGCCATCAGCCCGGATCCGTCGACGAGGACCGCCGCCCCGGCGACGAGGTGGCTGTTGAGCACGGAGAGGCCGTAGCTGTAGTGCAGCGGCAGGGTCGTCGGGGCCACCTCGTCCTCGCCGATGCCCAGGACCTCGGCTATCGACCGGGCGTTGGCGAGCACGGCGGACCGGGAGAGGCGGACCATCTTCGGGTTGCCGGTCGAGCCGCTGGTCGCCAGCAGCACCGCCAGGTCGGGGTGCGGCTGCGTTCCGCCGGGGTCCCGCCGGACCCAGGCCGCTCCCGCGGCCGAGCCCGTGGCGTAGCCGGGCGGCGGCTCGCCGTCCGTGCCGAGGACGGCCGCCGGCCGGAAGCGATCGACGAGGTCGGCGAGGACCTCGCCCTCGAGGGACGGGTCGAGCAACGCAACGGCACGGCCGGCGGCCAAGGCTCCCAGGTACCGCAGGATGCTCGCCACGTCGATGGAGGTGCGGGCAAAGACGGCGCCGGGCGGGAGGGCGACAAGCCGGGCGGCGACCTCCGTGACCCTGCCCCGCAGGTCTGCCCCGCCGACCGTCTCGCCGGAGGCGGCGTCGATCAGCCTCGCGCCCGGGTGCTGCAGGAAGTCTGGTAAAAAATCGTCGCTCTGCGAAGAAAAGTTTCCAGACTTCCTGCCACCGCTCACAGGACGAGGCCCCCGTCGACGCCGAGCACCTGGCCGGTGACGAAGGCCGCCTCGTCGCTGACGAGGAACCGCACCACCCGGGCCACGTCCGCCGGCTCGCCCAGCCGCCCGAGGGGCGTACGTCGCAGCACCTCCCCGAGGACCGCGTCGCTCTGGCCAGCCGTCAGGTCGGTGCGGATCACCCCCGGCGCCACCGCGTTCACCCGGATGCCGTACCGGCCCAGCTCCCGGGCCGCGGAGCGGGCCGCTCCGGCAACTGCCGACTTCGCCGCCGCGTACGCGGTCTGCCCCACGGCGCCGTGCTCCCCGGCGACGGAGCCGAACAGGACGATCGACCCCGAGCGCTTGCGGACCATCACCTGGGTTGCCGCCCGCAGGGTCGCGAGCGTCCCCGAGACGTTGGTGGCCATCATGCGCTCGACGTGCTCGTGGGCCATCATCCCGATCGGTGCGGCCTCCAGGGTTCCCGCCGCGGCGACGAGGGCATCGATGCGGCCGTAGTGCTTCGCGGTACGCCGGAAGGCCGCCTGCACCGCGACCTCGTCGTTGACGTCGAGCCCGATGCCGGTGACCTCCGCCCCCACATCGGCCGCCACCGCGGCCGCCCGCATCGTGGCGGTCTCCGGATCCCGCCCGGTCAGGACGACCGTCGCCCCCCACGCCGCCAGCGCCCGTACCGTCGCCAGCCCGATGCCCCGGGTCCCGCCCGTGACCATCGCGACCCGGCCGGCGAGGTCAGCCATCCACGCCCATGTCCCCCAGCATCGTGAGCGCGATCGAGAAGCTCGCCATGTCGAGGACCTGATCGGAGTCGAGCTCCACGCCGAACTCGTCCTCGATCGCCGCCACGAGCGCCATGTGCCCGAGCGAGTCCCACGACGGGACCCCCCGGTACGTGAGCGCCTCGACCTCGACCCCATCGCCCAGCTCCAGCGCCTGCCGGAAGACCCCGGCGAGCCGGTCGCTCGGTCCCATCAGCCCTCCGATCTGCGCGGTAGCGCACGAATTTCTCTTACCACGCTATCTCTTCGATTCGCACCCCGGGAGGTGAGGACGCCCGAGAGGTCAGGAGCAGATCGCGCGCATACGCGCGAACGGCGACTAAGCCCCCGCCCCGGCCCCGGGCTCGGAGGCAGCCTGCGCCCGCTCCCAACGCTCGAGCATCGCCGCCACGTCGTCCGGGAGGCCGGCGGGCAGGTCCGCCCGGCCCCGCAGGTGGGCCTCCAGCGCCGGCATCAAGCCATCCGGGCACCCCAGCCGCGTGAGCCCGACGGTGTTGAAGCCCGCCTGCCGGGCCGGATTGCCCACCATCAGGCTGAACGGGCCCACGATCCCCCGCACCGGCGAGCCCATCCCGATCATGGCTCCCGGCCCGACGACGGTGTCCTGGTGGACGACGGCCCCCAGGCCGAGGCTCGCCCACGCCCAGACGTGGCAGCCACCGGCGACCTGGACTGCGGAGGCGATCGTCACGCCGTCCCCGACGACGCAGTCGTGGCCGAGGTGCGAGCCGGTCATGAGGTAGCCGCCGTCGCCGAGGCAGGTGGGGCCCGCCCCGCTGCCCTGGTGGATCGAGACGTACTCGCGGATGACGTTGCCGCAGCCGATCTCGACGCCGGTGCCGGCCAGCTCCCCCTCCCAGGCGGCGGGATGCGGGCCGGCGCGCCGCTCGGCCGGCGCCCCGAGCGTGACGTGGGGGCCGATCCAGTTGCGGTCGCCGATGCGGCACGGGCCCAGCACCACCGCATACGGGCCGACGACGTTGCCGTCGCCCAGGTCGACGGCGTCGCCAAGGAAGGCGGTGGGGTGGATGCGGTTGGCCAAGCCCTGATCGCTCCCGTCCGGAGATCCATCGCCTCGGGCCCCGTCAAATCTACCGGTTCCGTTAAGCCCTCACCCCCGCCGCCGACAGACCACAGCGAACCGACAAGGAAGTCGGATCGAGGCTGAGGTCTCGGGGTCGCCACCCCGAGCCTCGAACTACAAGGAGGTATCAATGCGCATCAACCAGAACATCATGGCGTTCAACGCCTACCGGAACCTCAACACGACGACGGACA
>DASXNO010000273.1:0-5901 GCA_036495025.1 Actinomycetota bacterium | reverse complement strand
AACGAGAGCGGCGGCAGCGGGACTGGCGAGCACGGCGAGATCGAGGCCGGGCCGCTGGGAGTCCCTCACCCCGCAGGAGCGGCGGGTGGCCTGGCTGGTCGCCGAAGGCATCTCCAACCCGGAGATCGCCCGGCGGCTGGGCATCTCGGCCCGCACGGTGCAGACGCACGTGTCCCATGCGCTCGTGAAGCTGGGCGTGACGTCCCGGGTCGAGTTGGCGCTCCGAGCCGCCGGGGCGGAGCGACCAGGCGGCCCCGGCGCCGCTGCAGGTTGAGAGGTTTGCCGGGGGCGAGGTTTGCCGGGGCTGGCTGGGGTGGGCGAAGAGCTCGTCGCTCTGCGGGGATGTCACCCGGCCCCGGCCAACGGTCCCGGCAGGTCTGGAGTACTAGACGACTCTCCCGACCGTGGGTGGCCGCCAGGGGCAGCCCTCAGAGTCCTCGGGTTCCACGCGGCACCGGGGAAGCGCCTCACGCAGTGCCCGCAGGCCCTCGACGCTGACCAGCGAATCGCGCAGCGCCAGCCGGCGCAGCGGGAGGGCAGCGAGCTGCGTCAGGCCCTGGTCGGTGATGGCCGTGGCGCCGAGGTCGAGTTCCACGAGGAAGGGAAGTTCCCGCAGGTGGTCAAGGCCGGCGTCGGTGACCCGGGTGTCCCAGAGGGAGAGGCGCCGCAGCGAGCGTGCCCCGCCCAGTGAGGCCAGCCCGGCGTCGGTCACACGAGAGCCCGAGAGGATCAGCTCCCGGAGGCCGTCGAGCTCGGCGAGAAACGGCATGGCGGCGTCGCTGATCTGACGAGGTACCGTGAGGGAGCGAAGGCCGCCGAGCGGGTCCAGGGCGTGGAGGCCGGCATCCGTCACCCTGGTCCCCCAGAGCGAGAGGACCCTCACGTGCGAGAGGCGGGCTACGAACGGCATCGCCTCGTCCCCGATGGGCGCGGTCCACAGGTCCAGGTATTCGAGGCCGGTGAGGTGCCGGAGGGAGGCGAGGGTGGCCTCGGACGCAGCGAGCCCGCCGAGGACCAGCCCCTGCAGGTCCAGGGGTCCGAGGCGCTCGAGAGCGTCCGGATCCGGCCATGGAGCCATGGCCCTGAGCTTGACCTGCGTACCGGCCGGGATCCGCACGAGGCCACGAGCCTCGACGAACTCTCTCCACCCACCACCCCAGCCGTGACGTTGCCTGGACCAGGTCCTCCGGCGACCCGGGCCGCGCACCGACAGCATCCCGAGGGAGTGCTCTGCGGGGAAATGGAGCTGCCGGCGAGGGAGCGTCATGGGCCGGAGAGGCCGGCACGAGCCGGCTGTATCAACGGCCTCCCACCCGGCGCTGTACGGATTCACGATCACGCTGCGAGTTTGGTCGGAGAACGCCTAAAGCACATCCGCCAACTGGCGGATGTTTTCATCCCAAACCTATTAAGAATTGCTAATCAAACACAGGAACGATTTGGCGGCTAAATAGATCATTTGCGCCGAGGGTGGCACTCCTATCGAAACATGAAACTTCGATATAATTGCTCACGCCAAACTCCCCGGCTAGGGTGCTCTATCATGACAATTTCCCATCCAGTGTACAGGCTTGGAGGCGACCACGGTGAATGCGCCTGGCCTCGACGCCCAGGTTGCCGCCCGGCTCCAGGCTGCCTTCGCAGACCTCGCCTCGGGGCACGCTGACCGCTCCTCGGTGGAGGAGGCCCTGCGCGCCATCTGCCGGGATGCGCAGGCGGCGGGCACCGGTATGGGGAATGTGGTCGTCGCCGTCGCTGAGGCGGCCACCTCCGCCATCGAAACCGCCCGGGACAACCGGTGGGAGCTTGTCGGGCGCCTGATGCACCTGCAGGAAGAGGAGCGCCGCCGCCTGGCAGCGGAGATCCACGACGACGCGATCCAGGCGATGGCCGCCGCCTACCTACGTGCGCAGCTCCTTGGCCGCTCCCTCACCTCCCCGACCGACCTGGAATCCTGCGAAGCGCTCGAGCGGGCGCTGAAACTGTCGGTGCAGCGACTGCGGCGGCTGACGTTTGAGCTGCGGCCGCTGGCGCTGGACGTCACCACCCTGGCGAGAGCCCTCGACGACTACCTGGGGCAGGTCGAGTTCGAAGCACATGTCCGGGTCAATCTTGTGGATGGCCTCGCCACCGAGCCGTGCGAACCGGGCCGCCTCGTCCTCTACCGTGCGGCGCAGGAGGCGCTGACCAATGTCGCCAAGCACGCTGGCGCGTCCACCGTCACCGTCGTACTCTCCGAGGACGCCGGTGGCTACACCCTGCGCATCGAGGACGACGGGCGCGGCTTCCGCACCGCAGCCGCCAGCCAGCGAGGTCTTGGTCTCCGGTTGGCGCGCGACCGTGCGGACGCCGTTGGCGGTTCGTGCCGGGTCGAGAGCAATCCGGGACGCGGGGCGAACGTCCAGGTGTGGGTGCCTCGCAGGTGAGGACGTCACGGGGGACACGACCAGGAAGGATTATCCTGTCCAGACGACGAATGCGAGGAAGCGGTTGAACGAACGCCCCGAGAGCGAGACCGCCGAGACGCTGCCGCAGGTCAAGGTGATGGTCGTGGACGACCACCAGCTCCTCACCGAGAGCCTGCTCCTGGTCTTCGAAGAGGAGTCCGACATGACCGTGGTCGCCACTGCGGCGTCGGTCGCCGAGGCACGGCTCAAGGCCCGCCGCCACCTGCCCGACGTCGTGCTGATGGACTACCGGCTGCCGGATGGTCTCGGCACCGATGCCGCTCGCTTCATCCGGGAGGAGAACCCGGACATCAAGATCGTCATGCTCACCGGCTTCCCCGACGACGCGATCCTCGTTGCCGCGATCGAGGCCGGCTGCTCCGGTTACATCACCAAGGACTCCGCGGTGGGCGAGGCGATCTCCGCGGTCCGGGCGGCGCATGCCGGCGAGGCCCTGATCTCACCGGCGATGCTGGCACGCCTGCTGCCGAAGCTGCGCCGCGACTACCGGGGGGTCGGCTCGACGCTGACCGAGCGCGAGCGGGAGGTCCTGAAACTGCTGGCACAGGGCTCGCAGAACTCCACGGTGGCCGATCAGCTCTTCCTCTCGGTCAACACCGTCCGCAAGCACGTCCAGTCCATCCTGTCGAAACTCGGGGCGCACTCCAAGCTCGAGGCGGTCGCCGTCGCCGTGCGGGAGGGGATCATCGACCTGGGGCAAGACTCCCGCCACTCCTGACGGGGCGCCGTTGAGGGCCGGCGATGCGCGGCCAACGGTTGGCGCCACTCGTCGCGGGTACATACGACTACGCAACGTAGCGTATCCGGCGCCTTGAGGGGCGCCTCGGGGCTCTTATCCGGCGCCTCGAGGGGCGCCTCAGGGCCTCACCAAGGGGCTTACCAAGGAGGGTGGGATGGGTCTCGGAACGAGCATCTTCCTGATCGCCGTCGGGGCGATCCTTGATTTTGCCGTCACCGTCAACACACCCGGGTTCAACATCCACACCGTGGGCGTCATCCTCATGGTCGTGGGTGTGATCGGTCTCGTCCTTTCGATGATGTTCTGGGGGAGCTGGGGCGGCTTCCACCGCCGGGCCGTCTACACCGACGGCACGGTTCCTCCACGCCGGCGGCGCCGGGTCATCGACGAAGAGATCGATTAGGCCTGGGTGACGCCTGGGGGCCACGTGCCCTGGCTCTCGCCTGGCCCAAGTTCCGGCACATAGCGGGACAGCACTGCCTGCAGGTCGGCCATCGCGGGCAGCCGCCCGAAGGCCTCCCGCACATAGCCCAGGGCTACGGGAACGAACCGAAGAAAACTGGGATTAGACTTGACTCGATCTATATAGATGAATCGGCCAGCATCCTTGAGCTTGCGCTGAATGGTGAGGAGGTCGAAGACCTCCCGGAACTCCCCCGCGACGATCTCCGAGCCACCTGCGGCCGCCGTTGCCGCGAGATAGCGGCCCACCATCCGGTCGATCAGGTCCTGGTCGAGTATCACGTAGCTGTCGCGTAGCAGTGAGACCAGGTCGTACTGGCGAGGGCCGAGCAGGGCGTCCTGGAAGTCGATCAGGGCCTGTTCACCACCCCGCAGCACCATGATGTTGCGCGACTGGTAGTCACGGTGCGTGAACCCCGCGGGCTCGCCGGCCAGCCGCCGGGCCAGCTCGTCGAAGCACCGGTCCACCAGGCGTCGCTCCGGCCCCGACAGGACGGCCCCCTTCCAGGCGGCCACGCCCCACTCGAGAAAGTGCTCCAGCTCCCAGCGGTACACGTCGTGGTCGTAGCGTCGCTGGAACGCGATGCAGCCGGGGTCGGGGGCGGCGTCCGACGCCACGCGCATCCGGGCGAGCAGGTCGACGGCGGCGAGATAAAGAGGCTCCCGGGCGTCGCCGGCCGCGAGCCGCGACACCATCATCTCGTCCCCCAGGTCCTCCAGCACGACGAAGCCCTCCTCCTGGCTCCAGTCGAAGATGTGGGGCACCCGCACGCCGATGCCGGCAAGGTAGCGCTGCACGTCCACAAAGGGCGCCGGGCCGGTGGGCCCCCCCTTGCCGATCTCCTCGGGTGGCATGCCGGACGGCAGCACCATGACGAGGGCCGACGACGGCGCGTCCCCGCCGTCCCAGCGAGCACGCCAGTACCTGCGCACGGAGGCGTGGCCGGCGCGTGGCTCGACGGAGATGCGGCGGGCAGCGACCCCCGTGGCGCGTTCGACCAGCACGGCAATCCAGTCCACCAGGTCGGTGTCGGGACGCTCAGCGGTGTTCATCGCGCTTTCAAGGCATGGGCTCGACAAGGAGGGACAGGCACGTCGGGCTGCCGTCGGCCCGCTCGAACTCGTCGAGGGCCGTGGCGTGCACCTCGAACCCACGGGCCTCGAGTTCCCGGTGGACGGGGTGGCTCCCCGCGGCGATGACGAAGGGCGGCTTGCCCTGGCTTGTTCGGTCGATCACCGCGACGTTGCCCGCACCGCGGTCCTCATCGGGCACCACCACACGGTCCAGCCCCTCGAACGCCCGCTGGGTGACCACCTCCTTCGGACCCAGGACGATCCGGTCCCCCACCCCGGTGGCGGCGGTCTGCAGGTGGAGTGCCCACGGCGGGACCTCGGCGGTGCAGACCTCCCAGCCCAGCGGCTCGGCGAAGCACCGGAGCGCCTCGATCCCGGCATCGTTCGTGCGGCGGGAGCGGCCGACGACGATGCGCCTGCCAACCCGGAGGAGATCGCCGCCCTCGAGGGTCCCGGGGGGCTGCACGGCACCGACGAGCCGGACGAGCGGCCCGAGGACTTCGGCGATCGCTTTCTCCTCGCCACGGCGTGAGGACGCCCCGAACCTTCCGAGAAGGGCCCGGCCCTCCAGGACGATCGCCGGGTCCTGGGTGAAGCAGGCGTCCGGATGCGCCTCGTCGGGCGCAAGCTCCACGACCTCGACGCCGGCCGCCTCGAGGAGACGGCGATAGGCGGCGTGCTGGGCTCGGGCACGGTGGGGATCGATGCGATCACGCTCCGGGTGCCTCGACTCCGCCCGGACGAAGGAGTCTCCCGGGGGCCGGATGATCGCCACCGTCCGGCGGCTTCCCGAAGGGGCGACCGCCGTCACGGGTCCACAACCGGAACTGGGGCCGCCTTGGCGGCACGGAACACCCTGATGTCGCCGTAGCCCAGATGCCCGACAAGGCACCGCAGTTCGCTGAGGTCGGCCTCGATCGCCATGGCGTCCGTGGGCCGCCCGTCTGCCGCGGCCCGGTCCGCGGCCCGCTCCAGGCTCTCCGCCAGCGCCCCGTGCCCGAGTGAAGCCAGCCACGCTCGCTGGGAGCAGTAGAGCTGGGGCTCGAACCCATGCTGCCGGGCGACCCGGTCGACGGCGGAGAAGTTGACCTCGGCCGTGACGTCGCGCAGGCCGGGATCGGCGAGCGGCTCCACCCGGAAGCCGTCTGGTCCGTAGGT